>SKUN01000020.1 GCA_007129945.1 Bacteroidales bacterium
AAAAGATTAACCAATACAAAACAAGCACTTATGAAAAACATTAACTTTAAGCTTTTAGCTGTAGTATTGATTACAGCGGGACTCTTCGCAAGCTGTGGGCTAAACAGGATGGCGAGGAACTATGACGAGGGGATTCGCTATACGCCCGAAACCAACCCACTGGAAAATCATGGGGGACAAGTTGCCGCGAATGTTGACGGACGGGTTGGTGAAGGCTATTTTCACCGCAATGCTGTGGTGGAACTTACCCCGGTGCTGAAATATCAGGACACCGAAACGGAACTGGAAACTGTCACGCTGCGCGGTAGCAGTACAACTACGACAGGAACCATGGTCAACCGTGACCGGATCACCAACTTCAACATGAATAACGTGGTAGACTACCATCCCGACATGCTTAACTCAGAGCTTTACATACGCGCGAAACTTTACCGCGAAGGCCGTGAAGACAGGGCAAGGGAACTTCCCGAGAGAAAAGTAGCGGATGGAGTGATCATGACGTCACAAAGAATCAAAAAGGACCACGAAGGATCACTGGCACCCCATGAGTATGAGGAAGAAGTGATTATTTCCAGGTCTGCGGATATCTATTTTGCTTACATGCGTCACAACCTTAACTGGCGCCTTGATCTCAACCGCGCTGACGAAGCTCAGCAAAAAATTGAAGACCTCACAGAATTCATCCTTAGGGGCTGGGAGCTCAAAGCGGTTGACGTAGATGCATGGGCTTCTCCCGAAGGGGAAGTTGCATTTAACCTGGAGCTGTCAGAAGACCGTGCAGAAACCGGTGAAAACTATATTACCGGGCTTTTTGAGGACAATGAGGTGGAAATGCCCGAACTCAGGGTTGAAGCAAAAGGTGAAGACTTTGATGGTTTTATGGTCAAGCTGGAAGCTTCCAACCTGCCCGACAAGCAGGCGATCGCCAATGTGATCAATTCGCAGATCGCCCCTGCAGAGCGCGAAAGAAGAATTAAGGACATGACGCTGATCTATGAGGAAATCGAAGAATTACTCGAGCCACTGCGTCGTGCTGAAATTACTGTACATGCCTATGAGCCCAAGCGGACGCACGAAGAGATCTCAGGTCTTGCCCTGAGCGATCCTTCCCAGCTTGACGAGAAGGAGCTGCTTTTTGCAGCCACACTCACTGACAACCCCCAAACAAAACTGGCCATTTACCGCTCGGCCCAGGAGTTGTTCCCGAGAAGCCACAAAGGATTCAACAATGCTGCTGTGGTTCTGCTTGAGCAAGGTGATGCAGAACAAGCTGCTGAATACCTGGAAAGAGCCAATCAGCTTGCCCCGGGCAATGGCCACGTTCAGAATAACATGGGCATCATTGCCGCATGGGAATATGACGATGAAAATGCCATGTCGATGTTCGAAGCAGCCAAGGCACAAGGCATTGATGCTGACTACAACATCGGGGTAACCCAGATCAGAAAAGGTGAATACCAGGCTGCCCTGAACTCATTCTCCGGACACACCTGCAAGTTTAATGTGGCACTGGCCCAACTCATGGCAGGCAATCAGACCCAGGCTGTAAACACCCTGAACTGCGCGCCTGAATGCGCCCAGGTTGCTTACCTGAAAGCAGTCATTGCTGCAAGAAACAACGATGCCACAGCACTGTATGACAACATGCGCCGGGCCATCGAACTCAACCCTGAGATGGCACAGATCGCCGTCAATGACCTTGAGTTCCTGGATTTCTTCGGACAAAGTGAGTTCCAGAGCATCGTACTGTAACCACAGGTTTCGAAAAACACAGATCATAAAAAAACGCCCTGGTTCAAGCCAGGGCGTTTTTTATTTACAACCAGCGGGGGAGCAACTCCGTTCACCGGTGAATATTCTGAAAACAATCTATCACCACAGTCAGGGTAGCGGCCTCACAGAGCTCATCCCTATGGGGTAATCCCGGTCAATGGCATTCAGTACCATCTCAAGATGGGAAGGATAAGCCACAAAATCAATGGCATTTACATCGAGCACCAGTATCCGCAACCCTGGTTGCTGCTTCAGGTAATTAAAATAGCTGTCCTGTATCTTTTCCAGGTATTCATCCGGAATCTGCTGTTCATAGGAACGTCCCCTGGAACGTATGTTCTGCTGCAGCCTGCCGGTAGACACATAAAGGTGTACCAGCAAATCAGGCCGGGGCACATTGGCATTCATTATGTTGAACAGCGTCATGAACAACTGGTACTCGTCTTCCCCCAGGGTTTTGCGGGCAAAGATCAATGATTTATTCAAAAAGTAATCAGAAATGGTAAAATCAGAAAAAAGGTCCTGTTCAGACAACTCCCTTTGCAGCTGCTTATACCTTTCGGCGAGAAAGGAAAGTTCCAGGGGAAAGGCATATTTGTCCTGATCCTGGTAGAATTTTTCCAGGAAAGGATTTTCTTCAAAATGTTCAAGGATCAGTTTTCCGTTATACAGGGATGAAATTTTGCTGGCAAGGGTGGTTTTCCCGGCCCCTATATTCCCTTCAATCGCAATGTAATTATACCGCATTTCAATGTGGATTAAATTTTCAAAGGGCCGAACCGGTGTCCGGGGGGCCGCTTATTTTAGTTACGCTGGAATTGTCCATGCAATTTTCCAGCAGTTCTCTCACTGTTTGCTTTAAACGCGGATGCCTCAGCCCCGGATCAATCTCATGGAGGGGGATCAGGGTAAATCGCCTCAGATGCAAACGAGGGTGAGGGATTGTCAGTTCCGGAGAATCCATTACAAGGTCATCGAAAAAAAGAATATCCAGATCAATAACCCTGGACAACACCTTTCCCGGCTGTCTTTCCCGGCCCAATTCCTTTTCAATGCCCTGCAAATTCCGGAGCAACTCCAGGGGCGACATCGGGGTTTTTACCAAAACAACCTTATTCAGAAATTCTGGTTCGTCCGGCCCCATCCCCCAGGGTTCACTTTTATAAAGCGCGCTCTCCCTGACGGTAAAAATCCCTGCTTCCTCCATCATTGAAGAAGCCAGGGAAAACGCCCGCTGAACATCTCCCGAATTACCGCCAAATAACAGATATCCCCTGTGCATGCCTCTACCGTATAAACCCGGAATAACCCCGGACAAAATTGAATAAAAAAAACGGCTTATCAAAATTTAGATAATTCCTATCTTTAACCCAATGAATATTTAATACACACCTCCAATTTCAATCCTTTAAAGAGACCAAGCCATGAAACAATTCTTCAAATTTATGTTCGCCTCCATGCTGGGGTTCTTTCTGACCTTTGTGATTATCCTGTTTTTAATGATCGGGGTCATTGCTTCCATCGCTACTTTCTCTTCCAAAGACGATGCACCGGTTCAGTCCGGATCTGTGCTGAAGCTGACGCTCAGCACTGAATTATCGGACCGGGAAGGCCAAAACCCATTTGAAGCCTTCGATTTTATGACCATGTCACTCCGAAAATCAATCGGGCTCAACGAACTGCTGAAAAATATTGAGAAAGCCAAAGAAGATGAGAACATTGAGGGTATTTTCCTGGACCTGACCGTCGTTCCTTCGGGTTGGAGCAGCATCCTTGAAGTAAGGAATGCCCTGAAAGATTTCCGTGAATCAGGAAAATTCATCATCAGCTACGGTGAAGCCTATATGCAGTCCGCCTACTACCTTGGTTCGGTCGCAGATGAACTGTACCTCCATCCTGAGGGGGCCATTGACTTCAGGGGCATCAATTCAGAGCTTGTATTCCTGAAGAATATGCTCGACAAACTGGGCATTGACCCGCAACTGGTACGGCACGGCGAGTACAAAAGTGCCGGGGAGCCCCTTTTCCGGGAAGATATGAGCCCGGAGAACAGGGAGCAGATCGAATCCTATGTGGGATCCATCTGGAATAACGTGACCGCAGATATTGCGGAGTCACGTGGCTTTTCCATCAACCACCTGAATATGGTGGCCGATGGATTACTCACAAGGAATGCCCGGATGGCCATGGAGAACGACATGATCGACGGCATTGCCTACAGGGATGAAATCCTTGAATTGTTGCGTGAAAAAACGAATCTGGAAGAGGATGAGGATGTGAAATTCGTGTCTCTGGAGCGTTACAGGCGCGCTCCCCTGCCACGGCATATGATCACACCACGCAGCAGGGACCGAATTGCCGTGGTCTATGCCAGCGGAGGGATCATTGACGGCAAGGGCGGAGAAAACAGTATCGGATCCATAGATATGTCTGCAGCCATCAGGGAAGCCCGGAAAGACGAATCGGTTAAAGCAATTGTATTCCGCATCAACTCTCCGGGTGGAAGTGCCCTGGCCTCGGATGTCATACTCAGGGAGGTTAAACTGGCCGCACAGGAAAAGCCGGTAATTGCCTCCATGGGCGATGTGGCTGCCTCAGGCGGATACTATATAGCCTGTGCAGCAGATGAGATCATCGCCCACCCCAATACCATCACCGGGTCGATCGGGGTTTTCGGTATGATCCCCAATATGCAGGAGTTTTTCAATGAAAAGATCGGCCTCACGTTTGACAACGTGAAAACCAATGAGTTTGCAGATATGGGTTCCCTCACAAGGCCCATGCGACCCGCTGAAAGGCAAATCATTCAGGAAATGATCGGAGAGGTGTACGACACTTTCATAGGTCATGTGGCTGAGGGTCGCAACATGCCGGAATCTGTGGTGGATGAACTGGGTCGCGGCCGTGTCTGGAGCGGCGCAGAAGCCAGGCAGCACGGGCTGATCGACGAATTCGGCGGCTTGCGATTTGCCATCGAAAGGGCTGCCTCAATGGCCGAACTTGAAGACTACCACATTGTGGAATACCCCAAGCGAAAGGATTTTCTGACCCGGATCATGGAAGATTTCGGCGGGATTGAGGAACGCATTATCCAGCGCAGGTTGGGAGACAACTACCGGTATTACAGGCAAATCAACGATGCCAGTCAAATGACCGGGATCCTGACCAGGATGCCTTACGACATTTATCTGGACTGAGCATGAAGGCTATTCATTAAGCCGGTGCAGCTCTATGTCCGGCCTTCCCCACATCAGGAAGATCGCATTGGCGATATCGGTGTTTTGCAGAAAAGGGCCCCTTACGGGGTCTTTTTCATTGGCAAAAGAGGCAAAAATCTCTGTACCGGGGCCTTTGGCATAAAAAGGCACAAGCATATTGGTGTGGCTTCCGTAGTTCCATTGAACCTCCGGCATGTTGCCCTGCCCGTTGTTTACAACCGGATCATTGACCGGTTCCGGATGGTTCGGCCCGGTCAGGTAACCGGTTTCATGGTCGCTGGTCACGATGATCAGGGTCTCATCCCAGCTGCTGTTTTCCTCTACCCATTCCACAGCGGCTTCAACGGAGTGATTGAAGTCTGTCATCTCCTCAATCAGGCGACCCAGGTGATTGTCGTGCCCGGCCCAGTCAATTGCTCCGCCCTCTACCATCAGAAAAAAGCCTTCATCATTCTGACTCAGCACATTGATGGAAGCCCGCGTCATCTCTTCCAGGGTCGGCACGTTTTCATTGAACGGTTGTGCAAAGGGCATCTCTTCTTCCTCTCCTGACCGTCCGTAATTCAGGGTTGAATACACCTTTGGAACACCAAGCACACGCTTGGGGGCTGATCCGGAGGCAAGGGCCTGAAAATCTTCCCTGTTTTCAATCAGGGTCCACGGGTCACGCTGGCCGTCTCCGTCCACATCCTGTAAGTAAAGCTGTTGTGTATCATTGGAAAAATCGGTGCGCCCATCATTGGCTGCAAGCTGCTCCCATATCTCATCACTGCCGATATAACGGGCTGACATATCCTCCGGCCGCCCGTCATTGTTGTAATAGGGGTGACCTGCCCCCATCAGTACATCCAGCCGTGTGTGGAAAAGCATATACTTCCCGATCTCCTCATAATTATGTCTTGCCTCATTGTGGGCCACAAACCCTGCCGGAGTGGCATGACTCAGAGGCACGCTGACAGCGATCCCCTTGGATTTCCCAAGGGCCTTTGCGGCCTGACTGATATGGGTCAGGGTATCTCCGTACAACCCGATGCCGATGGATCCGCCAAAGGTCTTCATACCTGTAGACAGTGCTGTGGCTGCAGCCCCGCTGTCGGTGTAATCCGAAGAAAGATAAGCATCAACTTCCCAGGCGGTGCGTGGGGCATAACCGTTCATAAAAACTGTATCGCCGTTACGGATATCTGCGGCCATATAAGTGGCTTGCGCCAGCTGAAGCCAGTCATCCTGCTCGTAAACCTGGGCACCGGCTTCCCCGTGCTGGTAATAATTGGCGGACAGCACAGAATTATAGCTCATTCCATCACCTACAAAGTATATGATATTTTTGGGATTCGGCAAAGACTCTTCCTGCACATCCGCCTGGCATGACATCAAAAAGCCGGAAGAGATCAATAAAAACATATAAGATAAAAACCTCGTCTTTTTCATCCTGAAACAAATTTAAATTTAAACAAATGCATTGCAAAAGTACCTGTTAATACAACATTGCCTGAAGCAAAAAGTTTGTCGGTTATTTCATACAAACAAAACAGGTTGACCCCGGTACCGTGTCAGTTGGCCCCGTTACCCAGTCAACGCTACTTTAGCCGCCACTAAGCAATAAACCGCACAGCAGAAGCCTTAAAGGTGATCCAGATGGATTTTCCGGGTCGGAGGCCCATTTTTTCGACAGACTGCCTGCTCACCGACACGACAAACTCCGCCCCGGCTTCCACCACCACTTCCATACCGGCCCCGGAAAGATAGACTTCCCTGATAAGCCCCCGGTAACTGTTCACGGCGGAGGTCTCGAGGGGTGATTCCGAAATGATGATGTCTTCCTGGGGAATCATCACATATCCCACATTTTTCCCGTTATCCGACAGGAACCCGATGGAAAGCTCACTGCCGACAATTGCATGATGCATCCCGTTCTGTTCTTTGCTTTGCTCAACCCGGCATCGGAATAAGTTTTTAATGCCACTGAATCGTGCCACAAATTCCGTTTTCGGATGCCTGAAAACCTGGTCAGGTGTTCCGAACTGAACCAGTCTCCCCTTTTCAATCACTGCCACCTTATTGGCCAGGGTGGCGGCCTCCATATAATCATGCGTCACATGGATCACCATTTTCCCCTGCTCATGAATCCGCCGCAGGAGGGCACGCAACCCCGTCTTTAATTTTACATCCAGGTTCGCCAAAGGCTCGTCAAGCAACAACACGTCAGGATCGGAAGCCAGGGTCCGGGCAAGTGCCACCCGCTGACCCTCCCCGCCTGACAAGGTTCCCGGATAACGGTCCAGCAGATGTTCCACGCCGGTTTCCCGGGCCAGTTGCCTGACCTTTTCCTGCAACTCCTGCTTTGTATATTTTTTGTTGCGTAACGGATAGGCTATGTTGGCGGCCACCTTCAGGTGAGGGAAAAGGGACAGGTCCTGATACACCAGGCCGATCCGCCTGTGCTGGATCTTCCTGGAGGTGATATTCTCCCCGTTCAGAAGGATTTCCCCGCCGGCCGGTTTCAGCAATCCTGCCAGCACCTCCAGCAACACCGTTTTCCCGGCACCCGAAACCCCAAGCAATGCGAGGTAATCGTTTTTTCCCAGCTCAAGGTTCACTCCCTCCAGCACAAACGAATCAAGACGTACACTTATGTTTTTTAGTTCCAGCATGAACCGGTATGTAATTGCGAATTTTTCCTCTTCAGTTTATCTTTGTTTCATTCCTTTGCTTGAGGCCCCTGCCAGCAGGCGCATCCCTGTGAATATAATCAGGCATACCACGACAAAAACAGCTGCAACCGGCCTGGCATAGGCCAGCCCGAATGAGGCAAACCGCTCCCAGATCAATACCGGAGTTACCATAGGGTGATAGGCGATGATCACCACAGCGCCGAATTCACTCAGTCCCCTGGCCCACATCATGGTAAGCCCTGTCAGGACCTGGCGCCTGGCCAGTGGAAGCGAAATGGTAAAAAACACCCGCCAGGGGGAGGCCCCCAGATTCAGGGCCGCTTTTTCCAGTTTCTCCGGAACGGCTTCAAAACCATCCCGTGCGGCATTGATCAGAAAAGGGATACTTACAAAAGCCATGGCTACAATAATGCCGGCTACCCCCCCCACAAACTGTATCCCGACAGCTTCCCCGGCCTGACCGACCAGGGTGCCGCGACTGACAATCCCCAGGATGGCGATTCCTGCAGCAGAATGAGGGATTACTACAGGTAGGTCGATCAAACCGTTAACAAATCCTTTCCCGGGAAAGGATTTTCGCGCCAGCACATAAGCAAGGGGTATGGCCGCAATGCCAAATATCATTACACCTGCCAGTGATGCCAGCAATGTAAGCCGGATGCTTTCCCTCACCTGGGAATCAGCCAGGGTTTCCAGGTACTGAGATCCGGAAGTCTGCAGAAACATCCCGGCCAATGGAGCCACAATGAACAGTAGTATAAACCCGCTCAGGAATAAAAAAACCAGGCCTGTTTTCCAGTTTTTCAGCATAGTCCCCGTTATAATATTAACAACCTGCTGCACTTTTAAGCGTGTAAAGTACAAACTTACCGAATATTTTCCTTCAGGCGGAAATATGCCGCCGGCAAATTGCCTGTGGCCGTGAAAGGCAATTGGTATACGGGTTTTTTGTAACTTCGTACGTTCAAAACCAGGAGGAAGAAATATGACGAATTTGTCGGAGCGCTATATCCGCAATGAACAGATGCTCAGTGCAGAAGAAAACAAGAAGCTGAGGGATTTCAACATCGCGGTGGTGGGTTGCGGAGGACTCGGCGGGCACATAATTGAAATGCTTGCCCGGTTAGGAATTGGCCGCTTGACCCTTATTGACGGGGATGTGTTTGAACCATCCAACCTGAACCGGCAGTTGCTGGCCACCCCTGACAATATGGGGCAACCCAAGGCGAAAGAAGCAGAAAAAAGGGTAAGGCTGATCAACCCGGATGTTCGTGTGGTATCAAAGCAGACAAGGCTTGATACGAATAATGCGGAAGAATTACTTCAGGGCCACGATCTGATTTGCGATGCCCTGGACAACATCCCCACCCGCCTTATTATCGAGGGCACTGCAGCAAAATTGAAGATTCCGATGGTGTTCGGTGCCATTGCCGGCTGGTACGCCCAGATCGGAAGTATTATGCCGGGTGATCGCCTCCTGGAAAAGCTTTACCTGGACAGTGAAGTGGAAAAGGGGTCAGAAGTTCATTTGGGAAATCCCTCATTCACACCAGCCCTGGCAGCATCTTTGCAGGTAGCTGAGGTAGTCAAGATACTGCTCGGCAAAAAGGGTGTATTGCAAAACAAGCTGCTGATGATCGACACCCTGAAGCATGAATACCATGTGATCGACATGTAAATGTGGTTGATTTACAAAACCGCCATTGACAACAAAGACACAAACACAATGATCCCTTTTGAAGAAGCCATGGCCATTACCCTGGAAACACCCATTCGGACAGGCACCGAAAGGGTTGACTTTAATAATGCACTTTACAGGATACTGGCAGAAGATATCCTTTCAGATGTGGACATGCCTCCCTTCCATAAGGCTGCCATGGACGGTTATGCCTGCAGGAAGGCGGACCTGGACAAAGAACTGAAGGTGCTTGAAGTGCTGGCGGCGGGAGATATCCCCACCGCCTTCGTCGGGCCGGGGCAATGCAGTAAGATCATGACGGGAGCCATGGTGCCCGGGGGGGCCGATACCGTGATCATGGTGGAGCACACAGAAGAATGCACCCCCGGACATATCCGTTTCACGGGTGAGAAAACAGCTTCAAATATTGCCCGTAAAGCCGAGGACGTCAGGGCCGGAGACAGGGTGCTCGACCAGGGAACACTGATCCTTCCCCAGCATACACCCATCCTGGCATCGGTCGGATGCACCAGCCCGCTGGTATCCAAAAAGGTGCGGGTTGGAATTCTCTCCACCGGCGACGAGCTGGTTGAACCACATATTACGCCCGGCCCCGGAAAAATAAGGAACAGCAATGGGTTCCAGCTCATTGCCCAGGTAAGGGCAGCACATTGTGAGCCCAATTACCTGGGCATCATACCGGACAATGAAGAAGACACCGATCGTGCCATTGGCAAAGCCCTTGCTGAGAACAATGTGGTGATACTCACAGGAGGCGTGTCTGCCGGTGACTTTGATTTTGTCCCGAAGATCATGCGCAAAAACGGGGTAGATATCCGGTTTCAGAAAGTGGCCGTAAAACCAGGGCGGCCCACCGTGTTTGGAACAACGGAAAACGCAGCGATTTTCGGCCTTCCCGGTAACCCGGTTTCATCCTTTGTGAATTTTGAGGTATTTGTCAAGCCTTTATTGTTTAAAATGATGGGGCACCAATACCTGCCGCTGGTTCTGAAAATGCCCCTGGACACGCACTACAAGAGAAAGAAAGCCGACAGGGTGGAATTCATTCCGGCACACATCAGCCAGGAGGGCACAGTGGTGCCGGCGCGTTATCACGGGTCTGCACACATACACGCCATGAGCCTGGCCAACGGGATCATGCGCATCCCCAAAGGCACATTTGAACTGAAAAAAGGAGATTATACGGATGTTAGACCAATATAAACGCCCCATCAATTACCTCCGCATCTCGGTGACAGACCGCTGTAACCTGCGATGCAGGTATTGCATGCCAGAGAACGACCCATGCCTGCTAAGCCATGAAGACATTCTCTCTTTTGAGGAGATCCGGGATGTGGTGGCCGTGGCTGTTTCCATGGGCATTGACAAAGTAAGGCTTACCGGAGGGGAACCGCTGGTGCGCAAGGATATTGTTGATCTTGTGAAGATGATCTCCGGGATTCAGGGCGTCAGGGATCTGTCCATGACAACCAATGCCACCCTGCTTACCCGCTTTGCAGCTCCGCTGGCCGAGGCCGGATTACATAGGGTGAATATCAGCCTGGACACCCTGGATCCTGACAAATTCAGGATATTAACCCGCGGCGGGGATATTCGCAAAGTATTTGCCGGAGTTGAGGCTGCGAAGGAAGCAGGGCTCTCACCCATCAAGGTCAACTGTGTGCTGGGCGAAAAAGATGACAGCCGGGACGCGCAGGATTTAAAAACCTACTGCCGTGAAAACGGGTTGCAGGTCAGGTTCATCAAACAAATGGACCTGCAAACCGGACATTTCGGCATTGTGGAAGGAGGCAGCGGTGGCGACTGCAAACAGTGTAACCGCCTGCGGCTGACCAGCGATGGCAAAGTCAAACCCTGCCTCTTCAGTGACCTCGCGTACGATATTCGTGTGGCTGGCATCCGGGAAGCACTGGAATTGGCACTGGGGAATAAACCGGAAAAAGGCACCGTAAGCTTCAGCAATTGTTTCCACAACATTGGCGGCTGACAGCAACCAAGGCTGAATTGCCGGGAATAGTTATAGTTGATATAGCACATGGGTAACGCGCAAAACACAAAACTTAAAAAATCGCTCGGACTGTTTGACCTGTTTGCAATCAGCACGGGCGCAATGTTCAGTTCAGGGTTTTTCCTGCTTCCCGGGCTGGCATATGCCCAGGCAGGTCCCGCCGTTGTACTGGCCTATTTACTGAGCGGGCTGCTCATGGTGCCGGCCATGTTCAGCATCGCCGAACTGGCTACTGCACTGCCCAAGGCTGGTGGCTCTTACTACTTCATTGACCGCAGCCTGGGCCCAATGGCAGGCAATCTGGGGGGGTTCGGTGTATATTCTTCCCTGGTATTGAAAACATCCTTTACCCTTGTGGGCCTGGGAGCCTACACCAGCATTTTCCTGGATCTGCCCATCAAAGTGGTGGCCCTGAGTCTTACCATCGTGTTTATGCTCCTTAATCTCATAGGGGCAAAACAAAGCTCCGGCCTGCAGAAAATACTGGTCGTTACACTTATTGTTATCCTTACATTCTTTGTGGTCCAGGGATTCATTTTCATATTCGGAGACATGGGTACCACCCAGCTGAAAGACACATACACTCCCGTGTTGCCTTTCGGGCCAATGGGCCTGCTGACCACCATCGGGTTTGTCTTCATTTCCTACGCCGGGCTGACCAAGATCGAAAGCGTGGCCGAGGAGGTGAAAAACCCGGAAAGGAACATTCCGCTGGGCATGATTCTCTCCCTGCTGGCAACCATGGCCATTTATACCCTCGGCGTATTTGTTGTGGTTGCAGTGCTTGACCACACTGCATTAAAAGAAGACTTGACTCCCATTGCAACAGCCGGTGAAGCATTCATGAGCTGGTTGCCGGGTGAATCCGGGTTGCTTATTCTGGTAATTGCGGCATTTGCTGCTTTCGCCTCCACAGGAAATGCAGGCATCATGTCGGCTTCGCGCTATCCCCTTGCCATGGCAAGAGACAGGCTGCTCCCCCAGACATTTGCCAAAATCAACCGTTTTTACACCCCTGGAGTGTCCATCATAACCACCTCAGCCATTGTCGCATTTTTTATCCTGGTACTGGCCGCCGATGAAATCGCCAAGATGGCAAGTACCGTCCACCTGGTCATCATGCTATTGGTCAACGTGTCGGTAATTGTTATGCGAAACAGCAAGATCCCTTCATACGACCCGGGATTCAGGTCTCCGCTGTTTCCTTACGTTCAGTATTTCGGGATTGCCGTTTACGGTGTACTGATTATTTATATGGGGGCGCTCCCTCTGGCGCTTGGTGCAGGTGTTTTTCTCCTTGCACATATATGGTACAGATGGTACGGCAGGAAAAACACCCGCCGGGAAGGGGCAATTTTTCACTGGTTCGCCAGGATGGGGAAATACCAGGATCCCGGACTTGAATGGGAGTTTATTGAGCTGCTGAAGGAAAAAGGCCTGCGGGAAGATGACCCCTTTGACCACCTGATCATAGAAACCGATATCCTGATCAAAACCCGCTTCCTTGACAACTTCGATAAACTCCTGACCCAGGTGTCAAAAAGCTTTTCAAAAGAGCTCGAAAAGGACCCTGAAAAGATCGAAGCTGCATTCCGGCAGAAATCCCCCATTGATCCAAGTCTGCTGCATCCCCAGGTATCATTATTGCATGGTCAGCTTGAGCAGATTCAGACACCGAAACTGAAAATTGTCCTGTCCAAAAAAGGGATCAGGAGGAAGGTGGAAAAAGGAGGCATACATTCGACCGACACAATCCATGTATTCTTCTTCCTGGTTAGTCCGGCCGGCGATCAGCGCCAGCATCTGCGATTGCTGGTGCGCATTTCCGATATCCTTGAAAGGGACAACTTTGTAAAAAAAATGCTGGAATGCAAAGACGAGCAGCGTGTTAAAGAATATTTGCTGCACCATGAGCGTTATATTTCCCTGGACCTTGTTTCTGACTCCCCCGCCGGAGCATTTATCGGCCATAAAACAGGGGAACTCGACCTTCCTGCTGATACCCTGCCTGTATTGATGAGAAGAAAGAATAAAGTGTTTACACCCGACAAACACACCACATTGAAGGAAGGAGACTCCCTGACCATCATCGGCGACCCCAAAAGCATTGATCAATTGTACAAAAAATATAAATAGTCATGTCATCATTTTCTCACATCGACAAAGACGGGAAAGCCAACATGGTGGATGTCGGAAGCAAGGCCGTGCAGCAAAGAACCGCCATTGCATCCGGATTCATCAGCCTGGAACCCGGCACCATCTCCCTCATCAAAGAGAACCAAATCAAAAAAGGCGACGTACTTACGGTGGCTGAGGTAGCAGGCATTCAGGCAGCCAAACAAACCTCCGTCCTGATCCCCCTCTGCCACCCGCTCCAAATCACCAAAGCGGACGTAAACACAGAGATCGTTGACGAGGCCAACAACCGGGGCGTCAGGGTAAAAGCCCGGGTAAAATGCAACGGTCAGACCGGCGTGGAGATGGAAGCCCTTACTGCAGTCAGTACCGCCCTGCTTACCATATATGACATGTGTAAAGCAGTGGACAACCAAATGGTAATCACAAACATCCATTTATTGGAAAAAGAAAAGATCTGAATTTATGGAACTGAAAATTTTATCCGTCAATATATCCAAAGAGAAAGGGACCATCAAAGAACCCGTTGAGGAAATTACACTGAACCATCATGGCGTAATGGATGATGCTCACTCAGGCCCCTGGCACCGGCAGGTAAGCTTGCTTGGCAAAGAAAGCGTCGACCGTTTCTCCGGGCAGGCCGGCAGACCTATCGCACCGGGAGAGTTTGCCGAGAACATTACCACAGAAGGTGTGGAACTGGTAAAAACTTCGCCCCTCGACCGTTTCTCCGGTGAAAACGTGGAACTGGAAGTTACCCAGATCGGAAAATCCTGCCACGGTTCTGCCTGTGCCATTTTCCGGGAAGTAGGCAACTGCGTCATGCCAAAAGAAGGGATCTTTGCCCGGGTGATTCGCCAGGGCTCATTAAAACCGGGGGATGTGCTGACCTATCATCCAAGGCGGTTCCGGTTCCACGTGGTTACCCTTAGCGACAGGGCGAGCAAGGGAGAATATGCCGATCGCAGTGGCCCGCGTATCATTGAGATTCTCAATGAGCATTATAATGAGCTTCCGCGCGACATTGAGGTCGCCCACACCATTATCCCGGATGACGCTTCCAGTCTGAGCGTCCTGATAGAGAAAACCACTTATGATGAGGTAGATGTGATCATTACCACAGGTGGTACGGGCATCGGACCCCGGGACGTTACCGTGGAAACCGTTCGCCCCATGCTCGACAAGGAAATTCCCGGAATCATGGAAATGATACGGGTAAAATACGGCAAAGACAAGCCCAATGCCTTGCTCAGTCGCGGTGTGGCCGGTCTGATCGGGGAAACGTTGATCTACACACTGCCCGGGAGTGTAAAAGCGGTGAATGAGTATATGGAAGAGATCCTGAAAACCCTGGAACATTTGATTTATATGCGCCACGGGCTGGATGTTCACTGATCAGAAATGGATGTTCACTGACCGGAAATGAAACGGCTTACATCCATAATCTGCCTCCCTTAACTATTTGGGTACCAAAACCCCCTCTTCGTATTTCACCACAAAGGCATCGCTGACGCCGGCAGCCCACAGCTTACGCATGTGAACAATGGCGGCCTCCAGTGTATCAAAGCTGCCTGAAATATATTTATGCCAGCCATCGATGTAGTATTTCCGGAGCCGGTCATTGATACCAAGGTACGCGCCGGCCTCTTCAAGGCTCAGGTCTTTTTTGTGAGCCATCACCTGGACGGCATAAAAGGTCTCGGGTGTTTCCTCCGGTTCTTCCTCCTTCTCCTCCATCTTGCGTTCAATGTCATCCAAAGCTTCCCTGAGCGTTTCATAATGACGCAGTAATTCAATCTGCGCCTGGGTGAGTTCACCCACTTCATCCGTTACCGCCTGCATGTCCCGGTCATGCTTCTCCCCAACTCCCGTGAGATCATCTTCCACGGAATCCATGCGCGAGGCAAGATGGTTCAACCTGTCCACATCACCCGGATACATCGCACGCTCAATGGGTGCCCAGTCTTTTGAATTGGTATTGCTCCCAAGCCTGAAAGTGAAACCAACACTTGTATAGTTATACATGTCTTTTCTGCTGCCTGTGACGACTCTGGCATCCAGCTCATCCGTCATCGCGTACTGAAAAGAAGACTTCACCCCAATATCAACCCGGTCTGACACCCTGAAGTTCACACCCAAACCGAATGGGATTACCCAGGCGTAGTGGGTCTCTCCCTCCTGGGTTTCGTCATAAGGATACCGAAGCACATTGCCGGTTTGCAGCTCCATCAGCCTGGATTCGAAAGCAACAGCACCCAGCCCGGTAAACCCGTAAAGATTCATCCAGCGGTTGGTACTGCTGCGCGGGGCCAGCAACCCGTTTAAACTCACATTGGCCGTAAGGGATGCGTGCATCATTTCCGTTTCAAACTTCCGGTTATCATCCGTACTGATACCCGTCATTTCCCCGAAGAGAAAATTGGTTTGTAATGTCAGAACCGGCGATACATGATAATTGAGCATCAGTCCTGCCCCAAAACCATCTTCGCCGGAGGCAGGCATGAAATTCTGCTCTTTCACATCAGTGAAAGGGATCAGCAGGCCTCCGCTGATTCCGAAAGAGAAACGGTTATAGTCATCAGTTGTCTCCGGTACTTCTTCCGCACCAATGGCCGGTACGCCCAGCCACACAAATAAAAGAAAAAAAGCAAGGCAACTTGTTGTTGTCTGTCTCATAATTATCAGTAAAATCAATTCTACACCAGTTCCGTATATCTGAATTATACTGATAATTGAACAAAAGGTTACAGAAACCGGTATTTTCCGGCAATGTCACTTGTCAGAACAAGCCTGAAATATTGCCGTCATTGTCAATGTCAATATTCTCCGCCGATGGCTGTGACGGCAGGCCGGGCATACGCATAATGGTTCCGGCAATGGGCACGAGGAATCCGGCACCCGATGCCACTTCGAATTCCCGGATCTTGACGGTGAAGTTCTTTGGACGACCAATTTTATAGGGGTCATCAGAAAGGGACTTTTGCGTCTTTGCCACACAAACAGGCAGTTTATCCAGGCCGAGACGCTCGAACTGGGCGATCTGGGATTTTGCTTTCACCGTGTATTCCACATGATCAGCCCCGTAAAGTTTGGTCGCAATGGTATGAAGTTTTTTCTCAATGCTCCAGTCAAAATCATACAGGGGGGTAAAACATGTGGTACAGCTGTCGGCTGCCTCCTTCACCAATTTTGCCAGCTCCAGGGCGCCCTCACCTCCTTTTTCCCATCCTTCATAAATGGCCACCCTTATTCCCAGGTCTTCACAACGCTTTTTCACAATGGCAATTTCCTCATCGGTATCCGTATAGAACTTATTAATGGCCACCACAGGCTTCAGGTTGAAATGCTGAATGTTCTCTATGTGTTTTTCCAGGTTTTCCAGGCCTTTGGTAACAGCCTCAGGATTGGGTTCTTTGAGCGATGGCAGCTTGACCCCGCCGTGATACTTCAGGGCCCGGATGGTGGCTACGATCACCGAAGCATTGGGCGTCAGCCCACCATACTGGGATTTGATATCCAGGAATTTCTCCGCTCCCAGTTCGGAAGCAAAACCAGCCTCGGTAACGACGTAATCAGACAAGGACAACCCCATCCTGGTAGCAATGAGGGTATTGGTGCCCTGCGCAATGTTCGCAAAGGGACCCCCGTGCACAATCGCAGGATTGCCTTCGATGCTTTGTACCAGGTTGGGCATGATGGCATATTTCATCAGGGCCGCCATGGCACCCTCAGCTTTGAACTCTTTGGCATACACAGGCTCATCGTCATAGGTAAAACCAACCAGGATATTTCCGAACTTTTCTTTCAGGTCTTCCAGGTCTTTGGCCAGACACAATGCCGCCATCACCTCTGATGCTGCCGTAATGTCAAAACCCGTTTCACGGGGAACACCCTGTTTTCTTCCTCCAAGACCTATGATGATGTTTCGCAGGGCCCTTTCATTCATGTCAATCACCCGCTTCCAGACAATTTTCCGCGGGTCAAGCTTCAAAAAGTTATTCTTGCTTTGCAGATGATTATCGACCAGTGCTGAAAGGAGGTTATGCGTTTTTTCCACGGCCCCCAGGTCCCCGGTGAAATGCAGGTTGATGTCTTCCATGGGAAGCACCTGGGCGCGTCCGCCGCCGGCAGCTCCCCCCTTGATCCCGAAAACAGGGCCCAGTGAAGGCTCCCGGATCACGACGGTGGACTTCACCCCCATCTTATTCAGTCCTTCAGAAAGACCAATAGAGGTGGTGGTCTTTCCTTCACCGGCCGGAGTCGGGGTAATGGCGGTGACCAGCACCAGTTTCTTTTTGGATGCGGCCTTTTCATCAATCAGTTTAAGGGGCAGTTTGGCCATGTATCTTCCTATCTGGTAGAGATCAGCCTCTTCCACACCCAGCTTGGCCGCCACTTCCGTAATTGGGCGCATCTCAGCCTCCCTGGCAATGTCAAGATCGGTTTTCATAATCGTCCGTTTTTAGTTGAATGAATATACTGTTAAGATAAACAATTTTATTGTTAAGTAAAACCGGGAAGGATTCATTTTGTTTTATTTACCAGGTAATTTCTCTGTATATTCGTGCAGACCAACATTATACCATCCCATGCGAATTGTTCTCTTTCCGGTACTTTTTGTCCTTGCAATGGCATTATTTTGCACATCCTGCCTGAACAACCAGAGCCGGCTCCCCGAGAAAGGAGTCAGCCAGGAACTTGCCCGCCAGAGATATAATCAGATTTCCCGGCCGGCCTATGAACTTTCTTTTCACATCCCGGCCACAAAAGCTGAACCGGTTGCAGGAACAGCCACCATCACTTTTACCCACGAAGACCCGCCCAATGATGTCATCCTGGATTTCGATGGAGGCAGTGACCATATTCACCAGGTCAAAATCAACGGTGAAGCGGCTGATTACGACATGGTGAACGGCCACCTGCTGCTTTCCCGGTCGTTCATCCGGCAGGGACACAACAGGGTGTATGTGGAGTTTACCTCCGGTGAACAGGCCATGAACCGGTCAGAGGAGTTTTTATACACCCTGGTGGTTCCGGATCGTGCTTCAACTGTGTTCCCTTGTTTTGACCAACCCGACCTGAAGGCCGTTTTTTCACTGAATCTGGAGCTGCCTGAAACATGGACGGCCATTGCCAACGGTGAACTGACCCTGGAACAACAGCAAAACGGACGCCGCACCATGTTTTTTTCACCGGATCAGCCCATTCCCACTTACCTGTTCGCTTTTGCTGCCGGGGTTTTTCAAACTGAATCCATGACAAGGGGAAACAGAACCATCACCCTCTTCCACCGGGAAGACAGAGACGACCGTTTACAAACCAACCTGGATGACATTTTTGAATTGCATTTCAGTGCCCTGGACTGGCTGGAAACCTACACGGGCATCCCCTATCCCTTTTTAAAGTTTGAGATGGCACTGCTGCCGGGGTTTCAGTACAGCGGAATGGAGCATCCGGGTGCCATATGGTACCGCGACAACAGGCTGATCCTTGACGAAGAGCCGGCCAGGACGGAGGCCTTGTCAAGGGCTGCGTTGATCGCCCATGAGACGGCCCATATGTGGTTTGGCAACCTGGTGACCATGGAATGGTTCGATGATGTATGGCTGAAAGAAGTGTTTGCCGGATTCATGGCCGACAAAATCACCCATCCGCAATACCCGGAAATTAACCATGAACTTGAATTTTTCCTGACCCATTACCCCAGGGCTCTTGCCGTAGACCGAAGCCAGGGCACGCATCCCATCAAGCAGGAGCTGGAAAATCTGAAGCTGGCCGGCACCTTGTACGGAGCCATTATATACAACAAAGCACCCATTGTATTCCGCAACCTTGAAGAAATTATGGGACAGGAGAGTTTTCGCCTGGCGGTACAGGAATATCTCCGCACTTATGCCATGGACAATGCCGACTGGGACGACCTGGCGGAAATCTTTGACCGCCACAGCAAACAGGATCTCGAACAATGGAGTGAACGCTGGATCTATGGAACAGGGATGCCGGAGATATCCACGGAAGGGATGGATGAGGAAACCGCCAGGGCGGCCCGTTACCTGAAGATGCACGAAAGGTTCCTGGACGGAGAGGGGGATGTCTATACATATTTCCGGGAGCTGAAAGCACAGATCAGGCGGGAAGAAAGCCACAGAATTGCCACTTACCTCCTGCACAACCTGGATGAAGTTTTCTGGCGGTTTTTTGATCAGGATGCCAGGATGCGCCATGCGGCGGCACTGGAAAGTTTATTGTGGGACAGAGTGCAGCAAAGCCCGGCATCTGAGAAAAACAGCTACCTTGGGTATTATGCCTCCGTGGTTCTCACCGACAGCGGTACCAACAGGCTGGTAGCCCTCCTGGAAGGGTCCCCGGAAATACCCGGACATTCATTACCGGAAGAAAGACGGTTCAACCTGATTGCAGCCCTGAAACTGAGAGACCACCCGGAGGCACCCCGGCTGTTGCAGGAGCTGAAAGAGCATACCGCCAGTGCGGACCGCCAAAGGCGTATTGCCTTTGTACAACCGGCGCTGTCATCTGACCCGTCTGTGCGGGAAGCATTTTTTTATGGTCTTGCCAACCCTGACAACCGGCGGCCTGAACCCTGGGCAATTGAAGGTCTCGGCTATTTCCATCACCCACTGAGGCATTCGCACAGTGTGAAATTCATAACCCCGGGCCTCGAACTGCTGGAAGAAGTTCAGGAAACAGGTGATATCTTTTTCCCCTTACGCTGGCTTGAGGCCACATTCAGGGGCTATGGCTGCCGGGAGAGCGTTACGGCTACCTGGGAATTTCTTGAGCAAGACACTGATTTACACCCAAACCTTCGTCTGAAAACCCTTCAGGCCGCAGACCTGATGTTCCGTGCAGCTTCGCGCAGCCCGGAACCGGGTTGATCTACAGGCTGACATCAACCCCTACGCGGAAAAACGGGTTGTCCATATAGGCCTGGCTGTTTTCATTGAAGTTATAAAGGAGCAACAGGTTCAGTCGTGCCCGATGCGAAAGATGCAGTGCATAGCCGGCCCCAAGGAGAAAATTGTCTTCACGGATGGAGGGCCTGTCTTCTTCCCCGACTACCCCTGTTGGAAGCGGGCGGCGCGACTCAAGCCATAACCTCTCATATTCTCCGTGCAGAAAAAGATTGGAAACCGTCCGCAGGCGTGCAAATACATTGGCCCCGTAGGTATGAGAAGAATAATTGTCTACCCCCCAGCTATCGTGGGTATACTGATAAACTCCGCCGATACCTGCAGAAAAGCGGTTTGTAATACGATAACCGGCATGCAGATGCACCCCGATGGAGGTAAAAGTCCCGAACTGCAACCCCACAAATCCTCCCACAAACACGCGCTCACGCGGGGAGAGCTCATCCACGCTGCGTTCATCGGCATACAACCGGGACGGTGTCCACACCATCAGGGCAGCAAAAAAAACCACCACAAATAACTTTCTCATATTCATCAATTGATAAGGTTTTAGCCCAGTACAGCCCTGGCCTTCAGCAGACATTCCTCATATTCCCTTTCCGGCACAGAGGCTGCAGTGATGGCACCACCGGCCATATAGCCAAGATACGCATTTTTCGCATTATACTGCAAGCTGCGGATGACCACATTGAAGTCAAAGTCTTTTTCCGGGCTGATGTACCCGACAGATCCGGAATACAACCCCCTGCGGGTGTCTTCATATTGCTCAATGAGCTCCATGGCCCTGACTTTCGGGGCCCCCGTCATCGACCCCATGGGAAATGCATAGCGGATGGCATCGAGGTAATGGCAGGACGGATCCAGGCGGGAGACAATCGTAGAAATCATCTGATGCACATGACTGAAAGAATAAATCCCGAAAAGCTCCTCCACTTTCACGCTGTCTCTTTGTGCAGAACGTGACAGGTCGTTACGCACCAGGTCAACGATCATCACGTTCTCACTTCTCTCCTTGGGGTCTTCAAACAATTTCTGGCGACTCCTGGTATCTTCAGCCATATTGTCGCCGCGGGCACTGGTCCCTTTGATAGGCTGTGCTATCAGTCGCTCTCCCTGCTTCTTCATAAAACGTTCGGGGCTGGCACACATGAGGTATTTCTCATCCAGCATATAGAAACAGGAGAAGGGTGTTGGCGAGGAGCGATTGAGCCAGTCGTAAAAAACCAGCGGATCCACGTTTATGTTCTCCCGGAAAAATTCCACGCAATAGTTAAGTTCATAAATGTCTCCCGCCTGGATATGAGCTTTAATGGCGTGAAGCTGACGAAGGTAACGGGCCCTGGAAACACGGGGCTGGAGACCAGGAACACCCGGATGAACCAGGTGGTTCTCCTCTGCCGACATCAGGGCATTATAGACATATTCAGGATCCGACAGTTTACCAAAGCCAGGGAGGCAACCGATGCGGCATCCACCCCTTTTACCGGGGAGTACCACAACCACCGGGCGAAAAAAATGGGCAGGAGGCATTCCCATCGGATCCGGGTTCTCTGAATTCAGGTTCTCCAGCTGGTTTTTCAATTCGTAGGATAAAAAGCCGAACAGCCAGTCGTTATGGCTGTCGGCAAAATCCCTCAGCTCCTGAAAAGTATTGCGAAAAGGACCCGCAAAGAGATCGGCTGCACCAAAAGCGAACGCCCAGGGCAAACCGGAATATTGATCATGACCATATCCGTTGGAATTCAAAAAAACAGCAGTCCCGGTATGCCTGCGGATCCACTGCAGCACCTTACCGTATGCTTTTCCGAAATCAGGAGAGTCACGGAACTCACTGTAAAATCTTTCGCTCATGATCTTGTTAATTAGAAGGGTGCAAAGGTACGGCTTTTGATTTTACTGAAGGAATCCTTACATTTGATTAAACAACAACGTGCCAGAAACGTTTTGCACATTTCAATCTGCTTCGCTTCAGTCTTACAAACCAAAAAGGATGAATTATGAAGAAACACTTAACAAAATGGGCTTTGACCCTGATGATCTCCGGCCTGTCGTTTGGCATGGCCATTCCGGCGCTGGCCCAGCCGGCCGACACCAGGGCAGCTGAGATACTGCAAACTGTCCGGCAGGAATACGAACGTTCCATTGAAAACATTGATGATTACAAGGTGGTATCCGACATGTACACCACCTATTACAAAAAAGCATATGAGAATGGACGTCCCTATTTCAGGTCGCGCACAGAAACTGATGTTCTGGGCGGAGTGGAAAGCACTTCCAGTGTGTCTGATGCGGAACTTTTTTCTCCCGAGACTTTTGAAGTCCTTCAGAACAATGCCATTTTCGAGGGCACCGAAACAATTGACGGCTACGAAGTCCACATCATTTACATTGAAGAGATCGAGGGCCTTTTGGAAGACGAGGATGACCTGGATGAAACCCTGACAGACATGCGTATTTTTATCGACACCCAGAGCTGGGTGATGCGGCAAATGGCTTTTTCTGTGCAGGCCGCCATGGAAGACGGAATGGTGCGTGAGGTAGAACCGGTCATCCGGTTCAGAGACTATCGCAATCACGAGGGAATGCTGATCCCCTGGGAAACAGTGACCATCATCTCAGGGCTGGACGATGCGCTTTCTGATGAAGAAAGGCAGGAAGCAGAAGCAGGCCTCAGGGAAATGGAACGGGAACTGGAGAATATGCCGGAAGCACAACGCGACATGGTGAAACGGATGATGGGTGACCAGCTGGAGCAACTCAGGAACATCCTGGCCGGCGACCAGATGGAATTTATCACCCGTGTGCATGAAGTAGCGGTTAATATCGGGGTGGAGGGCTTTGATTAACCCCCTGGTTCACCACTTGATCAGGTAATAGGGGTCTGCTTTTACTTTTTCTGTCACAAAGTGATACAACTCCAGCATGCTGAATGCATAAAGCAGCACACCACCGGCTTTATGTGTCCGGACAATGCGTGTTTTTGCAAGATCCCGCTTCAGACGGATCTTGTTCCACCACACAAAGCCCTTGACTGAATAAGCGGGACGGTTTGCGTGGATGGGATAAGATAGTAAGGTGTCCTGACCTTTTTCCCGGATGATGTATTCATCATCATAAAAATCCAGGTACGGCACGCGTTGCTCATATTCAACAAGGTGGATCAGGCTGCAGGTCACGAAATCCAGGCCGATATTCAGACAATAAAAATTTTGATCTGCCATCTGGCGAAAAACAGCCCCCCGCGAAAAAGAGAGGTCCCCCTTTTTAAAATCACAGGCCCCGCGGGCCATGACCGAATAACAGGGATCGTGGTTCCTGAATTGGCTGTCGCGGAAAAACTGCCGGGCAAAAGCACCATAAGCCGGAATTTCCCTTTCAGGATCAAATACTTTTGTTTTTCTGACCTTTGGTGTAAATGCCTGTGAAACGACCAGCGAAAAACGATCTTGCAGAAGGTTGCGCAGGTAATTGTACACATCCGGACCAGGGGTGAAACTGCGCACCGCTGAAAGTGACACATGCACAAAGACCTTGTCTGAAGGGATCTCTTTGATGAACCGCTCAAAGGCAATCCCTGCTTTTTTGTCGTAGGTCCATTTTTTCCGCAAGGCGGGGTGTTGTTTAATCATCCGCCTGAGGTAAAAATACCCGACAGTACTGTACACGCTAATTTTTCTGATTAAATATCGGACCATCAATCCCGGTGTGGTTTCATCCAACAATAATTACTGCCTGAAATAGTCAGCAATCTGTATTACAAGTTTACGTGCCCATAAATTCAGGTCCTGTGATATCCCGAGCACCCAGACCGGCCAAAGGAAAAGCACAATCGTAATCAATGAACGCAGGACAAGATCTGCGAAAACATTCGGACCCATGCCGGTTTGCCACGAGGCGGCCATGATGACCACCATCAGGCCGGGCACCCATAACTGCCGCTTTTCAAAGGGTTGTATCCCGAAATGTACATAAATAAAGATCAGGCGAACAAGATTGAATAACACAAGGGTCAGCATGCTGGCGAAAGCAGCACCTTCAGCCCCCCAGAGGGGGATAAAAAGCAAGTTGGCCACAATGGCAAACCCGACCATCCCAAGGGTAAAATACAGGTCATACCTGTACTTTTTGGAGGTGGTCAGAATGGTGGCGTTCAGCCCGGCACTCATGTCAAACAACTTCCCGATCCCCAGTAAAAGAAAAATATAACGACCTGCCTGATACTCATCCGGCATAAAGTAAAAAATGGCATCCAGGTTCACCCACAGCAGCAGAAAGAGCAGCCCCCCCACCACCAGGTTGCCTGCGGTAGCCTTACGGTAAACCTCCTCCATGTGCCCCATGGCGCGTGTTTTCCAATAAGCCGCGATCAGAGGGGCAGAAACTTTGACCATAGACCGGTAAGGGATCAGCATCACCGACGTCATAAAGATCATGGTGGTATACACCCCGGCAACCCCCAGGTTGATCATACCGGCCACCATAAGGGAGTCAACGCTGATCAGGAGGAAAGTACTCAGGTTATTCAGCAGGGAGTATAACCCGTATACAAACATTATTTTACCCAGACGCCTGAGCAGCGGCGGCCACGCAGGCCGTACCTGAAGCCAGCCCTTTGCGGCGGTATATCCGATGAGGATCACCGCGGGCAGGCAATAGGCAACCACATACACCACCACAAAGCCCGGAAAAGAGATCACTCCCAGCGCAAAAAGGCTGATGGAAACCGTTACCAGCAAACGCAGTACCACCTCATGCGTCACTGACGGGATGACGTTCTTGTAGAGGCAACGCAAATACGACTCAAACAGGTTGAAAAACAGGGTGGCCAGACCGAGCGGGATCAGGTACAACGCATAATCCACCAGCAGGGGGCTGGAGTCACCATAAAGCATGACAAATGGCCGCTGAAAAACCAGGAAGAGCAATGTGGCCAGGGTAAATCCTGCAAGCGACAAAGCCAAGACACCGAAAAGAAAACCATGATGCTGATTTTTCGGGTCGTTGAAGAAGGGGAAAAACCGGAGAATAATGTTTCTGGACCCCAGGGCCGCCACTTGCGCATAGATCAGCGATATGGTGATCATCAGATTTGCAAGCCCCACCTGCTCAGTGGTCAGGAAATTGGTAAACAAAAAAAGCTTATTCAGGTACCCGATCACGGCACCTGCATAAGCAATCAGGGAAATGCGAAAACTGTCACGCTGAACGATGCCCATGGCCATTGTTTATCCAAACAAATGTACACGAAATTTATTTGATGTGTCTCCTCTAAGTAAAATGAGGAAGGCCGTGCGGGACAAGTTAAAAACCATCCGGCCGGAAAGCATTAACCGGGAATCAGGTCATCTGCATTGCGGTAAAAAATATTCTTCAGTTTTTCTGCGGGGAGCTGCAGGGAGCGGATCAGGCTCTCATGGTCAAAACTTGTATTGTCCGTTCCGAAAAGAATTTTCCGGTGATGTTTTTCCAAAAACATTCTTGCCTTGGAGGGATCGCGCCGCATGGCATTGTAGCCGCTCTTTCCTGAAATATCACAGTAAAGGTTGTCATAGGCGGAAAGCAGGCGTTCAATGATTCCAAACCGGTCAATGCGCCCTTTTTCATGAAATAAAATTCCCGAGCGCTCTGAAGCAATGTTATTCCAAAAGTGAGGGCCGTGTGCAATGAATACCTGATCGGGAAATTGTTTCAGCCGTTTTTCAAGTCCGGCAAAATCAAATAAATAACCGGGAAAATAGGTTAAATGATCTTCAATATGATCTTTCAGGATGGATGATTTTTTTGAAAACCGGAGCAACAGGTTTTTGACAACCCCGTTCAGGGCCCCGTTTAACAACACATTCAACGTTTTTTCAGTCACCCCCTGGTCATCGGGCACATAATGCATTCTAGGTTCTTCCATATGAAAAAGCAGGGGAAGCTGATGCCTGTGAATTACTTTCAGATATGTACCCAGTCGCTGATCTTCCCACTGATGGGTCACTTTCAGCTCCCCGCAACCCTTCAGGCCATGTTCCTTGCCCCTGATGATTTTCTGCTCCAGCCGATCGGCTTTCGGATCCGGGGCGTAAAAGGGAACTACACGGTCAGGGTATTTCTCGTAAGCGGCAAACACTTCTTCAGGAGGAAGATGTTGGTACAATCTTTCAATTGGTGATTCTTCTTCTTCCCAGGTAAGCAACCAGCACCTTTCAATCCTGTGATTGTCCATGTAGGTGATCAGCCGGTCGGCATCCATCCCCTCCAGGTCAACGTGTAAATGTGCATCAATTTTCCGCATACATCCCCAAAGATACAAAAACAGCCGTTGACCCGGGTATTGGACCCGGGTCAACGACTGTCAGCTGAACAGCTGTCTGTTACTTAATCTCCCAGGTATTACCGCTGTGAAGCAGGTCATTCACTGTCTGAATGTCCGAGGTCTTTTTAGCGGTTTCAATCTGCATCTGGGTCAGCTCATCATAAGTGTCGGCCGGGGCTGAGCGGATCACACCCATAGCCACCGGAAAGTCAGGTGCCTTCATGCGGCCGATCATCCGATGGATACTGGGATCCGTATCGTATTGATCGTGAACCAGCAGGTCATCTTCGGTGATTCCGTCCTTGCCGATCTCCACAACTTCCAGCCGGTTGCCCCGCAACATGATTCCCTTGTCCCGGTTCTTTCCGAAAATCAGGGGCTCTCCGTGCCTGAGGAACAACTGCCTGTCGTCACGGGTCTGGCGGTTGGTGATCTCTCCATGAATATCGTCCGCAAAAATGACACAATTCTGGAGGATTTCCACCACAGATGTTCCGTCATGTTTGGCGGCCTCATACATTACTTCTGACATTAACTTGATGTTGTTGTCAGGAACACGTGCAAAGAATGTCCCCTGGGCGCCCATCACCAGGCCGGATACCGTGAAAGGATGTTCGATTGTACCGTGCGGTGAGGTTTTCGTCACTGAACCCATGGGGGTGGTGGGGGAAAACTGACCCTTGGTCAACCCATAAATCCTGTTGTTGAACAACATGATATTGATGTCGATATTACGCCGCAGCACATGAATGAAATGGTTCCCGCCAATTGCCATGGAGTCGCCATCACCGGTGGCTACCCAAACACTGAGACCCGGGTTCGCTATCTTAACTCCGCTGGCGATGGCTGCTGCACGCCCGTGAATCCCGTGAAAACCGAATGTATCCACATAATATGGAAATCTTGAAGAACATCCGATCCCCGAGATCATGGCGAAATTTTCCTTGCGGTAACCGATCCTGGGAAAAACGTTTGCTACTGCAGCCAGGATGGCATGTGCGCCGCAGCCGGGGCACCATTTTACCATCTGGTCACTCACAAAATCCTGCTTGGTCAGTTCTACTGGAGACTTGGATACTTTTTTATTTTCTAACATATTATTTCTCCTCCAATAATTTAGTGAATGTTTCTGTGAGTTCCTGAACGTGGAAGGGCAGCCCCTGCACCTTATTGAATTGGTGATAATTAAATTCGGGATAAAGCATACGCAGGTAATTGACAAACTGCCCGCTGTTGAGCTCACAAACCACAATATTCTTGAATCCTGCAAACAACTCCCTGGTATTTTTGGGAAGCGGCTTGATATAATTGAATTGTGCATGGCTGACCTTATGTCCCTCTGCCTGCATACGATTCACCGTTGATCGCAGGGCGCCTTCAGTACCTCCCCAGCCTACGACAAGCAAATCTCCGGTAGTATCTCCGCTCACTTCCTGGAGGGGTATATAATCAGCAATGCGATTTACTTTCTCTTCCCTGATGTTAACCATCAGCTGGTGGTTTAACGGATCAGTGGACACATTTCCGTCAATGTTTGTTTTTTCCAGTCCGCCGATACGATGCCTCAGACCTTCCATTCCCGGGAGTGCCCATTTACGCACCAGGGTTTTTTCATCCCTGCGGTACGGCTTGAAATTTGGATCATTGGGATCGGCCATCGGAGGTTTGATCCGGGGCATTTGATTCACATCCGGGATATGAAACAGTTCGGAACCAAATCCCAGGTACCCGTCTGTAAGCAAGATTACCGGTGTCATGTGCTCCATGGAATATTTGGATGCCAGATAAGCATATTCAAAGCAGTTCGCCGAACTGGAGGCAGCCATAACCATGAGCGGACTCTCCCCGTTGCGGCCGAATAACGCCTGCATGAGGTCGGATTGCTCACTTTTTGTGGGCAACCCGGTTGAAGGGCCTCCCCGCTGCACGTTGACAATAACCAGTGGCAATTCGGTGATCACCGCCAGGCCGAGGGCTTCGCTTTTCAACGACAGTCCGGGACCGGAAGTGGTCGTTACTGCCATAGACCCGGTAAAACTGGCTCCAATCGATGAACAGATCCCTGCGATCTCATCTTCTGCCTGAAACACTTTTGCACCAAGAGACTTGTGCTTGGATAACTCCATCAATATTTCCGTGGCGGGCGTAATGGGATAGGATCCGAGGAAGAGCGGACGTCCGCTCCTTTCGGAAGCGGCCAGCAAACCCCAGGCCGTGGCAACGTTCCCGGTAATATTCCGGTACCAGCCCTTTTTCATGGGTGCCGGATCTACCTTGAATACATATTTGATATCTTCGGCTTTCGCTCCGTAATCATAGCCTGCCTGCATGGCTGTTTCGTTGGCCTTGATCACGTCCGATTTACCTGCAAACTTTTCCCTGAGAAACGCCCTGGGTTTATCCAGCTCACGGCCGAACAAAAAGAACATCAGCCCGAGCACAAACATATTTTTCGTGCGCGCTGCCATCCGCTTGTCAATTCCCATTTCAGTCAGACTTTCTTTGGTGAGATCCGCAATGGGGGCTTTAATCACGCGATAATCATCAAGTGATCCGTCCTCCAGGGGGTTCTCCATATAGCCGGCCTTCTCAATCGCTTTTCCTTCAAATGAGGAAGAATCAATAACAAGCGTGGCTCCCGGTTTTGCCCATTTCAAATTGGCACGAAGGGAAGCCGGATTCATGGCGACAATCACATCACACATATCGCCGGAAGTATAAATTTTCCTTTTCCCCATATGCATCTGGAACCCGCTCACACCGGCGATGGTATTATGAGGGGCCCTGATTTCTGCGGGAAAATCAGGGAAAGTGGCCAGGTCATTGCCTGACAAGGCAGCCACGTCGGAAAAAATGGTGCCAGTCAGCTGCATTCCGTCACCGGAGTCGCCCACAAATTTGACCACCACATCCTCTAATTCTCTTACATCATGATTTTTTACCATAACGAACAACTGTTTTTTATAGATAAGAAGCTGAAAGGTTTTAAACCTAAACCGTTTATAAGCAATTAATTCTGCGAATTTACATGATTCTTACATATTCGCTTAGAAAAATCGGCACTTTTTTTCTTTCTTCAGAGGGATGTAACATGCTGTTATCAGTAATTTTATTTAAATCAATTTCAAATTAAAGTCCAGAGGGAAAATTATGTAAAACCATTTATGAAAGCCCGTATATTTGTGGTGGAAATTAACTGATTTTAGAAACCAAAAAAAACAAAGAGATGGCTTATATTATCAATGAAGATTGCACTGCATGCGGCAGTTGCATTGACGAATGCCCGGTTGATGCTATTTCTGAGGGTGATATCTACAAAATTGATCCTGACGTATGCACTGACTGCGGTGCTTGTGCAGACGTCTGCCCCGTAGAAGCAATCCACCCCGCATAAGACCCGTCTGACCGGGTCTTCCCGGGTCAGAACAGAAAAAAGCCTGCATCATTCAATGTGCAGGCTTTTTTTATGTAATTTGATGCCCGTAATCAGGTACCCTTATACATAAAGCAACTTTGACGCCCAGGGATCATACATATCAGAAGCCCCCGGACGGCACCATGACCTTCTGGAGCCACCTGGAAGAGCTGCGCGGCCACCTGATCCGGTCCGCCATAGCCGTTGTGGTATTTGCCATTGCAGCCTTTGCAGCCAAGGACTTTCTTTTCAACAACATTATTCTCGCCCCCAAAGAACCTTACTTTCTCACCAACAAGGTTTTTTGCTGGCTGTCACAGCAATTGTCCATTCCAGCCTTATGCATCAACGCAGACCCTGTGCAGCTGATCAATATTGACCTCGCCGGGCAGTTCACCACCCATGTGGTGGTTTCCCTGATCGTGGGGATCATCATTTCCATCCCCTACATCGTCTTTGAAATATGGCGCTTTATCCGGCCGGGACTGAATCCGGCTGAGAAAGCCAACTCACGATGGGCTGTGGTGGTTATCTCCGGGCTATTTCTTACCGGTGTGCTTTTTGCCTATTTTTTAATTGTGCCTTTGTCCATTAACTTCCTGGGGTCATACCAGGTAAGCGGGCTGGTCAGTAACCAGATCGCACTCCGGTCATTCATCACCACGGTTACCACTATCACTCTGGCCACCGGAATATTGTTTGAACTTCCCGTATTCGTTTTCTTCCTCAGCAAGGCAGGAATTCTCACCCCCGAAACCATGCGGAAGAACCGAAAACTTGCCTTTGTGATCATCATTGCCCTTGCCGCCCTGATCACCCCTCCTGATGTATTCAGCCAGATCATGGTCGGTCTTCCGTTATTCGCACTGTACGAAGTGAGCATCCGCATCTCTCATCGCGTGGCCGTCAAAGAAGCAGAAGAAAGCATCTGAGCACATTGACATTCTGGCATTTAATCGGTATATTTGTTTGTAAAGGCATATTTATACAAACATTTAAACATTATATATATGAATAATGCACAATTCTATTACACCCGGCCAAACAATGAACCAATTTATGAATACAGACCCGACACACCCGAGCGCAATGCCCTTGAGGCAGAACTGCAGCGACAAAGTGAACTGGAGCTGGAAATTCCGCTGATCATTGGCGGCAAAGAGGTCCGCACCGGAGATACAGGCAAGGTGGTAATGCCACACAACCACCAGCACGTACTCGCCACCTATCACAAGGCTGGCAAAAAAGAAGTCAAAATGGCCATTGATGCGGCCCTGAAGGCCCACCGCGAATGGGCCGAGATGTCGTGGGTGGATCGGACGTCCATTGCCCTGAAAGTGGCTGGCCTGATCGCGGAAAAATACCGTGCCCTGATGAATGCATCCACCATGCTGGGGCAAGGAAAAAATGCCTATCAGTCGGAAATTGAGGCCGTTTGTGAAACCGTTGATTTCCTTCGTTTCAATGCGCATTATGTATCCGAAATTTATGACGATCAGCCTCATTCAGAGATTGGCAACCTTAACCGCATCGAATATCGGCCCCTTGAGGGTTTCGTGTTCGCCGTGACACCATTCAATTTCACCGCCATTGCATCCAACCTGGCCATGGCACCCGCCATCCTGGGGAATACAGTGGTCTGGAAGCCGGCCACAACCGCCCTGTTGTCCAATTATTACCTGATGCAGATTTACAGGGAAGCAGGAATGCCTGACGGGGTGATCAATTTTATACCCGGGAAAGGCAGTACGGTCGGAGACGTCGCCCTGAACGATGAGAACCTCGGCGGACTGCACTTTACCGGCTCTGAGCCCACCTTCAACCACTTGTGGAAAACCGTTGGTGACAATATTGACAAGTACAAAACCTATCCCAGGGTGGTGGGAGAAACCGGAGGCAAGGACTTCCTGGTGATGCACAACTCCGCAGACCTGGACGAGGTGGCCACGGCACTGGTTCGCGGTGCATTCGAATACCAGGGGCAGAAATGCTCGGCCGCTTCCAGGGCTTATATCCCGGCCTCCAAATGGCCGGACCTTGAGAAAAAGCTCAAGAACAATATCGCCATGATCAAAAAGGGAGATGTGCGCAATTTCTGCAATTTCGTCAATGCCGTGATCGACGAAAAGGCTTATGACAAGATCATGGGCTATATCCAAAAAGCAAAGGACTCCCCGGAGGCGGAAATTATTGCCGGAGGCAACGGGGATAAATCGAAGGGATACTTCATTGATCCTACAATAGTCCTTACTTCCGACCCGCATTTTACCACCATGGAGGAAGAGATATTCGGCCCTGTACTGACTATATACATCTATGAAGACGAGGATTACGAAAAGACCCTGCACCTTTGCGACGAAACATCGCCTTACGGGCTGACCGGGGCCATTTTCTCCAAAGACCGGACGGCCTTTGTCCGGGCCTGCCGCATCCTGAGATATGCCGCGGGTAACTTATACTATAATGACAAGCCGACCGGTTCCGTTGTGGGTCAGCAGCCATTCGGCGGGGCAAGGCGGTCAGGCACAAACGACAAAGCTGGAAGTTACATGAATCTGCTGCGCTGGATCAACCCGCGCTCAATCAAGGAAACATTCAATCCGCCAACCGACTTCAGGTATCCTTTCATGCATGAAGAACCGTGCTACAGGGAAGAGGATTAATGGATACGCAGTTCCCCCCGCAAGGGTTTTTGCAAATATTCCCTTAGACGATCAGAGGTATATCCGTTGCCAAGCAAATACATCAGCTTGGTAACGGCAGCCTCGGTGGTCATGTCGTATCCGCTGACAACGCCGATATTAACCAGCCATGCACTGGTCTCATACTTCCCCTGATCCACTGATCCTCCGCGGCACTGGCTTATGTTGCATACCAACAACCCCCGTGCAATGGCATTTTTCAGTTCTTCCCTGAACCAGTCGAGATGAGGCGCGTTCCCTGCCCCATAAGTTTCCATCACTACGGCTTTCAACCCGTCGATCGACAAGATCGCAGACACCACTGAACGACTGATTCCGGGAAACAGCTTCAGTACGGCAATGTTGTTGTCAAGCTGGGTATACACCCGGAGCTTATCACCTGAGGCTTGCCCGATGGCAACTTCATTGTATTTGATGTGCACACCGGCACGAGCCAGAACCGGATAATTCACCGATAAAAAGGCTTCAAAGTGCTCCGCATTGTGTTTGTGGGTGCGGTTCCCACGATACAGCTGAGATTCGAAGAAAATACAGACCTCCGGCACCACGGCTCTTCCCCCCTTTTTTGCTGCTGCAATCTCCAGGGCGGTGATAAAGTTCTCTTTCCCGTCAGTACGGATCATTCCGATGGGGAGCTGAGACCCGGTGAACACCACAGGTTTTGACAGGTTCTCCAGCATAAAACTCAGGGCAGAAGCCGAATAAGACATGGTATCTGATCCGTGTAATACCACAAAGCCGTCATATGCATCATAATGGGCTTCGATCATCCTGGCAAGCCGGATCCAGATCGACGGTTCCATGTTCGAAGAGTCGATTACAGGGTCAAACGAAATACTGTCAATCTGATAATTGAACCGTTTGATCTCCGGGATCTGATCGGTCAGATGCTCAAAATCAAATGGATTCAGGACGCCGGTGACAGGATCTTCCACCATACCAATGGTGCCGCCTGTGTAAATGACAAGTATGCGAGGTTTTGGATTCATTTGGTCAATTGGTTAGTCGGAGGCTTCGCCTCCTCCAGTTAGTCGGGGCTATCGCCCCTCCAGTTAGTCGGCGCTGCGCGCCTCCAGTTGTTAGTTTGTCGAGGGCTGCCGCCCTCTCCAGTTGTTGGTTCCGGCGCTTCGCGCCTGTTAGTTGTTAGTTTGTCGAGGGCTGCCGCCCTCTCCAGTTGTTAGTTCCGGCGCTTCGCGCCTGTTAGTTGTTAGTTTCCATGGCCCGTACAACCAACAACCAACTAACAACCACCTGAGCCGTTTACCAGTCTATTGGCAGCTTCCCCTTCACTTCGCCCATGAGAACCAACAACCAACAACCTGACAGCTTCGTCCAGTGTTTTTGGGCAACCCCTACCGTTCCCAGCCCATGAGAACCAACAACCAACTAACAACCACCTGAGCCGTTTACCAGTCTATTGGCAGCTTCCCCTCAACTCCGCCCATGAGAACCAACAACCAACCCAAACATCCTCCGTGCATTGGCAGTGGTCACCTCAGCCACTTCCTCCACATCAACTCCTTTAATCTCTGCGATCCGCTCTGCGATATAGGACAGGTAGGCACTCTCATTTCTTTTTCCCCGGTAAGGAACGGGTGAAAGGAAGGGGGCATCCGTTTCCAGAATAAGATGCTTTAAATCCACCGCTTCAACCACCTCTGCCATCAGGCTGTTCTTATAAGTGACCACACCACCGATCCCCAGCATGAACCCCATGTCTGTCACTTTCCCGGCCTGTGCTGCATTTCCGGGAAAACAATGAAACACACCCGTCAGTGCAGGATCCTGCCTCGGAATGAGCACATCAAACAATTCATCCAGGGAGTTACGTGAATGCAGGATAAGGGGCAACGAATACTTTTTGGCCCAGTGAATATGGTGTTCCAGTGATTCCTTCTGCTCGGCGGCATAGGTTTTGTCCCAATACAGGTCAATGCCGGTTTCACCGACGGCAACAAATTCTCCTTTTTCCAGCCACTTTTCGATATTGGCCAGTTCAGTTTTATAGGTGGTCTTCACGGAGGTTGGATGAAGCCCCATCATGGGCAGGCATTTCCCCGGGAACTGCCGGGCGGCGGCCATCATCGACACCACCGTGTGGCTGTCAATATTGGGCATGAGCAGGTGGCTGACCTGCGCCTTTTCCGCACGGTCAACCACCTCTGCCCTGTCATGATCAAACTGTTCCAGGTAAATATGCGTATGGGTGTCGATCAGTTCCAAAACACACCTTACTTAAGTACCTTCAGTTCTTTTCCGATTTTAATAAAGGCTTCCACACACTGGTCAAGGTGCGCTGTTTCATGGGCCGCAGAAACCTGTACGCGGATTCGCGCCTGCCCCTTGGGTACAACCGGATAGTAGAAACCGATCACATAGATGCCTTCCTCCAGCAATTTGGCTGCAAATTCCTGTGACAGCGGAGCGTCATACAACATTACGGCTACGATGGCAGATTGTGTAGGCTTCAGGTCAAACCCGGCATTCTGCATTTTTTCCATGAAGTATTCGGTATTGCGGTGCAACTTGTCCTGCAATTCATGGGTTTCCGCCATCATATCAAACATCTTGATTCCTGCATTCACCACACCCGGGGGCAGTGAATTGGAAAAGAGATATGGCCTGGAACGCTGACGCAGCAATTCAATGATTTCTTTACGACCGGTGGTGAATCCGCCAATGGCGCCGCCGAATGCCTTACCCAGTGTACCGGTGATTATGTCCACTTTGCCACGGATATCAAACAATTCCGTTACGCCGCGTCCTGTCTTTCCAACCACGCCGGCAGAGTGGCATTCATCCACCATCACCATGGCATCATACTTCTCAGCAAGGGCAACGATCTTGTCCATCGGAGCTGCATTGCCATCCATGGAAAACACCCCGTCGGTCACAATGATGCGGAAACGCTGTGCCTGTGCTTCCTTGAGTTTGGCCTCCAGGTCTTCCATGTCCGCATTCTTATAACGATAACGTGCAGCTTTGCAAAGCCTCACCCCGTCAATGATCGAAGCATGGTTCAGTGAGTCGGAAATAATCGCATCCTCGTCGGTGAGCACGGGCTCAAACACCCCGCCATTGGCATCAAAACATGCTGCGTAAAGAATGGTGTCTTCGGTGCCAAAATACTCAGCAATTTTCTTTTCCAAAATTTTGTGATAATCCTGGGTGCCGCAGATGAACCGCACAGACGACATTCCGAAACCCCTTTCATCCATTCCCTCTTTGGCTGCCTGTATCAGTGCCGGATGGTTGGAAAGGCCCAGGTAGTTGTTCGCACAGAAGTTCAGCACTTCCTGCCCCGACTCCACCTTGATCTTTGCATCCTGCGGTGTTACAATAATCCGCTCTTCCTTATATAACCCGGCGTCCCGGATACCCTTCAATTCCTGCTGAAGATGTTCCTTGATTTTTCCGTACATATCAGTAATTCGCTTTTGGTGTATAAAATGAAACAATTATTAGTCAGAGGCAAAGATATTGTTTTTGATAATAAATGCACGTAAACAACACCCGAACCTGGTAGTTAATCACTTAAAAAAATCAATAAAAATCGTTACATTTGCGCCCAACCGCGTAATAATCTATTTTATAAACGATTAAACTTTAAAACAGCATGAAAAATATTTTGGTTGTCGGATCAGCTGGTCAGATTGGCTCAGAGCTCACACTTGCTTTGCGCGAAATTTACGGAGGCGACAATGTGGTTGCCGGTGTACGAAAAACCAAACCCTCGGAAAAGCTTTCCGGCACGGGCCCCTGCGAAGTGGTCGACGCGCTGGATAAAAATAACCTGAAAGAGGTGGTTGACAAATATAAAATTGATGCGATTATCAACATGGCCGCTATCCTCTCAGGCACAGGAGAAAAAAACCCCATGCTGGCCTGGGACGTCAATATGAACGGACTGATCAACATTCTGGAACTGGCAAGGGAATACAAGATGAAGCAGGTACTGGTACCCAGCTCCATCGCTGTGTTTGGTCCCACCACTCCGGTCGAAAATACCCCCCAGGAAACCATCCTGAAACCCACCACCATTTATGGGGTGACCAAGGTTGCCGGGGAGCTGCTTGGCGACTATTATGTAAAAAAATACGGCCTTGATGTCAGGGGGTTGAGGTATCCCGGCATCATCAGCCATGAAACCGAGCCGGGTGGCGGCACCACCGACTATGCCGTGGCCATTTATTACGAAGCCATCAAAAACAAAAAATACACCTGCTTCGTCAATGAGAATACACGCTTGCCGATGATGTATATGCCCGACTGCCTGAAGGCCACCATCGACCTGATGCAGGCCGACTTTTCCAGCCTGAATCATCACTGCGACTACAACGTAGGCGCCATGGACTTCACGGTGGCGGAAATGGCAGAATCGATCAGGAAACACATTCCTGAATTTGAGATCAGTTATGAACCGGACTTCCGCCAGGAAATTGCCGATTCATGGCCAAACTCCGTGGATGACAGCCCGGCACGCAAGGACTGGGGATGGCAGCATGACTTCGACCTGGACAAAATGACAGCCGATATGCTGAAAGCCATCGGAGAAAAACACGAAAAAGGCCTGATTTAAGGGCACCCAAAAAAATCCCGGCAGCACTGGATTTTGCTGCCGGGATTTTTATACCCGTGATTTTATAAAAAGATGTAGCTTTGCAGTGAGATGGACCAGTTTATCGTTTCCGCACGCAAATACCGGCCGGCCACCTTTGACATGGTGGTGGGGCAGCAATCCATAACCAACACCCTGAAAAATGCCATCAGGAACAATCACCTGGCCCAGGCATTTTTGTTTTGCGGACCCAGGGGTGTGGGCAAAACGACTTGTGCACGCATCCTGGCGAAGACCATCAATTGCGAAAACATTACGGAAAATATTGAGGCTTGCAATGAGTGTGAATCATGCCGGTCATTCAACCAAAGCCACTCCTTTAACGTGCACGAACTGGATGCGGCGTCCAATAATTCAGTGGACGGCATTCGGGCCCTGGTGGATCAGGTGAGAATCCCCCCACAGGTAGGCACATACAAGGTTTACATCATTGATGAGGTTCATATGTTGTCACAACAGGCATTCAACGCCTTTCTTAAAACACTGGAAGAACCTCCTGCCTACGCCAAATTCATTTTGGCTACCACTGAAAAGCACAAGATCATCCCTACCATACTCTCACGTTGCCAGATCTTCGACTTTGCCAGGATTACCGTGAAGGATATTTCCGAACAGCTTGCCTGGGTGGCCCGGCAGGAATCGATACAGGCCGACCCCAATGCCCTGCATATCGTCAGCCAGAAAGCGGATGGCGCCATGCGGGATGCGTTGTCGATATTCGATCAGCTGGTCAGCTTCACGGGCAATACCATTACGTATGAACAAGTCATTGAAAACCTCAATGTACTGGATTACGATTATTTCTTCAGGATGACCGACCTGATCCTGGAAGAAAAACCCTCAGAAATCCTGCTGCTGGTTAACGAAGTATTGCAAAAAGGCTTTGAGGGGGCGGATTTTATCACCGGCTACAGTGCTCACCTGCGCGATCTGCTGGTCTGCAAAGATCCTGCAACGGCAAAGCTGGTGGAAGCCAGTGATGATATCCGGGCAAAATATGTGACGCAGGCAGAAAAATGTTCCAGGGAACTTTTACTGCAGGCCCTTGAAATTAACAACCAGGCTGACGTTCAATACAAAGCCAGCAGCAACAAACGGTTGTTGCTGGAATTATCGCTGCTGCAAGTGGCATCCCTGGTAAAAAAAAAAGCCCTGACGAAACAACAGTAAGACCACCGCAGCAACTGATCGCCCCCGAAAAGACAATCACTCCCTCCGTTACTGTAAAAAAAACCGGCAAGGCTCCCGCTGATTCTGAGTCGGGTGAGGCAAACCGGCCTGAGCAGGTAACCGGATCAGGAAATAAGCCGGAAAGCCGGCGCCCGCCCCAAACAAAAGAGGAAGACCACAAGGATCAGGCGGAACAAACCCGGACGACGAAACAACCCACTGCGTCTTCAAAAAGGGTTAGTCCGATCAGTAAACTAAGCCTGAAAATCAACGAAGATAAAAAGGTAGCAAAGCAAGCCATTCCAGGCTCCGGGGAGTCCGGCGAGAGACCAGTAACCACCTTTTCCAGGGAAGAATTCATGCAGGCATGGAATAAGCTTGCTGCTTCGCATAAGAAAGGAAGCCCGGCTCTATATATGGCCATGACAGGTCACCAGCCAAAGTTGTTACCGGACAATGCCATCCTTCTGCCGCTGGACAACACCATTCAGGAAGACCTGATCAACGACAATAAACCGGCGCTGCTCAGTATGCTGCATAAAGAGCTCAGGAACTATGCCATTGAGATCCACACGGAAATCATCAAAAATCAAAGAAGCCGGAAGGCCTACCTGCCCAAAGACAAATTGCAGAAGCTGATGGAAAAAAACCCGGATATCCGGCGCCTGCAAAAGGAAATGGGGCTCGACCTCCTTTATTAAGCCACGATTCACCATTTATTTGCAATAATTAACATTCATTGCGTGAATCGCTGCAGCGGCCCTGAGATTATTTTGTACATTTGTTTTCCTTTGTAGTCAGGGGAATCCTGCCTTTAATCGAATTTGCCAGATAATATTTGATAACCTCTAAAATTATTACCCATGAAGTTTTCACTGAAGCTTTTCATTGTATCCGTGTGCATTTTACTGACCGGGCCTGCACAAGCCTCGGAGCAGCGGATTGCATTTACGGAATACAAACTGGACAACGGACTGCATGTAATTTTACATGAAGACAACACCACACCGAATGTGGTGGTGAACATCATGTACCATGTAGGCGCCAAAAATGAGCACCCGGAACGCACGGGTTTTGCCCACTTTTTTGAACACCTGATGTTCGAGGGTTCAGAAAACATCGGACGGGGCGAGTTTGCCGAGATTGTGGAAAAAGCGGGTGGTTCGCTGAATGCCTTTACCAGTTTCGATGTAACCAATTATTTTGTGCTGCTTCCTTCCAACCAGCTGGAGCTGGGCCTCTGGCTCGAGTCTGAGCGTCTGCTTCACCCGGTAATTGACTCCATCGGAATTGCCACACAAAAAGATGTGGTGACCGAGGAAATGAAACAAACACGTGACAACCAACCCTATGGACGTGTACTTACAGAAACGATCAAGCGGGCATATACGGTACATCCCTACCGGACTGACGTGCTGGGCAAGGATGAACACATCCGCAATGCTACCTATGACGACATCACCTCTTTCCATGATATGTTTTATGTTCCCAATAATGCGGTTCTGGTGGTATCCGGAGACATCGATGTGGATGAGACCAAAGAGTTGGTGGAAAAATATTTCGGAGAAATTCCGGGGGGAAAAGAAGAGATCCGCCGGCCGGACGTGCAGGAGCCTGAAAGAATGACTGAGGTGAGGGACACGGTCTATGACAACATACAGTTGCCTGCCCTGATCCAGGCATATCACATCCCGGCCATGGGAACAGAAGAGTATTATGCCATGCAGATGCTGGGCACATTGCTTTCGCAGGGACAAAGCAGCAGGCTCTACAGGCGGCTTGTGGTGGAAGACCAGACGGCCATGCAGGTGCAGGCCATGCCGTTGGGCCTTGAAGATCCCGGATTGACCATAGTACTTGCCATCCCCAACATCGGCACAGACCCCCGGGTGCTGGAAACCACGATCAATGAAGAACTCGGGCGGGTACGCGAAGAGCTGATCTCTGAAGAAGAGATGCAAAAACTCCGCAACCAGGTGGAAAGCCGGATGGTCAACAGCAATACCACCATCGCCAGCAGGACGACCAATCTGGCCAATTACCACCTGATCTACAATAATGCCAACCTGATCAATACAGAGATAGACAGGTTTATGGCTGTTTCCAGGGAAGATATCAGGGATGCTGCCCGTAAATATCTGCGTGAAAACAACAGGGTGGTATTGTATTACCTGCCCGAACAACAATAATCACCCGATCGTTAACAGAAAAAAACTGAGTCATGAGAAAGCTATTGATAGTATTCCTAATAAGCGTTTTTACCTTTTATTCAGCCGATGCACAGGTTGACCGGAGCCAGCCACCGGAGCCGGGTCCGGCACCGGTAATTCAGATCGGAGATTTTGAGTCTTTTGAAATGGACAACGGGATGACCGTGATCGTGGTCGAAAACCGCCAGGTACCCGTGGTCTCCTTCCAGCTCAGCCTGGATATAGATCCTGTTTTGGAAGGGGAGGCAAAAGGTTACGTAAGCCTTGCAGGATCTTTGTTGCGCGAGGGTACAACCAATCGCACAAAAAAAGAGATTGACGAAACCATTGATTTCATCGGGGCCAGTTTGTCCACCTCTTCCAGCGGCATATTTGCTTCTTCACTGACCCGGCACAGGGAAACGCTGCTGGAGCTTATGTCGGATATTCTTATGAACCCATCCTTTCCCGAAGAAGAACTGGAACGGCTGATGAACCAGACACGGTCAGGACTCGCCACCACCCGCAACGATGCAGGCTCCATGGTAGCCAATGTCTCCCGTGCGGTTGTTTACGGAGAGGATCATCCTTACGGTGAGGTAACCACAGAGGAAAGCCTGGACAATGTGCAACGCGATATGCTCAGGCAATACTACGAAGATCATTTCAAGCCCAATGTGGCTTATATGGTTATTGTCGGGGATATCAGCCTGGATGAAGCCCGGGAGGTTACTGAGACCTATTTTGGGAGCTGGGAGCCCGGTGAAGTTCCAACCAGAACCTACCCAACGCCTGCTCCTCCGGACGGAAGACGGGTGGCGTTGGCTGACCGCCGTGGTGCAGTCCAGAGCCTGGTAACCGTAACACATCCTGTTGAGCTGCAGCCCGGGCATGAAGATGCAATCAAGGCCAATGTGATGAACTCGATTCTCGGGGGTGGCGCCTTTTCAGGCCGGCTGATGCAAAACCTTCGTGAAGACAAAGGTTATACTTATGGCGCACGCTCCAACCTCTCATCCGACCGCCTCGTGGGCAGGTTCAACGCCAGGGCTGAGGTACGAAATGCCGTAACCGACAGCACCGTAACGGAAATTCTCTATGAGATGGAGCGAATGATGCAGGAACCCGTGGAGGAAAGCAATCTCGAGCTGACCAGAAATTTTATGACCGGAAGCTTTGCCCGATCCCTGGAAAGCCCCAGAACCATTGCCAACTTTGCCCTGAATACCATCCGCTATGATTTGCCGGATGATTATTACAGGACTTACCTGGAGAGGTTGAATGAAGTAAGTGTGGAAGATGTACACGAAATGGCCAACAAATACCTGAACCCGGACAATGCGTATATCGTGGTGGCAGGCAGCAGGGAAGAAGTGATGGAAAGCCTGCGTCCTTTCAGTGCCACAGGAATGGTCGAACTGTATGATGCCTTCGGAAGACCTGTGGAAGAAGAGGAACTCCGCCCGGTACCCGAAGGATATACCGCCGAAACAGTAATTGAGCAGTATATTGAAGCAATCGGAGGCCGTGAAAGGCTGGAAAATATCCGGGACATCAGGCAGGAAATGACAGGCCGGCTTATGGGGCAGGAGGTGCAAATGACCATCTATAAGAAAGATCCCCACTTCCTGCTTCAGAAAACATCCATGGGCGGCATGACCCTTTCACAGCAGCTGTTTGACGGGGAAAAAGGTGTGGTTGTATCCCAGATGGGACGTCAGGAGTTCACAGAAGGAGCTGAATTTGAACAGTTTAAGATGGAGTCTGCCATCATCCCTGAACTCACATACAAAAATCTGGGCATTGAGAAGGAACTGCTTGGCATTGAAATCATTGAGGGTCAGGCATCTTTCAAGGTTAAAGACACTTATCCCGGTGGAAACACCGCACTTAATTACTATTGCACAGCAAGCGGATTAAAGGTTAAGACAGAAAGTAACGGGGGAATCTCGATTTATGACGAGTACAAAGAGGTGGACGGTTTTGTCATTCCCTTTTCCATCACCCAGGAAGTGGGGCCCCAGACCATAGAGGTTACCATTGACAAGGTTGAGATCAACACCGGAATGGATGAGACCATCTTTGTGGTCGACTAAATCACTCTTCCCTTACTAAAAGAGGCTGTCTCCGGTACACGAGGCAGTCTCTTTTTTTGTAAATTTGGGACAAACCATCGCATTATTCATCCTTGTCTCCCCGCGACCATGAAGAAAAAAATCTCTGCTTACAAGCGTTATACAAGGAAAGCGACCCGCTTTCTCAAAACAGATATCTGGCGGGTTTCCCTGAAAGAGCTGTCGCCTCGCGACAGTTTTCTGGTCAAACAACTGCGTGTCCTTATCCTGGCATTGCGCGGAGTTCGTGAAGACAATATCCTGCTCAGGGCCCCTGCCCTGACCTTTTATTCCATGTTCAGTATTGTTCCGGTTGTGGCCCTCGCGTTTGGCATTGCCAAGGGTTTCGGCCTGGAAATGTATGTGGAAAGACAAGTGGAAGCTGCGCTGGCCGGACGTGAAGAGGTTTTCAACTGGGTGATGGAAATTGTAGACACTTTCTTCCGGGAAACGCACGGAGGAACTGTGGCGGCCGTAGGTCTGGCCATTTTGTTGTACACCATCACCATGTTGCTGGTCAATATTGAAGAGTCTTTCAACCGCATCTGGCAAGTACATAAATCCCGTCCCTGGTCACGCCGGTTCAGCGATTATTTTGCCATGATGTTCCTGGCACCGCTTTTCTTTATCATGGCAAGTGCGGCAACCGTATTTTTGAACACACAGATACAACAGGCAGATAACGGGCTTCTCAACCCGGTAATGCTGGGTTTTGTCCGCCTGATCCCTTACCTGCTGATATGGACCATCTTTACCCTTCTGTACATTATCATGCCCAACACCAATGTCCGCATTTCTTCGGCGGCCATTGCCGGAGTTATAGCGGGCACCATATTCCAACTGGTGCAATGGGCCTATATTGCCTTCCAGATCGGAGCTGCGAAATATGGTGCCATTTACGGATCCTTCGCTGCTGTGCCCCTCCTGCTTTTGTGGATGCAGGTGAGCTGGATCGTTGTACTATTCGGTGCCGAACTTTCCTTTGCCAGTCAACACGTCAAAAATTATGAGTTTGAAGCGGAAACCAAAAACATCTCACTGCTGAACAAAAGAATATTGGCTGTGTATATCCTTCAACAAATTGTAAAAAACTTTCAGAAAGGCGAAAAACCAATGAACTCAGACCAGTTATCTGAGGCTCTCCATATACCCAACAGCATCACAAGAAACATTCTGAATGACCTTGAGGATACAGGCCTTGTTTCTGCAACAGAAACATCTCACTTAAAGGAAAATGCCTTTCAACCCGCAGTTGACACACATACCATCAGCATCAGAATGATCATTGAACGTCTGGACAAGAAAGGGATGAATGTATTGATCGCCAAACCCACACCTGCTCTGGAACAGATTAAGGCTGCGCTGTTCAAATTTTACAATATTCTTGAAAACGCCGATGAAAACCGGTTGCTGAAAGATTTGTAGTCATGACCTTGTAAACAGGTCAGCCTCCACTGAACAGGTCAGCCTCCTTCTTTTCCGTCCCGGTTTATTCCGGGTGTTTGTTACGGCAAACCCGATGCAGTTCCCGCCGGCTGTTGCCGGTCACGCCCGGAGTACCACGCCAGCATTCTGAAAAACACCACAACCAGTACAAGGCTGATCAATGCCAGAAGGAAGCCGAAACTCTGGCTCCCCACCGCCTCGGGATCCATCTCTGTATAATTGTGGACTATAAAAAAAGTAATCACTGCAGCTGCATTGTTAAAAAAGTGACCCATCACAGGCACCCAGATATTTCCGGTGGTTACCATCATATATCCCAGCACCAATCCGAGCACAAAGCGTGGCAGAAATCCGTAAAACTGAAAATGGATGGCACTGAAAATAAGGGCTGAAATGATCACCGCCACGTGCGCATTGCGACTCCACTGATGAAAAATCCGCTGCAGGGCGCCCCGGAAGATAAACTCCTCCCCAACGGCCGGCACAATGGCAATAAGGAAAATATTGAACAGCAAACCCTGATAAGTTGTAACCTGCAGAAAACGCTCAGTCATCACCTGGGCCGCATCTTCAGCCTGACGCATCCATTCTTCCAGGGTACGCAGTGATTCCGGCAAGGACATCTGCTGGTTCAGCTCCATCACATAGTTGACCAGGGGCAGCGCAGCCAGCATAATGAGCACCGATATCAACATGCCAGATGCGAGGGGTTTTTTATGTGCCTGCAGATAATAAAACGGACGGCCGCCGACCAGCAGCCCGAATACTATGGATGACACAACAAACATTCCGATATGACTCAACAACTGAAGGTAGCGAAGCTGGTTCAGGTCACCAACCCCTGTCATGTCCATCCCCTGCAGCAGGCCCTCCCCCCAGAACGGCAGTGCAATGATGAACCCGATTAAGAAAACCACAAGGGTGCTGACCAGCATAACCATCACCAGAAGCAATAGTTTAATGGCGGGATGCAGGCCTCCCAGAATTCCCTGATCTTTCATATGAAGCATTTGTTATATTTTTGTAGTGGAAATTATCAAAAATACAAATTCTTTTCAATCGTCGTGGGCACTATCGAAACAGGGATTCACAGGCAAAGCATTCGCATAGGGAAGGTTACCTTTTCTCAGCTGCCTTTGATACTGGCACCCATGGAAGACATTACAGATCCGCCTTTCCGGCAGTTATGCAAGGAGATGGGGGCTGACTGGGTGTACACGGAGTTTATCTCTGCCGACGGGCTGATCAGGGATTCGGACAAAAGCCTGCATAAGCTGGACATTTACCCGGAGGAACGACCTGTCTCCATCCAGCTTTTCGGCGCCCATACTGATGCAATGGTCGGGGCCGCAATGGCCGCAGAGGAAGCAGCCCCAGATTTTATTGACATTAATTTCGGATGCCCTGTTCGCAAGGTGGCCTCCAAAGGGGCCGGATCGGGGATTATGAATGACATCCCCAAAATGGAAGAAATGACCCGCAGGATTGTCAAAGCCGTTGACCTGCCCGTGACCGTAAAGACCCGCCTGGGGTATGACCGTGAGCGTCAACAGATTGTTGAGATCGCTGAGCGGCTGCAGGACTGCGGCATTGCCGCCCTGGCCATTCACGGGCGTACACGCTGCCAGATGTACCGGGGAACGGCTGACTGGAAATTAATAGGGGATGTCAAAAACAATGCGCGGATGCACATCCCCATCATCGGCAACGGCGATATCTGTGACGGACCAGCTACGTTTGAAGCCTTTGAAAAGTACCAGGTGGACGGAGTGATGATCGGGAGGGCCTGCATTGGCAACCCATGGATATTCAGGGAGATCAGACACTATCTCTCTACCGGTGAACAGTTGCCTCCACCGGGACTAAAGGAGCGACTTGAAGTATGCCGCCGGCACATTGACCTTTCTGTAAAATGGAAGGGAGAAAAGACCGCACTGTACGAAATGCGCAAACATTACAGCAATTATTTCAGGGGAATCCCCGGCTTCAAGCCTTATCGTGTCAGGCTGGTAACCGCCGGTTCGCTGGATGAATTGCACCAGGTATTGAATGACATTGAACATGCATTTGTGCCAAACCAATGACCTTTCGGACTCATTCGCTGCCTGCTTCTATGGTGGGTTCAGAAATCAATAAAGGCAAGTGTAGAATTCATCATGCACGGCAACCCGCATCCTTTATCAGGCCTTTA
>SKUN01000183.1 GCA_007129945.1 Bacteroidales bacterium
ACCAATCCGTTTTTATTTGGCAGCAACCTTTGGTAAGGCTGCTTATATGACGGGTTAAATGATTACATCATTCCGCCCATGCCGCCCATACCCGGGCTCATCGGAGGCGCGCCTTCGCCTTTCTCTTCCGGAATGTCAGCCAGCACACATTCTGTGGTCAGCAGCATACCTGCAATTGAAGCGGCATTTTCCAGTGCGACGCGGGTAACTTTGGTCGGGTCGATCACACCTGATTCGTAAAGGTTTTCATACTTCTCGGTGCGGGCATTGAAACCGAAGTCATCTTTGCCTTCTTTTACTTTCTGTACTACGATTGATCCTTCGACTCCGGCGTTTTCAACGATCATGCGCAACGGCTCTTCAAGGGCCCTGCGTACGATGGCAATGCCTGTATTTTCATCCATGTTCTCGCCCTTGAATTTCTCCAGGGCTTTCAGTGAGCGGATGTAGGCAATTCCGCCTCCGGGCACAATGCCTTCTTCCACGGCTGCCCGTGTGGCATGCAATGCATCGTCGAAGCGGTCTTTCTTTTCTTTCATTTCCACCTCGCTGGCAGCCCCAACGTAAATCACAGCCACACCGCCAGCCAGTTTGGCCAGACGTTCCTGCAGCTTCTCTTTGTCATAGTCGCTGGTGGTGTTTTCCATCTGCCCTTTGATCTGGTTTACGCGGGCCTTGATGTTTTCTTTGTCACCTTTTCCGCTTACGATGGTGGTGTTATCCTTGTCAATGCTCACTTTTTCAGCACTACCAAGGTGCGACAGGTCAGCGTTTTCCAGCTTGTAGCCCTGCTCTTCACTGATAACGGTACCACCGGTCAGGATGGCGATGTCTTCCAGCATGGCTTTTCTGCGGTCACCAAATCCGGGTGCTTTCACAGCAGCGATCTTCAGTGAGCCGCGCAGTTTGTTTACGACCAGGGTGGCAAGTGCTTCACCATCCACATCCTCTGAAATGATCATCAGGGGCCTGCCGGATTGCACAACCTTTTCAAGCAGGGGCAGAAGATCTTTCATGGTGCTGATCTTTTTGTCATAGATCAGGATGTAGGGATCTTCAAATACGGTTTCCATCTTCTCGCTGTCTGTGACGAAATAGGGAGAGATGTATCCGCGGTCAAACTGCATCCCTTCGACCATCTCCACGCTGGTTTCGGTACCCTTGGCTTCTTCGATGGTGATCACACCTTCTTTTTTCACCTTGGCCATCGCTTCTGCGATCAGTTTGCCAATGGAATGATCGTTGTTGGCTGAAATGGTGGCTACCTGCTCGATCTTTTCATTGCTGTCGCCCACTTCTTTGGACTGCTTGCGCAAGTTTTTCACCACCTCTTCCACGGCCTTGTCGATGCCGCGTTTCAGGTCCATCGGGTTGGCGCCTGCGGCCACGTTTTTGAGGCCGGTCTGGATAATGCTCTGCGCCAGGACAGTAGCGGTGGTCGTTCCGTCACCGGCTACGTCGGCAGTTTTGCTGGCCACTTCCTTGACCATCTGGGCACCCATGTTCTCAACGGCATCTTCCAGCTCGATTTCTTTGGCTACGGTCACACCATCTTTGGAAATGACGGGTGCACCAAATTTTTTATCCATGATCACGTTGCGGCCTTTGGGCCCCAGCGTTACCTTTACAGCGTCTGAAAGCTGGTCAACTCCTCTCTTCAGTGCGTTTCTTGCCTCCAGGTTGAACGTTATGTTTTTTGCCATGATATTCTGTTTTTTTTATGTTATGAAATCTGTTTTTTCAGTTATTATATAACGGCATAGATGTCTGATTCACGCATGATCAGATAATCCTTTCCTTCCAGTGTCAGTTCAGTGCCTGCATACTTTCCGTACAACACTTTTTCCCCGATCTTCAGGGTGACAGGAGCATCTTTGGTTCCTTCACCAACCGCTACCACGGTGCCCATCTGGGGTTTTTCCTTGGCAGTGTCGGGGATAATAATACCGCCTGCCGTTTTATCTTCTGCAGGGGCCGGCTCAACCACTACGCGATCAGCTAAAGGTTTGATGTTTACTTTTGCCATTTTCTTTCGTTTTACTTGTTAGACAATATGGTTTGTTGATAAATTTACATTGGACAATGCTACTGTCGGGGTACTCATATACTGTGCCAAATGCCGGGAACCGGAAGTTATTGCGTCAAATTTGCATATTTTGCCATTTGCCAATAAAAAAAGTGTCAGAACGGTATGCCATTCTGACACTTTTTTTTGAATCCCTGCTCTTTTTTGAATCCCTGATCTGTGATCAGTCTTCAATATCCTCCATTCCGGGGATGTCCTGAATGTCTTCCACTTCCTCAGGAATTTCCTGGGTGGGGAGCTGTTGTGCGGGGGGTGCCTCTGTGGCGGGGATCAGGTCACGAACTTCACTTTCCTGCGGAGCACGCGCCACCTCACCGCGGGGGATCACGAAATTGGTTGTCAGGGTGAGGATCAACAGCACAATGGCCAGGGTCCAGGTGGTTTTTTCCAGGAAGTCCGTTGTTTTGCGCACACCCATGATCTGGTTGCTTGAAGAAAAATTGGAGGCAAGTCCGCCGCCTTTTGCATTTTGAACCAATACGATCAGCACAAGCAATACGCAGGTGATCAGGATCAAAACAGATAATAATACGTAAGTACCCATCAGGTTAAAATTTATATTTACTTGGTTTTCCGTTCAATGGATTCAATTTTTTTTGCAAAGTAACTGCTTTTTTCCGGAAATTTCAAACTTAATTTTTTGTAAATGTCAATGGCCCGGTCTGTTTTCCCCTGTTTGATGTGAATTTCAGCCAGGGTTTCACTGATCAGTTCGGGGTGATCGTCCAGGCTTTCCGGTGCCATTTCACCGACAGGTATCTCATCCTTCAGGGCTTCTATGCGCGGATTTTTTCGTAAAAAGCGGTCGATGATGGCCTGCTGCCTGTTTTTGTGTTCGGGTTTTTCATCGGAGGCCCGGCCGGGATCCGTTGTTTCAGCCCCGCCTCCCGTTTCCCGGGCAGGAGCTGAATAGGAAATCTCCTCCGGATCGTAAGCCCGGTGATATATCCTGTCAGGTTCCGGCCGGCCGGAAAGGAAATAACGGAAATGCCTCCTGTCAGGTGCTGCAGCCATGGCACGGTTCATTTGCTGATCAAAAGACGGATCGGCAGCTTTTTTCAGTGCCCTTGCATACAACATCTGCCCTGCCTGGCAATATGGATACTGTGTCACCAGCCGTTCAAGAAAAGCGGCTGCTGAGTGGTCGGCCTCGCGCCGGCCCATGATCAGGTCAGAAAATGTTTGTCGCATAGGATGTTGTGTTACCAGTCAATCACTGCCTTTACCAGTCAACCACTGCCTGGTTGAAAATGTCTTCCACCAGTTCTTCCGTGATAATTTCCATGGCTTCGTCTTCCACCTCTGCCAGACTCAGGTTACTGTCATATTCATAATACCTGGAAAAAGTACGGCTAAAGTCTGCATCCTCATCAAATTCATTGTAAAAAGAGACCCTCACTGTGATGGTAAGCCGGTTTCTGGCAGCCCTGTCGTCTCCTGAGATTGCGACCGGCTCTGTCCGGTAATCCGCAATGGCTCCCTCAAAATGGAGGTGTCCTACCCCGTCCACCAGCTGCAGATTGGTCTGACGAAGGAACTTATCCTGCAGAGATTCCGTGAAATACTGGCTGAGCGTTGGCTGCACCAGGGAAGCATCATTGGGGAAATAGCTGACAGAAACAGTTTCTGCCCTGGGCGGGATGCTCGCCCCGGTGAATGAATATACACCACAACCAGTTAACCATAACAGGCTGAGCAGCGAGATCAGCAGAAAAGAAAAATAAGGATTCTTACGCATTTTTTGTTTTAATATTGCCGGTCAGTAAAATAACACATATCATGCCAGCCATTCAATTCACTTTGGATATATCCACGCCTGAGATGAGGGGGCCGGGGATCAGGCGATGCCATATTCTTTGATTTTCCGGTACAGTGTTCTTTCTGAGATCCCCAGCTCCTTTGCCGCTTTTTTTCGCCGGCCATTGTGTTTATGCAAAGCCCTGTCAATGAGGTCTTTCTCTTTTTCCTGCAGGGAGAGATTCTCTTCAAGATATTCATGGGGGGCCTCCTCATAGCTTTCCACCAGGTCGTCATACTGCTCTTCCCCGCCGGGGATGTTTTCTTCCTCCTCCTGGTAAACCTGCGGGAGGTCCCGCTCTTTATTGGTTAGTTTTTCGATCAGGTGGGCATGTTCTTCCTGGAAACTGTTCGACACCTGACCCTCCTGCATCATCCGCATGATGATCTTTTTCATGTCGGTGATGTCTTTCTTCATATCAAACAATACCTTGTACAGAATATCCCTCTCATTCATCCCCGTGTTTGCATTGCGGTTCTGGTCAAACAGCACGGGCAGCGGGTTGTCTTTTTCGTCCGGCAGATAGCGGTTGATCGCATCTGCGGTAATGTGCCTGTCCTTCTCAATCACAGATATCTGTTCGGCCAGGTTCTTGAGTTGCCGAACATTGCCTGACCAGCGGTGGTTGATCAGCAGCTGCTCCGCATCATGGGTCAGGTGAAGGGGAGGCATGCGGTATTTCTCCGCAAAGTCGGCAGAAAATTTCTTGAACAGCATCACAATGTCCTCTTTCCGTTCGCGCAGCGGAGGTACCCGGATGGGAACCGTGTTCAGCCTGTAATAGAGGTCTTCCCGGAATCTCCCGTTGTTTACGGCTTCCTGCAGGCTCACATTGGACGCGGCAACCACCCGCACATCCGTTTTAATCACCTTGGATGCCCCCACCTTGATAAACTCCCCGCTTTCCAGAATTCGCAGTAACCTGACCTGTGTGAGCAGGGGCAATTCAGCCACTTCATCCAGGAAAATCGTTCCCTTGTTGACCACTTCAAAGTATCCCTTGCGGGCCTCATGCGCACCGGTAAAAGATCCCTTTTCGTGCCCGAATAGTTCTGAATCAATGGTGCCCTCAGGAATGGCTCCGCAATTCACGGCGATATAGGGTCCGTGCTTTCGCGGACTCAATTGATGGATGATCTTCGGGAAGGCTTCCTTGCCGGTTCCGCTTTCGCCGGTGATCAGCACGGTGATATCCGTCGGGGCCACCTGCCGTGCCACGTCAATTGCCCGGTCCAGCTTGGGAGAGTGCCCGATGATGCCAAATCGCTGTTTGATGGATTGGATGTCCATGGGTTATGCCATTACGTCAGTTTATTTATGCAAAGTTAATGCTTTATGTGGAAAATTGCCTCAGGCTTCGGACATAAAGTCATGGAATGGTGAAGAATTACTACCTTTGCGGTAACTAAAAAAGTTGTTGGTTAACGGCGCTTCGCGCCTTGGTTGTTAGTTCTCAAGGGCTGAGTGATGGGAAAGCTGCCAATGGCCTGGGAAACAGCCCAGGCGGTTGTTGGTTGTTGGTTCTCATGGGCAGAGTGACGGGGAGGCTGCCGGTGGTCTGGTAAACGGCCCAGGCGGTTGTTGGTTGTTGGTTCGCACGGGCCATGGAAACTAACAACTGGAGGCGCGCAGCGCCGACTAACTAACAACTGGAGGGGGCGCAGCCCCCGACTAACCGGAGGGGGCGCAG
>SKUN01000204.1 GCA_007129945.1 Bacteroidales bacterium
TAATCTACGTATTCCCCGATCCGATCTGTGTCGGGTTTTCTTTTGTCATCCATACGGGAAATATGAACGCCTTCGTTTTTTCGCTTGCGGCGCGCCTGTTGTGCCTGTGGGTTGTTGCGGTAAAAACGTTTCTGGTATCTTCTGATATACCATTTGGCGATCCAGGGAAAAATAACAGTGGTTAAAACCCTGAATACTAAATAGATAATTATAAATGTGGCAATGATTCTCAGCATAATATCTCCTGGTCTGCGTTGCCACAAAAGTAACAAAAATATGTGGTCTGGAGGGATTGACAGAAAGCGTACCTTTGTAAATTATAGCTTTTTAACTTGTGTCAGGATCGTTTATGGGGTCTATTGCCAAAAATAATCAGCAGTTTTTGCCTGTGACCCGGGAAGAAATGGATCGCCTGGGGTGGGAGCAGGCGGATGTCATCCTGGTGTCCGGTGATGCTTATGTGGATCATCCCGCATTTGGTACGGCCGTTCTGGCACGTATTGCCGAGCACTGCGGGTTAAGGATTGCGGTGCTTCCCCAGCCCAACTGGCGAGATGACCTGCGGGACTTCAAAAAGCTCGGCCCACCAAAATACTTCTTCGGTGTCAGTGCCGGTGCGATGGACTCCATGGTCAATCATTATACGGCCCGCAGGCGAAAGCGGAGTGAGGATGCATACACACCCGGGGGGAGGCCGGGGTACCGGCCTGACATGGCCTCAGTAGTTTATACCCGCATTTTAAAACAACTCTATCCTGATACTCCTGTGTTGCTCGGAGGGGTAGAAGCCTCTATGCGGCGTTTGTCTCATTATGATTACTGGGAAGACCGTGTGCGCCCTTCTGTGCTGTTGGAAAGCGGCGCTGATATGTTGGTGTATGGCATGGCGGAGATGCCTTTTATGCGGGTGATTGAATTACTGGAACGGGGTGTCCCTTTTTCCTCGCTCCATAATATGCTGCAGACGGTGTTTGTAAACGGAAAGGATGATCCGCTTCCTCCGTTGAAAGGGAGGAAGGAAACGTTTCTCCCTTCCCATGAGGCCTGCCTGTCAGACAAGCGGGTTTTCGCCGACACTTTCCGTATCATTGAAGAGGCCTCCAACCGCACGGATCCTGACCGGCTCATTCAGCCACACGGCGATAAAATGGTGGTGGTAAATCCACCTTTCCCGCTTCCGGACCGGCCCGGCACCGATCTTCCGTGGGATTTGCCCTTTACCCGGTTACCGCATCCCAGGTATCAGAAAAAGCCTGCCATTCCTGCCTATGAAATGATAAAGCATTCGGTAACCCTGCATCGTGGTTGCTTTGGCGGATGCAGTTTTTGTGCCATTTCCGCGCACCAGGGAAAGTTTATTTCAAGCAGGTCGGAAAGGTCTGTTTTGCAGGAGCTGGAAAAGATTGTGCAGACGCCGGGATTTAAAGGTCATATTACAGATTTGGGCGGACCCACCGCCAATATGTACCGGATGGGGGGCGTGGATTCTGCCGTATGCAGAAAATGCCGGCGTCCTTCCTGTATTTTTCCGAATATCTGCCATAACCTGAATTTCGACCATAACCCTCTGATCCGTTTGTATGATAAGGCGCTGGCAGTTCCGGGGGTGAAAAAGGTGACCATCGGCAGCGGCATTCGTTACGATATGCTGGAAGGGCAATCCGAATCCGTCAGTAAAGCATATGGATTGAAGGAATATACCCGCAAGCTCCTCCTGCGGCATGTGTCTGGCCGGCTGAAAGTTGCCCCGGAACACACGGAAACACAGGTGCTCAGGTCGATGCGGAAACCCCCTTTCAGCAGTTTTGAACGTTTTCACCTCAGGTTCAGGGAGGTGTGCCGCAAAGAAGGATTGTCATGGCAACTGGTGCCCTATTTTATTTCCGGTCATCCAGGATGCCGGGAGAGAGACATGGAGAGCCTGGCATCCACCGTGAAGCAAACCGGACTCAGGCCGGAACCGGTCCAGGAATTTACCCCGACACCCATGACGTTGTCTACTACCATGTATTATACGGGCATTGACCCTTATTCGGGGAAAAAGGTGTTTTCAGCGCGCAGTGACGAGGCCAAGAAAAGACAGAAGGCTTACTTTTTCGATCCTTTACGGCATCGTGGGAAGAGAAAACCCGGTTAGTCGGCGCTGCGCGCCTCCGGTTGTTGGTTCTCATGGGCCGTGTAATGGGAAAGCTGCCAACGCCCCGGTAAATGGCCTGAGCGGTTGTTGGTTCTCATGGGCCGTGTAATGGGAAAGCTGCCAACGCCCTGGTAAATGGCCTGAGCGGTTGTTGGTTGTTTGTTGGTCGGGCTGTGTGTTTGGTTGTTATCAGTGAAACATTCCGGCGACGTGGACCCAGAAGGCACGGTGGAAATCCTCTCCTTTGCTGCCGGGGTATTTTTCAAGGAATGACTGGCCTTCTTCGCCCGGTGTGATCACAATTTGGTGATCCGGATTGTACAAATAGGGCACTTCCGGATGAAACTGAATTCCCAGTACGTGGGGGAAGTGAATATGTTCAATGGCCTCCACCACCTGTTCATCGGATGACCAGGCCGTGGCTATGAAACCTGAGCCCATATCACCAATGGCCTGATGATGGGAGCTTAACACATAGGGTTGAAGATCAGGATTACCGGCAATGACCCCCATATGACTTTCAGGCACTGCCATAATGCGGTGATAACTGGGGGTTGACACATTACGATCGAGGCGATAATAGGAGTAATAGTTCCTGTGCTGGTTGTCCGGATCAAGGGCAGTCACATCTTCAACGGTATAGGCATTGTATATCTCCGTAGGGATGTCCTGGATAAGGGTGCCGCCGGTGGCCACATTCATGGTTTGCATGCCGAGGCATATCCCCAGTATGGGGTAATCGGGGTTGTCAACCAGCAGAGGTGTGTAATCCGGATCCTGATCGCCTCCCAGCAGGTGAAACAGGAATGAGCTTTCCAGGTAGTGGCGGACGGGATCGGTGACAACGGTCAGCAGGTTAAATTCTTCTCCGTAAACAGCAGGTGGGATGTCAGGCCCTCCCAGAAAAAACACGCCGTCTGATTGTTCGAACAGATCCTGAAAAAACGGAGTAAGCGCATTAATGGAAAATAGTTGATCCGGGTCAACGGGTTGATCAATCCTGTACAATGCCATATTGCCCAATTCTTCCTCTGCAATGAATTCGGCAGACCGGCTGTAGTTATAACTGGCATCGCTGTGGTAAACACCCACGATACGGTAGTCTTCACCCAGGGGAAAAATCCCTTCGTTGGTAAGGAATTGCATCCTCTCCAGGTTCTGAATGGTCGGATGCATGACAAGCAGGTGGTTTTGTCCTTCGCGGAAAATCTCTTCCGCTTTTTCTTCCTGTGAGGCAGGGACGCACGAAACGGCGGCCAGGAGTGCAATGGCAATGAGTCGGGACCAGGATTTCATAAAAAAGGATTTTGATGGTTTGTGGATTGATAAACGGTTTCGGGGTTGACAAACGGCTGTCGTCCCATAAATGATCTTTGCCCCATAAAGGCTTCCTGCCAAAGATAAAAATAAAAAGGCTGGCCTGCAGTATGCAAGCCAGCCTTTTTATTAACTGCGCAAATCTGTCAATTCACAGAATGCTATTTATGCGTTTTTTCCGAGGAAACGGTTAGTTTTTTTCTTCCTTTGGCACGCCTTGCGGCCAGTACTTTTTGTCCGTTTTTCGTGGCCATTCTTTCTCTGTAACCGTGCTTGTTCTTTCTTTTCCTGACCGAAGGTTGAAATGTCCTTTTCATTACTAAACGTTTTATGCTGTGAGTATTCTGTATCTGTTTCCTGTGGCACTGCGGCCCCTGGTTTTCAGGACGGCAAAGTTAGGAAAAAAAATTTGGTTCACAAGCAATGGAAGAAAAAACTTTTCCGGATTATTCCAGTTCCATTTCTTTGGTTCGCCTGAGCTCACCATCCACATAAAACTCCATGGTGTAAGTGCCCGGCTGCAGACGATCTTCATGTACAAGGGTAAACTGCACTTCTACCGGCTGATGGTCATAACTGATTTCCTCCATGGTGGTATAAGACATTGCTTCACCCGTTTCGGTTGCCGTAAATTCATCGGCGGAAGCATACATGAGGTTTCCTGCGGGGTTCAGCATCCGCATGTGAATTACCTTGGGGCCGGCTTGCGTAAATACGGTTCCGTCTGCCTCAAAGCGAATGAATGTGTGGTCTACCCTGCTGGCCCTGGATACATTATAGCGATCAGAGAACAGCCAGCGATCCCACATCGTAAGAACGTTGATGCTGTAAATGTTCAGGGTTTCAGCCTCTTCGGCCCGTCCCTGGAGGCGTTGATGAGCTTCGGCAAGGGAGTCCATTTCGTCCTGCAGCCGGGCCAGCTGGTCACGGAGTGCTTCATTTTCACCCTCAAGGCCTTCATTGGTCGCGATCAACTGATTATTCAATTCACGCTGCTCCTCCACCTCTTCTGCTGTGGCACTGACACGCCGGTTGAGGGTGGCGATCCGGGCATTTCTGGAAGAAACAATAGAATCATGGGCTTGCTCGATTTCTTCAATCAGGGCATCTTTTTCCTCAATGATCCCGTCTTTAACGGTGTTGGCCTCTTCCAGTACTTCGTTTTCAGTTTCCAGACTTTCCTTTAACTCAGTAAGTGCGGCCTTTTCGTCAGATAACCGGCTGGATCTGCTCATATAGATGATGTTCCCGATGATGGATAATACCAAAACAACGGCAACAACGATCAGTACCGTTCTCAGCGTGTTCATCTGATTATCGTTTCTTTGTTCTCTTTCGGCATTCATGGTTTATGGGTTTTGAGTGAATGGTCTAATTTACGAAATCCTGCACATAAATACAAGTCAGCCACTTAGGCAAAATTAGTTGCTCCGGGTCGCTTAATTATTGGGTGCCTGCATGAGTGTTTCTACGAGAAAAACCCAGAAACGTTTCACGGTTTCAATGTTTACTTTCTCGTCGGGTGAGTGCGGATTGCGGATTGTGGGCCCGAATGATATCATATCAAGGTTGGGGTAAAGACCGCCCAGCAATCCGCATTCCAGTCCGGCGTGAATGACTTTCTGATCGGGGGTTTTGCCGTAGAGTGAATGATAAACCTCTTTCATGGTATTCAGGATGGGTGATTTTACATCGGGCTTCCACCCGGGATACTCTCCTTTTTGCTCAACCCGGGCACCTGCCATCTCGAAAACTGTGCGCAGCATATTGCACAGGTCATGTTTGGCTGAATCCACAGAGCTCCTCTGTAAAGTGGCGGCTTCAACCACACCGTTTTTCGATTTCAGTACGGCCAGGTTGGTACTGGTTTCCACCACATCAGGCATTTCTGCAATAAAGCGGATGGCTCCGTTGGGGCAGGCATACACCGCATTGAAAATGTTTGTGGCGGTTTGCGCCCGCATAACTTTTCCAGGCATTTCAGCGGAACTGACCTCCAATGATACGTCCGGATCCACGCTGCTTAATTCGTTCACAATGTTCTTATGCAGGGACTCAGCCAACTCCCTAA
>SKUN01000160.1 GCA_007129945.1 Bacteroidales bacterium
CCAGGCAGGAGCGATGAACGCTATCTTAAATATCATGAGGCGTTTGAGAAGTATTTCAATTTCCCGCAGTTGCGCCCAAAACGGGTGATACTCAATAAAACCATAACCAAAAGTGCACACATGCTGGCCGGGGCATACTTCAACGCTGCAAAAAACGGATCCACTTTACTGGCCACAGCCATTGAAGAGCTTTACAGCGCTTTCCGGCTTATCATTGACAAAGAAGGCCATATTGACATCAACCGGCTGAAGCAGCGACTGATGCATAACCTGACCCAGTCCGGAAATGCGCTGCATGCACAATATACCTACGACCATTATAAAGATGTGGTGGTGGCATACGATGAGCTGAGAGATACCCTTTATAATGCTGGTATGGAATGCGGCCTGTCCATTTATGCTTTTCCCAAACATATTATGCTTGGGGAACCAAATATCCGGTATGGGCCTTTGCCGCCCCGATACCGTCACAGATTCTATCCGTCACCACTGATAAGCCACAGGCCCGATGCCATTAGTAGGGCCATCAGCATGTTCAAACGGCTTGAATTGATGATTTTGCATTTTGCGCCCGGCGAAGTAAGCGGGATCCGGATCACACCATCCGGAGATTATGACAAACCGCTGGAAAAAAGGGCCATTCCTTTCTACTACGTGAAACCCAAAGAATTGACAAAACAATGGAATTTTACACGCAGCCTGCAGTCTCGTGAGAAAGACAATTTATCATACCATGCGAATACGTACGATGTACCGGTGCCCGATGCTACCCTGAACCCCCTGGATTATGACATCGATGGGTTTAATTTTTTCAGGGTGGAAGGACATATTGGCAAGAATTTCCGTACAGTGATGCGGGAACTGGATAAGCTGAAAAACGAAAAGGGTATTCCCATTGATTTGGTGGCTGTCAGGCAGGGCGATGTAAAGCTGTCAGATATTGATCTTGAAGATTATGATTGCCATTTCGAGGACCTCAATGCCATTTTGCAGGCGTTTCAGGCTGAAATCAGCTGTTTGCTGGGCGAAGGCAGTCGCTTCTTTTCCGGGTTCACTCCCAACCCTGACAAACCGCATATTATTCTCGACCGCTACATCCCACCCATAGATGCACCCACATGGAACATTCCTGAAAACATCGTTAATGCAGCAGGATTAAATATAAACTACCAGGACCTGCAATTTCAATATTCGGGCGGCCAACAGGAAATGATAACCGGAGGTGTACAGCATATGAAAAGGAGCACCCGGGTTCCACAGGGTGGGTTTGAAGTAGCCGCGGATATCGGGGCTGCCATTGGTGAAACAGGAACCCGGGGGTTTTTGGCCGACTTTTGTAAAGATATTGAACGGCCTGTGTTTCCCATTGACCGTATCGTCCCTGAAGCCATCGACCGGGACTCCCTCACATTCGGGAAGTCCATTCATGAGGCTTTAAAGGAGCCTGTGTCCAGTGTGGATGAATTGGCGGGAAGAGTGAGAACCATGCCCCATGTAGCGAAAGAGTTACAAAAACTGGATGAAGATCAGAAATTTGTATTTTTTGAATACCCTGTGCAGATTGTCGGTCACTTGCTCCTCATTCAACATCAAATACCTGAAAGCATACGCACGGTCACACCGGAAATGATCGCCCGGTTCCGGAAGTTCTCTCTGAGGTTTTGTGCCCGGCTTAAAGTCATGCGTGCGCGCCTGGAAAAACATTTCCGGACCGGCAAGTATGAATCAAAGGGGTTTGAATCGGCCTACCTGGACATGATCAGCCGCATGGAAAGGATTTGCTGCGCCAATGAAAAACTGGAGGTGATCATGCGGGAAATCGAAAAGCGGAAAGCCACCATCCTTGCGCACCTTTCCTTTGAGAAATATGCAGAAAGGCATCCCGGCCTGGAACACAAGGCCGGATCACACCGGGGGGGTACATTCGTGATCGTATATGCCGGCGCAAACGCCACCAGCAAAGGGCAATCAACGGCAGGCGACACGAGAATGACATCTGATCTTCCTTTTGATCCGCCGGCACCGACAAAGGCTGCAGGGGGACAGATCAAATACCGTGACATCGATTCATTCGCAAACTATGTGGCAAGCCATGATGATAACATCAACCGTGAGGAGGAACTTGCCAGGTTTCTTGAAATCAACAGGATACAAGCCGCAAGTACCTACGGGCGTTTTGTCCTCGCTGAATTAAATCAGAAAATCACCGATATCAGGCGGATCATCTGCAGAGATATCGCACAGCCGGCACAGGACGTTGTGATCGCCGACTTCTGCCTGCCATACCTGTGCTGCTCCGACTGCCCGCCCGTGGCGTTTCTCATACAAAAGGACAAGGAACCGGGTACTGATCCGGAACCCGTATCCCTGGATATTCAGAAAACAAGATTCTGCAGTGATGATCAACAAACCTATCCTTTCGGGGTCACACCCGAAAATGGCGCTGTCAGTGCCAAAGATGCTGACCTGTCTGGCTCCGTGATTCCATCCGGCAACGGTGAATATCTTTTCAAACCTTCTGCCGTACCTGTTTCGCACAGGGGAAAACCGATCGGTTTTACGGTGAATGGCAAAGAGGCTGATCTGACCGTGGTTGTTATTCAACAACCGGTGGCCAAAATTCTTAAGGCAACGATTGGAAAAGGAAGTCATTTAACCCATGTATCCTATGTAATTACCTTGCAGGCTGAAACCAATCCCGACATTCCCGAAGACAAAATCAACTATAAATGGCACATCGGCGATCAATATACGTTTGAGGGGATGGAGGTACAGGAACAAATCAATACCCAGTCTTATGAAGATAAAATACCCGTTAAACTGGTTGTTACCAATGAAATCTGTTCAGCCGGAGATGAAACAACAATCCTGATTGAACAGGAAGAAGAACCCCAGACCAATTGTCGCGAAGTGGTGGAGAAGTTTGTTACCGGCAGCCAACGTTCACTGGCAAACAGGCGCCTCGTTACGCTGATACGTGCGATGAATGATCCTGGGATTGTCAATATCCATGGAAATGTGGTAAACCTCTTCAACAATGCCGCTGACCTGCTTAACAGGCCTCGCCCGGGTACAATTATGACCCTTTTGGAACAAATTGACAAACAGCTGTTGCGCATTTATGAATTCTCTGCCAGCAGCACCCACCCGCAGGCAATAAGCACACTGGAGGTATTTATCCGCAGTTTATGGATGCTGATGCTGAATATGGTCAGATGCTTTGAAAGGATACCGGATAACAAAAGCGCGCTCATTACCGCGCATATTTCAAAGTTTAAGGAAATGCAGGATAATTTGTTGAGAAAGTATCCGGGGCTCAATCAAAACAAACAGTTTGAAAACTTCATCACGGAGTATGACAATACCTTCGTTTCGGAGGATCCGGGCCTGAAGAAAGCCCTGAAGGTCCTGTTGAAAAGTGTGCAGCACTTTAAATAACCATGATAAAGGACACACATATCATTCATCGATTGAACCTGGAGTTTGACGTCCCGGATGAACAAACGGGAAGGTTGTTGCAGGATGATGCATTACGCATCTTCAGCAATGATGTATTGCCTGCCATCGAAAAGTATCTGGATAAGGAGTGGGCAGGTAACGGATCGGTCCGGGTCGCTCAAATGGACATAGACCTGGAGCAGATCCGCCCGGAACAATTTGAAGATGAATTTGCAAACATGTGTGTCCGGGAGTTTACCGGCAAGATTGAAAAGCTTTTGACAAAAGGGCTGACTGAACGGGAATCTGAACATATACCTCATGAAAGCCACACCCCGGATGAAAAACAGCTGGAGCAGTTTTTGTTTTTTATCCAACATGGTCGCCTGCCGTGGTGGGCTGTGCACGATGAGTTTTTTCCCGATGAGGAGAAAATTTTAAAAAATCCCCTGCTGTCAATGGGAAAATACAGGCAATGGCTGGTTTATTTGCTGACGAAAACCCCGCATGCCCTGGATCGCTTGATCCATCAGTTCTCCGGATCGTTTACCGCTCGTCTCCTTCATTTATCGATTGCGGGTAAAGAGCCGGTCGAAGGCGGTATTCCCCCATCCCCTTCAGCAACAAACAGTGCAGGCATTGCGGCCCGCCGTGAGATGTGGATGCAATGGCTGGAAAGTTTGACCGCCGCGTATCCTTCTGATGGAGACAGCAGGGACAGGCAACGCAAAGATCCTCTGCCGGAGCAGGTGGGGGCAGGGGTTAAGGTGCAGGATGAGGCGCCGGATCAGCTAATCCGGGATCAGCAAAAAGCCGCGGAAGAGGGGTTGTTTGTGAATCATGCAGGCCTTGTATTGCTTCATCCCTTTCTGGAACTCTGTTTTAAACGTTGCGGCCTGCTTGGGGACAAACTTTTCAGGGATGAGGATGCGCAAGCTTTGGCCATTTACTTGCTGTATTATTTGGCTACCGGTAAGGACAATCCGTATGAGCATGAACTTGTATTCCACAAATACCTTTGCGGGATGGAACCGGAGCTGCCGCTTCCGGGGAAAATTCATCTCAGTCAGCCGATGTTAAATGAAGCTGACGAATTGATCAGATCGGCCATTGATCACTGGAAGGTGCTGAAAAGAACCTCGCCACAGGGTTTGCGGGAAGGCTTCCTTGACAGGAAGGGGAAACTGATCCTTGACGGTTTCCAGCACCGCCTGGTTATTGAAGGCAAAGCCATTGATGTGCTGTTATCCAGGCTCCCATGGGGATATGGTGTGGTGAAACTCCCATGGCTTAAGCAACTGCTGATCGTTGACTGGAACCATTAATCCCACAGAGATGAAGGAAAAGACAGAACCGCAAAATCACATTGAATCCGGCGTAAAAACTCCTTTTTTCCTGGAAGAAGGCGACCATGTAACTGCTGAGCCACAAATGCCGGATGTGTTCTTCCGGGAAGAGGGGGTTCAGTCAAATGATTTTTTTGAGCAACAACCTGACACAGAACAGTTGGAAGACCGGGAGAACCAAGCAGAAAATCAAGAGAAAGAAGGTAAAGCAAGGGGCTTTTTCAGAAGAATCGGCAGAGGGTTTAAACGAGTCGGGAAAGCCATTGCCGGTGGTGCAAGAAAAGTAACAAGGGGTTTGAGAAGAGCCGCCAGGTGGCTTTGGACCGGCGCCAAATATGTGAGCCGGCAACTCTGGGAAAAGATCAAGGGTATCGCCCACAGGGCCAAACGGTGGATCATTTCACTTCCGGCAAGGCTGAAGCGCCTCGTTGTGCATCTCTGGAAAGGAGTGAAAAGCCTGGAGCCCTGGTCGCTGGAATGGTGGAAGTCATTGGGGAAAGCCGACACCTGGAAGAGCTTTGGAAAGTGGCTTGGAGAACTGGCTATTTATGTGGTGGAGATATCGGGCTTACCGGAAATATATGAAACGGTGGCTGATTTTATCAAATTCAATACACGTCCGCTCAGTGAAGACGAAATAGAAATGGCCCGGGATGTGTTTGGTGAAAGCATTGATTATAAGCTGGTACGGGTTGATGAAAAGGCAATCCTTGGCC
>SKUN01000001.1 GCA_007129945.1 Bacteroidales bacterium
GAGGATCTGGGCTTTGAAAAGATCGACATCCTGAGTCAGCGGGGCATCGGGCATATCAGTGAATGTATGCGGATCATCGGCGAAAACCGGGGGCAACACGTGGACATTCACCGCATGGACCATATCCGGGAGGATCCAAAGTCAAAGGCGTTGCTGCGCAGCGGGGAAACAACCGGCTGTTTCTACATAGAGAGTCCGGCCATGCGATCTCTCCTGAAAAAACTCGATTGTGACGATTATTCAGGGCTGGTGGCTGCCAGCTCCATTGTCCGGCCCGGGGTTTCCCGCTCAGGCATGATGCAGGAGTATATCCGCCGGAAGCACGAGCCGGAAAAGGTCACTTACCTTCATCCGGTCATGAAAACACTGCTTCAGGAAACCTATGGCGTAATGGTATACCAGGAGGATGTGATCAAAGTTTGTCACCATTTTGCAGGCCTCGACCTGGCAGATGCAGATGTACTGCGGCGCGCCATGAGCGGCAAATATCGCTCACAAAAGGAAATGGACAGGTTGACTGCACGATTCTTTGAAGGCTGCCGGGCCAAAGGATATGCCGACAGACTGACCCGGGAGGTGTGGAGGCAGATCGCATCCTTTGCCGGTTATTCTTTCTCCAAGGCCCATTCAGCTTCTTTTGCCGCAGAAAGTTTCCAGAGCCTTTACCTGAAAGCCCACTATCCCCTGGAGTTTATGACGGCTGTAATCAATAATTTTGGCGGATTCTACCGAAGTGAGGTCTATTTTCATGAGGCAAGGCGACTGGGGGGCATGGTCAGGCTGCCATGCATCAACCATAGCCGTTACCTGACCCGTTTAAAAGGAAAAGACATCTACATCGGGCTGGCACACATCCGGCAAATGGAACAGAAAATAGGGTTGCAGATCATCGAAGAGCGTATACAGGGTGGCGCTTACCGCGGGCTGGAAGATTTTGTACGCCGGACAGGAGCCGGGCTGGAGACACTGGTCGTGCTGATCCGGACAGGGAGTTTTCGTTTTACCGGGCACTCCAGAACAAAGCTTCTGTGGCAGGCCCACCTGCTTACAAATAAGAAACCGGCAACCACTCCTACGATTTTTGAACCGCCGGTAAGCGAACTGCAGCTGCCTGACCCGGGAGCAAATCCGCTGCAGGATGCCTACGATGAGATTGAACTGCTAGGCTTCCCTGTATCAGTAACTCCCTTCGGATTGTTGCAGACATCTTTCCGGGGAGACATCAGTGCGGCAGAGATGATCAGGCACAAAGGAAAAACCGTGCGCATGGCCGGATGGCTGGTCACCACCAAAACCGTGCGCACGGTCAATCAGAAAATCATGCATTTCGGTTGTTTTACCGACCACGAAGGGAATTTCTTTGACACCACCCACTTCCCCGTTACAGCAAGCCGTTATCCGTTTTGCGGACAAGGGGTTTACCTGTTGAAGGGGGAAATCACAGACGAATTTGGCCATCCTTCCCTTACAGTGGAAAAGATGGCCAAATTAGCTGTCAGGCCTGATCCCAGGGCAGACTAAGCCTCCGCCGTGGGTCCACCCATATTCATAGGAAGGCCGGGGCCTTCAATGTCCCGGATCTGGCCATGCATCGATTCAAACTTTGCGATGTTGTCGCGCAAAGCTTTCATAAGCCGCTTGGCATGCTGTGGCGTCATCACCACACGCGACTTCACCCTGGCCTTGGGAACACCGGGCATCATCCGTACAAAATCCAGCACAAACTCTGTGTTGGAATGGGTAATGATGGCCAGGTTGGAATACACACCTTCCCTTACATCTTCACCCAACTCAATATTGAGCTGCTTGTCTTTCTTTTTTTCTTCAGCCATAATGCATTATTTATTTTCCTCTTCAGTCGCTGTTTTTTTATCCCTGTTCTTGGATTCCATAAGTAACTGGTACTCTTCCATTGACCCGACAATGATGTTGTCGTACTCACGCAGTCCGGTACCGGCCGGTATCTGGTGCCCGACAATCACATTCTCTTTCAGTCCTTTCAGTCCATCGGTCTTTGCATTCACTGCGGCATCAGTCAGTACCTTGGTGGTTTCCTGGAAGGAAGCAGCAGAAATGAAGCTCTGTGTCTGCAGTGAAGCTTTGGTAATTCCCTGCAATTGCTGACGTGCAGTGGCTCCCCTTGCCTCTCTCGCAGTAACCAGTTTCTTGTCTTTTCGCCTGAGCAGGGAGTTCTCATCACGCAATTTTCTGGCTGTAATAATCTGCCCGGCTCTCAGTGATGAATCACCCGGATCCTCAACCACCTTCTGGCCGAAAACATCATCATTCTCTTCCATGAAGGCCACCTTGTTGACAATCTCGTTCTCAAGAAAACGTGTATCGCCCGGATCTTCAATGATCACCTTACGCATCATCTGACGTACAATGATCTCAAAGTGCTTGTCATTGATCTTCACACCCTGCATACGGTATACTTCCTGCACCTCGTTCACAATATACTCCTGAACTGCCGTAGGTCCTTTAATGGAAAGAATATCGGCTGGTGTGGTAGGTCCGTCTGACAATGGTGTTCCGGCTTTTACAAAGTCATTTTCCTGGGCAAGAATCTGTTTGGTAAGCGGAACCAGGTAACGTTTTTCATCCCCGGTCTTGGAGGTGATAATCACCTCCCTGTTACCACGCTTGATCTTTTTGCCAAAGGAAACAACACCGTCAATCTCGGATACAACTGCCGGATCAGAGGGGTTACGTGCCTCAAACAGCTCTGTGATCCGTGGTAAACCACCAGTAATGTCACCGGATTTACCAACGGCCCGTGGTATTTTGGCGATAATGGTACCGGGTTTCACTTCCTTATCATCTGTGATCACCACGTGGGCACCCACAGGCATGTCGTAAATCCTGAGTATTTCACCGTCTTTGCTAACAATGCTCAGTGACGGGTTCCGGGTCTTATCCTTGGATTCAATAATTACTTTCTCATGGTAGCCGGTTTGCTCGTCAGAGTCTGTCCGGTAAGTGGTTCCCTCTATCATATTGTTGTAAACCACCTTACCCGTTTTGTCCGAGACAATTACGGCATTGTAAGGATCCCATTCACAGATAAGGTCACCTTTTTTCACCTCATCCCCGTCTTTATTATAAAGGTTTGCACCATAGGGGATGTTCTGGCTTGTGAGAATCATCTGGGTGTTCTTATCCACAATACGCATCTCGGCGGAACGACCGATCACCACTTGGTACTCCTTACCCTCTTCATTGGTGAATGGAACCGAGCGGAGCTCGTCGATTTCCAGCACGCCGTCATATTTGGCATTTACCTTGGAAGCGGTGGCAATATTGGAGGCCGTACCACCAACATGGAAGGTACGCAGGGTAAGCTGTGTGCCGGGTTCGCCAATAGACTGGGCGGCAATGACACCGACGGCCTCCCCTTTATGTACCATACGGCCTGTGGCCAGGTTTCGTCCATAACATCTGGCACATACACCAACCTTGGATTCGCAGGTAAGCACCGAGCGGATTTCGACCGCTTCAATCGGTGAGTCTTCAATCACCTGGCATATCTCCTCGGTAAGTTCACCGCCAGCCTCAACAATCAGTTTGCCGGTGGTGGGGTGAAAAATATCATGCAGACTGTTACGGCCAAGGATGCGGTCGTACAAGGTTTCAACAGTTTCTTCATTGTTTTTGAGGGCCGTAGCCGTAAGCCCCCTGAGTGTACCACAGTCTTTTTCGGTGATAATGACATCTTGTGACACATCCACCAGACGGCGGGTGAGGTACCCGGCATCGGCGGTTTTCAGTGCCGTATCCGCCAGACCCTTCCGTGCACCGTGCGTGGAAATAAAGTACTCCAATACAGACAGCCCTTCTTTAAAGTTGGACAGGATGGGGTTCTCAATGATCTCGCCACCCTTGGCACCAGACTTCTGGGGTTTGGCCATCAGACCACGCATACCGGAGAGCTGCCGGATCTGCTCTTTAGATCCCCTTGCTCCTGAATCCAGCATCATAAATACCGGGTTGAATCCCTGGTTGTCAGCTGTAGTCTGGTCAATCAATACTTTGGTAAGTTTGGCATTGGTATGTGTCCAGATGTCAATGATCTGGTTATAACGTTCGTTGTTCGTAATAAAGCCCATGCTATAGTTACCACGAACCTCTTCCACCTGCTCGTCAGCCTGGCCGATCAGAATCTCTTTCTCTTCCGGCACCAGAATATCACCCAGGTTAAATGACAGTCCACCCTGGAAGGCCATATTAAACCCGAGATCCTTGATGTCATCCAGGAACTTTGACGTACGGGAAATGCCAGTTTCCTTCATGATACCGCCAATGACATCACGCAAGGCCTTTTTGGTCAGCAATATATTGACGAAACCATAACGCTCGGGTACAACCCGGTTAAACAAAACGCGTCCTACCGTGGTTTCCACCACACGGTCAATCAGTTCATTGTTTTCTTTGACCTTGACCCTTACCTTGACAACGGCATGCAGGTCAGCTGCTCCCTCGTTATAGGCAATGATCACCTCTTCCGGCCCGTAAAAATTCAGCCCCTCCCCTTTTACAGTGTATTCTTTGGTGCTTTTTCGTCCTTTGGTCATATAATAAAGACCCAGTACCATATCCTGGGAAGGCACAGCAATCGGGGCACCATTGGCGGGGTTAAGGATGTTATGCGACGCCAGCATCAGCAACTGGGCTTCCAGAATGGCAGCGTTGCCAAGCGGAAGGTGAACAGCCATCTGGTCACCGTCAAAGTCAGCGTTAAATGCGGTACATACGAGCGGATGAAGCTGAATGGCTTTCCCTTCAATCAGCTTGGGCTGAAAGGCTTGAATACCGAGTCTGTGCAGCGTAGGTGCACGGTTAAGCAGTACAGGGTGACCTTTCAATACGTTTTCGAGAATATCCCATACTACAGGATCTTTCCTGTCTACAATTTTCTTGGCAGATTTAACCGTTTTCACAATGCCTCTTTCCAGCATCTTACGGATGATAAACGGCTTAAACAACTCAGAGGCCATTTCCTTCGGAATCCCGCACTCATGAAGCTGCAATTCGGGCCCGACAACAATCACTGAACGGGAAGAGTAATCGACCCGCTTACCCAGAAGGTTCTGACGGAAACGCCCCTGTTTTCCTTTCAGACTGTCAGAAAGGGACTTGAGCGGCCTGTTTGATTCAGTTTTGACTGCATTTGTCTTCCGTGAATTGTCAAACAGGGAGTCAACAGCCTCCTGCAGCATGCGTTTTTCATTTCGCAGTATCACGTCCGGTGCCTTGATCTCAATCAACCGCTTCAGACGGTTATTCCTGATAATCACACGACGGTAAAGGTCATTCAGGTCACTTGTGGCAAAACGACCACCGTCCAGAGGCACCAATGGGCGTAGTTCCGGAGGAATTACCGGTACCACATCCACGATCATCCAATCCGGCTTATTCTCAATGGTTTTCTGGGCATCACGAAATGCCTCAACAACCTGCAAACGCTTCAGGGCGTCGGCCTTACGCTGTTGTGAGGTTTCCGTATTGGCTTTGTGGCGAAGGTCATAAGACAGCTGATCCAGGTCCAGGTTGGCCAGCAGTTCTTTCAGTGCGTCCGCACCCATTTTCGCCACAAATTTATTGGGATCGTCATTTTCCAGCATCTGGTTCTCCATAGGCAGAGACTCCAGCACATTGAAATACTCTTCCTCTGTAAGGAAGTCCATGAAGTTCAGTTCATCCGATTTCGCTCCGGGTTTGATCACCACATACCGTTCGTAGTAGATGACCTGGTCTAATTTTTTGGACGGCAAGCCCAGCAAATAACCGATCTTGTTCGGCAAAGTACGGAAGAACCAAATATGGGCCACTGGCACAACCAGCTTAATGTGTCCCATACGCTCCCGTCTTACCTTCTTCTCCGTAACCTCCACCCCACAACGGTCACACACAATTCCTTTATAGCGGATACGCTTGTATTTTCCGCAATGGCATTCCCAGTCTTTAACGGGACCGAAAATACGCTCGCAGAACAAGCCATCTCTTTCAGGCTTATATGTACGATAGTTAATGGTTTCTGGCTTCAACACCTCTCCATGCGACCTTTCAAGAACGGACTCGGGGGAAGCAAGGCTGATGGTAATGCTGGAGAAATTGCTTTTGACGTTGGATTCTTTTCTGAAAGCCATATATACTGTTTATTAAGGTCTGATTCTAATGTTGTTCTAACTTGGCTGACGAGGGATGCAGAAAGCATCACATCAATCGAACCGAAGATTGAGACCCAGTCCCCTGAGTTCATGCACCAATACGTTGAATGACTCCGGAACACCGGGAACAGGCATATTGTCACCTTTCACAAGGGCTTCATACGTCTTGGCACGGCCAATCACATCATCCGACTTCACCGTCAGAATCTCCTGAAGAATATTTGCAGCGCCAAAGGCTTCCAGTGCCCATACCTCCATCTCACCGAAACGCTGTCCGCCGAACTGGGCTTTACCTCCAAGCGGCTGCTGTGTGATCAGCGAATAAGGACCAATAGAGCGGGCATGCATCTTGTCATCAACCATGTGTCCGAGTTTCAGCATATAGATTACCCCAACAGTGGCGGGCTGGTCAAAGCGTTCCCCGGTACCCCCGTCATACAGGTGCACCTTACCGTTTTCCGGCAGTCCTGCCTTATTCAGGTATTCGTTGATCTGGTCGACATGAGCCCCGTCAAAAATAGGCGTGGCGAAAGTCATGCCAAGCTTTTCTCCGGCCCACCCCAGTACAGTTTCATAGATCTGACCCAGGTTCATACGGGAAGGTACACCAAGCGGGTTCAGCACGATATCAACCGGTGTGCCGTCTGCAAGGAAAGGCATATCCTCCTGACGGACGATCTTGGCCACAATCCCCTTGTTACCGTGGCGACCGGCCATCTTATCTCCCACTTTCAGCTTCCGCTTCTTGGCCATATAAACCTTGGCAAGTTGCACAATACCAGTGGGAAGCTCATCACCCACTGTAGCCGTAAACTTTTTGCGGTTATAGGTACCCAGAATGTCTTTGAACTGAATGGAGTAATTGTGCAGCAACTCCTTGATTAACTCGTTCTTGTTTTTGTCGGTAGTCCAGTTATTGGGATTAATGGTGGAGTAGTCCAGCCCATGCAAAATTTTCTGGGTAAACTTGGTTCCTTTCGGGACAACGGATTCTTTCAGACTGTTGGTGACACCCTGGGAAGTCTTACCGGAAACCAGCACAATCAGTTTATCCACCAGTTTCGAGCGCAACTCACCGGATTTCTGATTGAATTCCTCTTCCAGTTTTCCCAGCTGAGCCTTCTCTTTGGTTTTTGCTTTCCTGTCTTTCAGCACACGGGAGAACAGCTTTTTGTCAACGATCACCCCTTTGGTTGCCGGCGGAGCTTTCAGAGAAGCATCTTTCACGTCTCCGGCCTTGTCACCGAAAATAGCGCGCAGCAACTTTTCTTCCGGGGTGGGATCTGTTTCACCTTTGGGCGTGATCTTTCCGATCAGGATATCACCTTCATTCACCTCCGCTCCGATACGGATCAGCCCGTACTCATCCAGGTCTTTGATGGCTTCTGCACTCACATTGGGAATATCGCTGGTGAGTTCCTCTGCACCACGCTTGGTATCCCGCACATCCAAAGAAAATTCTTCAATGTGGATGGAGGTAAAAATATCGTTGCGGACAATCTTGTCGGACACCACAATGGCATCCTCGAAGTTGTACCCTTTCCAGGGCATAAATGCGACTTTGAGGTTGCGTCCAAGCGCCAGCTCACCGTTTTTGGTGGCATACCCTTCACACAAAAGCTGTCCCCTTTCTACTTTCTGTCCTTTTCGGACGATGGGGTTCAGGTTCAGGCAGGAGTTCTGGTTGGTCTTGGCAAACTTGGTCAGGCTGTAAGATTTTACATCATCCTCAAAACTGACGAGCCGCTCTTCCTCATTGCGTGCATAACGGATCACAATCTCCGTGGCATCCACATACTCAACCACGCCATCACCTTCTGCATGGATCAGCACACGCGAATCGTTGGCAACCCTTTTCTCCAGTCCGGTACCCACAATGGGGGCTTCCGGATTGATCAGCGGCACAGCCTGACGCATCATGTTACTTCCCATCAGTGCACGGTTGGCATCATCATGTTCCAGGAAGGGAATCAGGGAAGCCGCGATGGAAGCGATCTGGTTTGGCCCCACATCCATCAGTTTGATGTTCTCGGGGGTCACAATCGGGTAATCAGCCTGGTACCTGACCTTGATACGATCTTCCTTGAAAGAACCATCCTTATTCAATGGCACATTGGCCTGGCTGATGATCTCTGTTTCTTCCTCTTCCGCAGATAAATACACAGGGGGTTTATCAAAACGCACCTTGCCATTATCCACCTCAAAATAGGGGGTTTCAATAAACCCCAGTTCATTCACCTTCGCATACACACACATGGAGGAAATCAGCCCGATGTTCGGCCCTTCGGGGGTTTCAATCGTACAAAGCCGGCCGTAGTGCGTAAAATGCACGTCCCTTACCTCAAAACCGGCACGTTCACGCGACAAACCTCCCGGCCCGAGTGCCGACATCCGCCGTTTATGCGTGATCTCCGCGAGGGGGTTGGTCTGATCCATGAACTGAGACAACTGGTTGGTGCCGAAAAAGGAATTGATCACTGATGACAATGTCTTGGCATTGATCAGATCGGTGGGGGCAAACACTTCGTTGTCGCGGACATTCATCCGTTCCCGGATGGTCCGGGCCATACGGGCAAGGCCCACGCCAAACTGTGCATAAAGCTGCTCACCTACTGTTCGCACACGGCGGTTACTCAGGTGGTCAATGTCATCCACATCGGCTTTTGCATTGACAAGCTCGATCAGGTATTTTACAATATAAATGATGTCTTCCCTTGTAAGGACTTTTACATCCATGGGGGTGTCAAGGTTCAGTTTCCTGTTGATGCGGTAGCGTCCCACATCACCCAGGTCATAGCGCTTGTCTGAGAAGAAAAGCTTCTCGATCATGCTCCGGGCAGTTTCATCATCCGGCGGATCGGCATTCCTGAGCAGGCGGTAAATAAACTCGACCGCTTCCTTTTCAGAGTTGGTGGTATCTTTCTGGAGGGTATTGTACACAAGGGCAAAATCATTCACGTTCACCCCTTCTTTGTGGAGAATCAATGACTTCACCCCGGCATCAAGGATCATTTCGATGTGATCATTTTCCAGCACGGTTTCCCGGTCGAGGATCACTTCGGTTCTCTCAATGGACACAACCTCACCGGTATCTTCATCCACAAAATCCTCTACCCAGGTCCGCAGCACCCGGGCTGCAAGCTTTCTTCCCACATGCTTTTTGAGTCCTGTCTTGGTCACCTTCACCTCATCGGCAAGGTCAAAAATTTCCAGGATATCTTTATCACTTTCGTATCCGATTGCACGAAGCAGCGTGGTAACAGGAAGTTTTTTCTTCCGGTCAATGTAAGCATACATCACACTGTTGATGTCGGTAGCAAACTCAATCCACGAACCTTTGAACGGAATAATTCTGGCGCTGTAAAGCTGTGTGCCGTTGGCGTGCACACTGGTACCGAAAAACACACCGGGGGAGCGGTGCAGCTGGGAAACAACAACCCTCTCTGCGCCATTGATCAGGAAGGTTCCCTTGGGGGTCATGTAGGGGATCATTCCAAGATATACATCCTGGATAATGGTTTCAAAGTCTTCGTGCTCGGGATCGGTACAATACAGTTTCAATTTGGCCTTGAGCGGAACACTATAGGTAAGCCCCCTGTCAATGCATTCCTGTATGGAGTATTTCGGGGGATCAATAAAATAATCCAGGAATTCCAGCACGAAATTATTTCTGGCGTCTGAAATGGGGAAATTCTCACTGAACACCTTGAATAATCCCTCATTTTTCCTGTTTTCAGGAGTAGTCTCAAGCTGGAAAAAGTCCTGGAAGGACTTTATCTGGATCTCTAGAAAATCAGGATAATCAAAATGGGTGGGAACAGTACCGAAATCAACCCTCTGTGCGATGTTTTGTTTTGCTGTCAAAGTTCGATGGTTTGAAGTTACTAAAAAGCGAAAAAAAAGAAAACAAATAAACAGCAATAAAGATCAGACTTCTACAGCGGGTGAAAAAACCCGGCAGAAATCTGATCTTTTTGATGAAACGCGCAGGGTTACTTTACCTCAACCTCTGCACCAGCTTCGTCGAGTTGTTTCTTCAGCGACTCTGCTTCATCCTTTGTAACTCCTTCTTTAATGGGCTTGGGTGCTCCGTCAACCAGTTCCTTGGCTTCTTTCAGGCCAAGGCTGGTAAGTTCTTTCACAAGCTTCACTACGGCCAGCTTGGAAGGACCTGCGGCTTTCAGGATCACATCAAACTCTGTTTGTTCTTCTTTCTCTTCACCGGCACCTTCGCCGCCAGCGGCAGCAACTGCAACAGGAGCTGCAGCTGCAGGCTCGATACCATATTCTTCTTTTAATATTTCTGCAAGTTCATTGACTTCTTTAACGGTCAGGTTAACCAATTGTTCTGCAAAAGCTTTCAAATCTGCCATTTTCTTATTGTTTTAATTGAGTTTTACTTTCAAAAAATTATAATAATTCAACGATTAGCTTTCCTCTTTCTCAGAAAGCGTTTTCACAACACCAGCCAGGGTATTGCCACCCGATTGAAGGGCAGAAATCACATTTTTGGCAGGTGATTGTAACAAGCCGATAAGGTCTCCGATGAGTTCTTCCCTGGACTTGATATTGGTCAATGTATCCAGTTGATCGTCACCAAAGTAAACAGCCTCTTCGATATATGCGGCTTTCACAAGCGGTTTCGCTGCTTTTTTGCGAAATTCCTTGATCACTTTCGCCGGAACATTGCCCGCATCGGCCAACATCAGGGAAGTGGGTCCGCTCAACGCCTCATAAAGGGGGCTCAGGTCTTTCCCGCTCTGTTCCATTGCCTTTTTCAGAAGGGTATTTTTTACCACTTCCATCGAAACATTGCGCTTAAAACACAGCCTTCTGAAGTTGTTCACTGTTTCAACATTCAGGTCAGAGGTGTCGGCCAGATATATGAAATCGCTTTCTTTTAGCTTATTGGTCAGCGATTCAATAATCTGATATTTTTGTTCTCTGTTTTTCATGTGTCAGTAATTTGATTGAATAAATCATGTTGATACTGATTTCGTATCTACCTGTATGCCGGGACTCATTGTGCTGGACATGAAAATACTTTTCACATAGGTACCCTTGGCTGCCGCAGGCTTCAAACGCAATATGGTCTGAACCAATTCCTTGGCGTTATCTACGAGTTTCTCCTTGTCAAATGATGCTTTCCCGATCGATGCATGCACAATACCAAACTTGTCAACCTTAAAGTCGATTTTACCGGCTTTAATGTCTTGTACCGCTTTACCGATATCCATGGTAACAGTACCCGCCTTTGGATTGGGCATCAGTCCGCGGGGACCAAGTATCCGTCCAAGGGCACCCACCTTCGGCATTACATTCGGCGTGGTAATCACCACATCCACATCTGTCCAGCCTCCTTTGATCTTATCTACGTATTCGTCCAGGCCAACGTAATCAGCTCCGGCTTCTTTGGCTTCATCTTCCTTCTCAGGGCTGCAAAGCACCAATACCCGAACGGTTTTACCCGTTCCGTGAGGCAGCGTAACCACACCCCTGACCATCTGATTGGCTTTACGGGGGTCAACGCCCAGCCGGATATCCATATCAACAGATGCATCAAAGCTGGTATAGTTGATCTTCTTGACAATATCAGCCGCCTCAGGTAAAGAATAAACCGCGTTGCGGTCAAACTTCGCCAAAGCTTCTTTTTGTTTCTTCGTTAATTTAGCCATTTCTTAGATTCCGTTAAGCTTTAATAATTCATAAGCCCACGACCGGTAAAAAAACCGGAATTATGCAGGGCGTTCCCCTTTGATACGTATTCCCATGCTGCGTGCGGTACCGGCAACCATATTCATGGCCGACTCAACCGTAAAGCAGTTCAGGTCTGGCATCTTTTCCTCCGCAATTGTCTTTACCTTATCCCAGGTAATGGTTGCCACCTTGATCCTGTTAGGCTCGGAAGAGCCCGACTTGATCTTGGAAGCTTCACGCAACTGCACAGCAACAGGCGGGGTTTTAATGATGAAATTAAAGGACTTGTCTTTGAACACCGTAATGATCACAGGAATCACCTTTCCGGCTTTGTCCTGGGTACGGGCATTGAACTGCTTGCAAAACTCCATGATATTCACACCCTTGGCACCCAGTGCGGGTCCGACGGGCGGAGAAGGATTTGCGGCACCTCCCTTAATTTGCAGCTTAATTATTCCACTAACTTCTTTTGCCATTTTTCATTTGTTTTTCTAGTAAGGGGATCAGATTTTTCAGCAGGAAACAGATAATTGTGAAAGTCAATGACCGTAACATCATGACCAACACCCTGATCATTCTTTTTCTACCTGCATGAAACTTAATTCCAAAGGTGTTTTCCGTCCGAAGATCTTCACCATCACTTTCAACTTCTTCTTCTCCTCATTGATCTCCTCGATCACACCTGAGAAACTATTGAACGGACCGTCTGTAACCTTAACGGTTTCCCCCACAATGTAGGGCACGTTAAGTTCTTCTTCTTTCCCCGAAAGTTCATCCACTTTTCCTAATATGCGGTTGACCTCGGATTCACGCAGGGGCACGGGGTCACCATCAGCGCCCAAAAAACCCAACACCCCGGGTACATTCCTTATAATATGCGGAATCTCCCCAACCAATGTGGCCTCCACCAATACATATCCGGGAAAATAGTTACGCTCTGCGCTGACTTTTTTCCCTTTACGCACCTGGTAAACCTTTTCAGTGGGGATAAGTACTTGCGAAACATACTCCTCCAGTCCAAGCCTGGCGATCTCGTTCTCAAGGTATTGTTTTACCTTTTTCTCGCCGCCACTAATTGCCCGGACCACATACCATTTTTTGACTTGTTCGCTCATACCAATGTACGACGTGTTTTTCCTTTAGGGTACTCTGGCTGGTTATTATTCGAAAATCAGATAAATATTAGAATATATCGCCAAAGTACTTCGGAATGATTACAAAAAGAGACGGTAAAATTGCTCAAGTATGGAGCTGAAGGATATATCCATCAAATAAACGATCGTAGCGATTATAAGGGAAGCAATAGATACAACCACTGCGCTGCTCTGCAGTTCGCTCCAAGTGGGCCATGAAACCTTATTGATTAACTCATCATAAGATTCACTGATGTAGGCTCTGATCTTCTTCATAATACTTACACATTCTAATATTTAGCACGGGTGGAAGGAGTCGAACCCTCAACCAACGGTTTTGGAGACCGCTACTCTACCAATTGAGCTACACCCGTGTATATATTACTTCCGGTAACGGTTTCAGTCCGTCACCGGAAGTAATGAACAGGTTATTAGTCAATGATCTCCGTTACCTGACCTGCACCTACAGTGCGGCCACCTTCACGGATTGCGAAACGAAGACCTTTATCCATGGCCACATCTGCAATCAGTTCTACATTAATCGTCAGGTTGTCCCCGGGCATTACCATCTCGCGTCCTTCGGGGAGATAAATTTCACCGGTAACGTCTGTAGTGCGGAAGAAGAACTGCGGACGATACCTGTTACCGAACGGCGTGTGACGGCCACCTTCTTCTTTTTTCAGCACATACACCTCGGCTTTAAACTTTCTGTGGGGTGTCACAGAGCCGGGCTTACAAATTACCATACCACGGGAAATGGCATCCTTGTCAACACCACGCAACAGCAGACCTGTGTTGTCACCTGCTTCACCGCGGTCAAGGATCTTGCGGAACATTTCCACACCAGTAACTACTGACTTCATTTTTTCGGCACCCATACCAATGATATCAACGGGATCACCACTATTGATAACACCTGTTTCAATACGACCGGTAGCTACAGTACCCCGACCTGTAATAGAGAATACATCCTCAACAGGCATCAGGAATGGCTTGTCCACATCACGCTCGGGCAATGGGATAAATTCGTCAACTGCAGCCATCAGCTCAACAACCTTCTCTACCCATTTGGGCTCTCCGTCGAGACCGCCAAGTGCGGATCCCTGGATAACAGGTGTTTTGTCTCCGTCATATTCGTAGAAAGTAAGCAGTTCACGGACCTCCATCTCTACCAGCTCCAACAGCTCCTCGTCATCAACAAGGTCAACCTTGTTCATAAAGACTACCAAAGCAGGGACACCCACCTGGCGCGCCAAGAGGAGGTGCTCACGGGTCTGCGGCATAGGACCGTCAGTAGCGGCTACTACAAGAATGGCACCGTCCATCTGAGCAGCACCGGTAACCATGTTTTTCACATAGTCAGCGTGACCGGGGCAGTCAACATGGGCATAGTGACGGGTTTCTGTTTGATATTCAACGTGTGCAGTATTGATAGTGATCCCTCTTTCTTTCTCTTCCGGGGCATTGTCAATCGAATCAAATGACCTGATTTCTGACCAGCCTTTTTCTGCCAGAATTTTTGTGATCGCAGCGGTGAGGGTGGTTTTTCCATGGTCAACGTGACCAATGGTACCAATATTCACGTGCGGCTTCGTGCGTTCAAATTTTGCTTTTGCCATATCTTACTGGTGTTTAATGATTAAAAAAGGGATTCAACAAATAGTGTTTTTCTTCCGTTGAGCCGATGACGGGAATTGAACCCGTGGCCTCTTCCTTACCAAGGAAACGCTCTACCCCTGAGCTACATCGGCAACAATCGTTGAGCGGAAAACGGGACTCGAACCCGCCACCTACAGCTTGGAAGGCTGTCGCTCTACCAGATGAGCTATTTCCGCTTATTAAGTGGGGGGGGAAGGATTCGAACCTCCGAAGGCGAAAGCCAACAGATTTACAGTCTGCCCCATTTGACCGCTCTGGAACCCCCCCAGGTAAAATCAATACTTCAAAGAGCCGATGGAGGGATTCGAACCCCCGGCCAGCTGATTACAAATCAGCTGCTCTGACCAACTGAGCTACATCGGCAACAGCTCTTTTGCAATTCAAATGCCTTGCAAAAAGGTCTGCAAATGTACAAAAGATTTAAAACCTACCAAAGAATAAATAATATTTTTTGCAGGAATTTCCCGGAATTACAAACCTTTCATTTTTTCCTTATGCTTCTTTACCTGTCTCTTCAAGGCATCCACAGAGTTATCCACTGCCTCTTCAAAGCTTTTGGCCTGTTTTTTTGCAAAAAGATCGTTCCCGGGAATCAGCACCTTAATTTCGGCAACTTTATTTTCATTATTGGTAGCACCGTCCACACGCAGGATGACCTCACAGCCATGCACTCCGTCAAAGAGGGTAAAAAGTTTGGCTGTTTTTTCCCTGATAAAATCTTCCAGTTTTGTATCCGCTTTAAAATGGACCGAATTGATGTTAACGTTCATGATGATTTCCTCCAGGATTTTATGCCTTCGGATGGGCTTGTTTATAAATATTTTTAATTTTTTCGATCGAGTTGTGGGTGTAAACCTGCGTGGCCGAAAGACTGGCATGACCAAGCAGCTCTTTGATGGCATTCAGGTCAGCCCCGTTATTCAGCATATGTGTCGCAAAAGAATGCCGCAACACATGCGGACTTCTTTTTACCAGGGTGGTAAGACGGCTAAGGTAAGCATTCACCCGCCGATATACAAAAACCGGATAGGTTTTCACGCCTTTATCCGTCACAAACACCCAGGGGGTATCACTGCCAAAAAGTTTTGCTTTTTCCTCACAGTAACGCTGATAACTTTCCACAACAGGCCTCAAAAGCGGCAACAACCGCTCCTTATTCCCCTTTCCTTTGATCCGCATCTGCTGCTTTTCCTCATCCACATCAGTGTGTTTCAGTTCAATAAGCTCAGCGCGACGAATTCCGGTGGTGTAAAACAATTCAAGCATCAACTGGTCGCGCAGATCCTGAAAATTCATACCAAAAAGGCGTGGATCCAAAATTTCCTCCAGTTTCTCCTGATCCAAAAAAACCGGGAGGCGGCGGTCATTCTTCAGGGACACAACTCTATCCATGGGGTTATCCCGGACTATACCCGATTTCATCAAATACCCGAAAAGAGAACGCAAGGCGGAACGCTTTCTGTTAAAAGTGCTGCGTGCGGTTCCTCCCCTGCGTAGCGCAGCGAACCATGACCTGACCATTCCCTGATCTGCCAGGTGACAGGAATCCGTGTCGTACTGCTCTTTCAGGTACTTTTCAAACTGATCCAGGTCATTGCGGTATGCAAGGAGCGTGTGCTCAGAGTAACGTCTTACCTGGCACAGATATTCAAGAAATTGTTCAGAATATACGCCCATAATAACAGAAAGAAGAAACCCTTGCTTAAAGTTATGCTAAAAAAACAGCTTCTGCAAAAATTTCTCCGAAAAAGCGAAAAGATTTGAAGGAGAAGGCCTGATTAACTATCCTGCTCGTTTCTCAACTGCTGGATATAAATCGCCTTGAGTTTCTCTTCCCTTTTTTTAACTGAAGGCTTGGTATACTTTTGACGATCCCTTAGTTCCCTGAGAACACCGGTTTTTTCAAACTTGCGCTTCATCTTCTTCAGGACCCGGTCTATGTTTTCGCCTTCTTTTATAGGAACAATAATCATGTTTACCTCTTTCTTTTGACTGATTATAAACTAAATACAATAATACGTTCGCCCCAAAAGCGGTCGCAAATTTACAAATAATTTGTTGCAAACAAAAATTTTAATGCGGATAAAACGCATCCTCTATGTGTTTTAATTTGGGACGCGGCATCTGCATGACAATGGAAATAATATCAAAGCGAACTTCCAGGTCAAGCCCGTTCATGTGAATGTAATGATTGGCGGCCTTCGCCAGTCTGCGTTGTTTTTGCCTGCTTACAAATTCTTCCGGGCTGCCAAAGAAATCCGTTGACCGTGTCTTGACCTCAACGATCACCAGCAGGTCACCGTGCCGGGCAATGATATCCGCCTCCTGGTGGTTCGAATGCCAGTTTGTCTCCAGTATCTGCCAGCCTTTGCTTGCCAGGTAAGCTCCTGCAATTGCCTCTCCCCGCTTCCCCGTCTCATGCGACTCTGCCATAAAGGGTCATTTATCACACTCCGACTCTGCAAGCTCAAACTCATAATATTCCATAATGGGATTGGCCAATAATTTCTTACAGGCAGTTTCCACCATTTTTTTTGCTTCAGCAGGGGTTTCGGCCTCCACTTCCAGGCTGATATGTTTCCCCACCCGCACATTGCTGACCTGGGTAAGATCCAGGTTTTTCATGCTGGCGGTAATGGTTTTCCCCTGTGGGTCCAGCAATGCTTTAAGGGGCATCACGTTGATTTCTGCGCAAAACTTCATGATTCAATGATATTGATGTACATGATAAACAAGCGACAAAAATAGGTAAAAAATCAGGAACAAAGGTACTGCAGGCAATCCAAATATGATGAGCAACAGCAAGCAGCCGCCGAGAAATAGGTATACATACCGGTTTTCCTTCCAGGAAATTGATTTAACCTTCAGTGAAAACATTCGTACCGGCGACACCAGCAACCACGAAATCACAAATGTCATTCCCATTATGAACCACACTTTCGTAGTGAGCGACTCTAGCAGCCGGAAAACCGGGGTATTCGGATCTGTATAGGTCAGCACAAATGGGATGGAAGCAATCAGCAGGGCACTTGCAGGTGTGGGCAATCCCCTGAAATCATTTTGCTGTTCTTCGTCAATATTGAAACGTGCCAGTCGGAGACCTGAAAAAACCGCCACCAGGAAAGCCAGCGATGGCAAAAGGATACCCGGTTGCTCCGGCTGAATTTTTTGAAACGCACCCTGCAAATAATAAAAAAGAATGGCGGATGGCGCCACACCAAAGCTGACCAGGTCAGCCAGGGAGTCGAGTTGTTGCCCGATCGCTGAGCCGGCACGCAGCACCCTGGCTGCTGCACCATCAAGAAAGTCAAGCAGCGCACACAAGCCGATAATAATAGCTGCGACACCGGGTTGCCCCTGCAGCGTCATTACAATGGCCACACAACCAAGAAAAAGATTGATCAGGGTGA
>SKUN01000181.1 GCA_007129945.1 Bacteroidales bacterium
CTGCCTGGTACTTGCTGGAAAACTATGGCGACAATGATTTCATTACCCGTTTAATGGACGAGAAGGTCTTCTACATTGCCCCAACCATCAATCCGGACGGACGGGAGCATTATATGATGGAGCCCAATACAGTGAGTACGCCCCGGAGCGGTACCATTCCCCTTGATGATGACGGAGACGGGGAAAAGGCTGAGGACGGGTTTGATGACCTGAACAATGACGGGCACATCACCCAGATGCGGCGGCGTAACCCTTACGGTCGATACATCGAGTGCCCTGAGGATCCCCGCAGAATGATTCCTGCCCCGCCCGATGAGTTCGGGGATTTTGACCTCCTGGGTTTTGAAGGAATAGACCGCGACGGAGACGGAAGGGTGAACGAAGACAGGATTGGTAGCTATGACCCTAACCGGGATTGGGGCTGGAACTGGCAGCCGGATCATATTCAGCGTGGGGCTTACCATTACCCCTTCGCCCTGCCCGAAAACCGTGCTGTGAGGGATTTCGTGATGGATCATCCGAATATTGCCGGGGCGCAGACCTATCACAATACCGGGGGAATGATATTACGTGGACCAGGGACAGCAGAAGACGCCTCCCTGTATACCCGGGAAGACATCCGTGTATACGATGCCATTGGTGAACTCGGTGACCGAATGCTTCCGGGCTATCGTTACTGGACACTTTTTGAGGATTTGTACACCGTGTACGGCGGGCAGATAGACTGGTTCCATTTCGGACGGGGAATTTTTACCTACACCAACGAGCTGTTTACCAGTTACAAATACTTTTATGAGGAATACCAGACCCGGGAGGAGGGGCAAAAAGCTTCCTATGTGTTTGACCGCCATTTGCTTTTTGAGGACGCATTCGTAGAATGGGAACCATTTGAACACCCGCAGTTCGGAGAGATTGAGATCGGTGGGTTCAAGAAAAATTTTGGCCGTGTGCATCCCGGATTTATGCTGGAGCAGGATGCCCATCGCAACATGGCTTTTACCCTCTATCATGCCTACCACACGCCGCAACTTGAATTTACTGAACTGACCGTGAACGACCTGGGCGGCGGATTGCAGGAAGTGATCGCTGTGGTGACCAATACACGAATGACACCCACCCACGCGGGCATTGATTTGAGATACGATATCAACCGTCCGAATTATATCATCCTGGAAGGCGCAGATGTTGTGGCCGGAATGCTGGTCAATAACCGCGATCTTAATGTGGTCGAAGAGCAAAAGGCAAATCCGGGGAAACTTGAAATTCAGAACATCCCCGGGATGGACAGTGTGACCGTAAAATGGATCATTGACGGCGGCCGCAGGATGTCAGTGACCCTGGACAGTCCAAAAGGAGGGATTGTGCGGGAAGAGTTGTAATACATTTTGTTGATGTTGATGCGGGTGCAGCAAAGGCGTACAATTCGCCTTTGCTGCACCCGCTTTGTTAATGTGTGCCGGAAACTTTGTTTTTATTCCTCGCCCCCCCTCTCTTAATCCTTAGTAAACCTTCAGTTTGCGATGTGTTTTTTTGTTATATATTTGCAAATTGAAATATTTACAAAATGAAAACAAATACCCCTGCGATGCGAGTTGGTGCTGAACCTTTCCGTCGCATGAAAGATTTATTGCGTGAGCTACAGTCGCTGGAGAGGGACATGCAGAAGAATCAGGACATTGGCCTGGAAGAGGCGGTGCTGCTGTGTTGTATTTCAGATCGTTGTAAATGTCAGGGAGACATTGCCACGGAAACCGGCCTGAGTGCTACCCAGGCATCCCGCTTATTGAGCAGACTTGAAAACAAAGGGTTGCTGAAACGAGAAATTGACCCGGCAGACAAACGAAAAATGATTTTCTCACTCAGCGGTGACGGAGATCGTAAGCTTAAAGCGGTGACGCCCCTGGTTGATGCTTATTTTGAAATCAAATAATTCCATACATACAAAATTATTGCCAGTTAAATTATGAATATTCTTATTATCGGAGGAGTGGCCGGAGGGGCCACCACGGCAGCGAGATTGCGCAGGAATGACGAAAATGCCCACATCATCATGGTTGAACGCGGTGAGCATATCAGTTATGCCAATTGCGGACTGCCCTATTATATCGGCGGCACCATTGCCGAGCGCGACAACTTGTTTGTACAAACACCCGAAGCCTTCAGGGCACGTTTTAATGTGGATGTACGGGTCAGGCAGGAAGTTGTTTCCATTCAGCCCGAAGACAAGACCGCGACCATCAAGAATCTTTCTACGGGAGAGGATTATGTGCAGGATTATGACAAGCTGGTGTTGTCGCCCGGTGCCGAGCCGGTCAGGCCCAATCTGCCCGGGATTGACTCCAGGGGCATTTTTACCCTGAGAAATGTGGCAGATACCGACCGGATCAAGGCCTATGTGGACAAACACAACATCCGTCGTGCCGTGGTCGTAGGTGCTGGATTTATCGGCCTGGAGATGGCCGAGAACCTGCATCAGCTCGGAATTTTTGTGTCTATTGTGGAAATGGCCGAACAGGTGATGACGCCGCTGGACTATAGTATGGCCTCGCTCGTGCACCAGCACCTGAAAACAAAGAACGTGGAGTTTTTCCTGAAAGACGGGGTCTCTTCCTTTAACAGGGATGAAGACGGTTTATCTGTGAAGCTTCAAAGCGGGCGTAAGTTGCAGAGCGACCTGGTGATCCTGTCGATCGGTGTAAGGCCCGACAGTCAGCTGGCCCGGGAAGGCGGTCTTGAGCTGGGCAATACAGGAGGGATCAAAGTGAATGACCATCTGCAGACTTCCCGTCCCGATATTTATGCGGTGGGGGATGCCATTGAATATCCCAATCCCATCACGGGAATTCCACAGATCACCTACCTGGCGGGTCCGGCGAACAAACAAGGCAGAATATGTGCCGACAATATTGTTCATGGCAACCAGCGGGAATACCGGGGCTCCATCAATACCGCCATTGCCAAGGTGTTTGACCTGACAGTCGCCTCCACCGGGGTATCTGGCCGAACCCTGCGCAATGCCAATATCCGTTATTGCTCCACCATTACCCATTCCGGCTCTCATGCAGGTTATTATCCCGGCGCCATCCCCATGAGTATCAAAATTGTTTTTGACCCGGATACCGGAAAACTTTACGGGGGGCAAATTGTCGGGTATGAAGGGGTGGATAAGCGGATCGATCTTATTTCCAGCGTGATCAAAAACGGGGGGACCATTTATGATCTTACGGAGATTGAACATGCCTATGCGCCCCCTTATTCTTCTGCCAAAGATCCTGTGAACATAGCGGGCTTTGCCGCAGAAAATATTGTGAAAGGAAAGGTGAAAAATTGTTCATGGCGTGACCTGGTCAAACTGGATCGGAAAGATGTATTTCTGCTGGATGTTCGTACCACGGATGAGTTCGGGCTGGGCACCATCGGTGAGGCGGTAAATATTCCCATTGATGAACTTCGTGACCGCCTGGAGGAAATCCCGCGTGACAAGCGGATCATTGTATTTTGTGGTGTGGGGCATCGCGGCTATGTGGCCGCCCGTATTCTGATGCAACATGGATTCCGGCAGGTAGAAAACCTGAACGGCGGCACCAAGACGTATGAGTTTGCCACCCAAAAGCAAAGCAACGAAGACATTTATGAAGGTGATGTGGTGGGGATTGATGACCAGATCTACCAGGCACGTAGCGTGGAACAGCCTGAAGCACTGAAAGACATTCCTTCATTGCAGGTCGATGCCTGCGGGCTCCAGTGTCCCGGCCCCATTTTGAAGCTCAAAAACAGTGCGGCCGATATGAAACCCGGGGAAGTGATCGAGGTGAAGGCCACCGACCCGGCTTTTTCCTCTGATGTGAAGGCATGGGCAAAAATGACCGGGAACAAGGTGCTGGATGTAAAACAGGAAGGCGGGGTGATCACGGCCAGGCTCATGAAAGAGGAGGCGGGAGCCAAAGCTTCCGCACAGGGTCCGGTCCGTGACAATAAGACGCTGATTGTGTTCAGTGATGACCTGGATAAGGCACTTGCCTCTTTTGTGATCGCCAACGGCGCGGCATCCACCGGAAAAAAGGTGAGCATGTTTTTCACGTTCTGGGGGCTGAATATGCTGAAACGGTCAAACCCGCCCTCGGTGAAAAAGGATTTTATTTCCCGCATGTTCGGGATGATGCTGCCCGCAAGCAGTAAAGGACTGAAATTATCCAAGCTGAATATGATGGGAATGGGGCGCCGCCTGATGCGTCACATCATGAAAAAGAAAAACATTGACTCGCTGGAATCTCTGATCAGTCAGGCGCAGGAAAATGGCGTGGAGTTCATTGCCTGTACCATGTCGATGGATGTCATGGGGATTACGAAGGAGGAGTTGATCGACGGGGTGGAATTCGGTGGCGTGGCCACTTACCTTGAACGGGCGGATGAATCAGGGCTGAACCTTTTTATCTGATTAAAGGATATACCCGGATCACTGCCGGGAATTGCCGGCCAGCAGCAGGACCTTTCCGGTTCCGCTACTGGCCGGTTTTATTTGTCTTCGCCGGATAAAAAAACCGGGAAGCGGATGTTGTCAATAATGACAATGGCCAGGGCAATGACATAAAAACTTTCCATCAGCAAGTCGTAAAAGAAACTGCCGGCATCAGAAGTGTGATAAATCGAAAGCAGGAGTAAAAATATGACCTGTATGGTGAAAAACACCCCTATGCTCAAACCGGCAGAGCTCAGCAACTGCTTCCAACCTCTGATAAATAAGGTGAAAAGCTGCCATCCCAGTATAATAATGGTTGGGTATAACAATGTCTGTATTCGCTGGGGGTAATTTGCCTGGTTGCCGTCCATGACTGTATGTACCCGGAACAGTCCTTCCCCGTTTTGCTGTTCGACCACAATACGGGCTTCGCTTCCTCCGATGGCCATCACAAGGTTGGAGGCAAAAGCCATCAGCCTGGCATAAAGCATTTCCAGTCCGATGAACCACAGGAACGTGACAGCGAGTGCGCAAATTAGCAGTATGGCGATTTTTTTTATCATCCTTGTTTTGATGCCGGCAGCGGCTGTTTGTTGGTGTCAGGCTGCGGGGAGTTTCTGTTGGCGGTCACCTCCCGCCAGGCCCAGAGCCCGAAAACCATAAATCCGAACAGCACGTTCCAGACAATGTCATGCACCAGGTCGAAAAGCTCCGGGCGGTAGCTTCCCAGGTAGCCCATGCTGATAAAACGCAGGTTGTTGATAATAAAAATGCCCGCCAGAATAATTCCCAGGCTGCTAAATTTATGCCTGAGGGGCCACCTTGCAAAAACTACCAGTAAAATGGCAAACAGATAAAAGGTGTAGGCTGTGCATTCCATGATCACCTGCATGTTGAAGCCGTTGACCGAAAGAAATGGCACGGAGTTCATCTCAACGGGAATGAAAAGGGCCTTGCCAAACCAATGGGCTGCGTGGGTTGTGAAGGAAACAAATGCGGCATTGAACGGTTCTTTGATGCCGGGAAGGTGCAGGATTGCATTCAGAATAAACCACGCTGTAAAGGCCCACAGGAGCGGCTTCAGGCTTCGGATCATCGCCTTTTTCCGGGCTGATTGTGGTTGGCTTTTCCCGTTTCTGCCTTTTTTATCTCTCCTTTTTTTGCCCATCTTTATTGGATTGTGAAGGTAAAATTAATATTTTTCGCAAAACCCTGACCCCCGGCAGAAGCTCCTGAAATGAATAATAATTGAAATTAAAGAACTCCGGTCGTTAAATATGGTCATTCTGTTGGGTTTGCGAAAAATTTGCTGCCGGATTTGAATCCGAAGGAGGCGTAAATTCGTATATTTACAAATAAATACCTCGATTGTTCAATGGCTGAGCCCCTCACAGACCCCGGTTTTACTGATGATGGCGATAAACAATCGCAGTTCAGGGTATTGTTTGATCAATATTACCGCCCGCTGACTGTTTTTGCCAATGATTATGTGGGAGACCTGGATATGGCCCGGGACATTGTGCAATCTGTTTTTGTGAAATTATGGGAATCCCGGGAGCACCTCCACATCCGGCGGTCGGTGAAATCATATCTCTACCAGTGTGTAAAGAACGCCTGTTACAACCACCTTCATGCCAGACAGCATAAAAGAACCACTGAATTCCAACCCGGGATGGTGGTTGTGGAAGATGACGTGCTGGACAAAATGATCGCCGTAGAAACCAAAGAGCGTATCTATGAAGCCATTGAATCCTTGCCGGAAAAATGCAGGGTGATCTTCAAGCTCAGCCGGATCAGCCAGCTGACACACGCTGAAATTGCGGAAAAATTAACCCTGACCGAAAAAACCATTGAGAACCAGATTGCCATTGCATTGAAAAAGCTTGCGGATTATCGTATATCGTTGCTCTGGCTGATTTTTTTGCTTCTCCTGTAAGCTTTGTCAGTCGGGCACTATAGCCATAGTCATAAAAATATTTTAACTTTTTTTAGGGGATCGCCCCCTTTTTTTTGTCTTATTAACAGAAACCCGAATTTTCTATGCAAAAAAGTTCAAATGATTCCAGCTTCTGGAATCTGGTTGCCAGGGTCCTTGATGGACAGGCGAGCCAGGAGGAAACGAAGAGGTTCCACCGGATGTTGCTTCAAAACCAGGATCTGATGGAGCTTTTCCTTAAAGCCCAGGACTATTGGTGTAAAACCGGAAACCTCTCTGCATTTGAAAGCATTGATGTGGAAAAAGACTGGCAGCTGCTTATGAAAAAAATTGCTGGTTCCGAGAAACTGCAGGCGCGGCCTGTTCGCCCACCGGTATTTATGATATCAGGGTTACGCAGGGTTTTACCTTATGCCGCAGCCATCATTGCTTTGGTTGCCGTGGTTACCGTACTTGTTTTTCAGCAATCCGGCCGGAGAACAGTTCAGCCGACGATGTATACCACCATTGAAGCACCGATGGGATCCCGGTCCAGGGTGGAACTGCCGGATGGTTCCAGTGTATGGCTCAATGCGGGGAGCTCTGTGACTTATTCCAGCGACTTCAATGTGGGCTCAAGAAATATCAGCCTTGATGGCGAGGCATTTTTTGATGTGGTCAAACAGGATACCCCATTTATGGTCAATACCATGGACGTCAGCCTCCGGGTGCTGGGAACTTCATTCAACATCAAGGCCTATGAGGATGACGAAGTAATTGAAACAACCCTGGTAAGCGGCTCCCTGGTAATTGAGGATGCCCCGGGCGCCGGTAAGCGTATTGGTGAGATCACCCTGGAACCAAACCAGAAGGCCACTTTTTTCAGAGAAAGCGGAGATGTGGCACTTGAAGGTGACACGGCAGAGGAAGGTGATCCTGAGGTCGTTGCCGAAGCAGATATGCCCCGTCCGGCAAGAACGATCAGTCGTGTGGAGGTGCTTCGCAAAAGCGACATCACCCCCGAAATAGGCTGGAAAGAAGGGGTGATCGTGGTGGAGGGAGAGCCGTTGAATGAGCTTGCAAGAAAACTGGAGCGAAGGTATGATGTAAGGATCGAGTTTCAGGATGAAAGTCTTGAATCATACCGGTATACCGGGCAGCTCAGGGAATTGACCCTGGAGCAGGTATTGCACGCCCTTAAGCTCACTTCGCCCATTGATTATGCCATTGACGACAAAACCGTGACAATCAGGGAAAATCCCCTGACAAGAGACCAGTATAACCAGTACCTGAATTGACCCTGCCGGAAACTACTTTTAACAACCAATTTCTAACCAAAAAACATGAATTTGCCTATGGAAAATGATGAACAAAAAAAACCGGGAAATGCGGCCACACTCCCCGGTGCTTAAATCAGTTTTACTGAAACTGTCCGGTCAGCAAAATGACCGGGTCAAAAAACCGATATTAACCAAAGCTTCACAAAGTTATGGAAAAAAAACCAAATCGTGGGTATTCTTTGTTGCCACATGATAATCAAATCTTCAAGGTTATGAGAATATCTTTACTGTTGGCAATCATGAGTATTTCTCATCTGTTTGCCGGAAACGTAGCTTCCCAGACTCTCAGCCTGAATATCAATGAGATGAGTGTCAGGGATGTATTGCGGGAAATTGAACGACAAAGTCAGTACAGCTTTTTCTACAATGACAGTTTTTCCGATCTGAATAAAACAGTCAACATTGCTGCGGAAACGGAAAACATCGATGATATGATGTATTCTGTACTGGCGGGCACAAATCTGACATACCGCATCCTGGAGGACAACCTGATTGTGATCGCGCCAGACCAGCGCGAGGTCCAGGATCAAATTGTAGTTACGGGAACGGTCACCGATGCCCGTGACGGAATGAGTCTGCCGGGTGTATCTATTCAGGTACAGGGAACGGCGGTCGGAACGGTGACTGATGTGGACGGTCAATATGAAATTACGGTGGGCCCGGATGCCACCCTGGTGTTTTCCTTCATCGGAATGGAAAGCAAGGAAGTGGTTGTGGGCGACCAGCGGGTGATTAACATACAGCTGGAATCTGCCTCCATCGGCCTGGGCGAGGTCGTGATCTCGGGCTACTCTGTCCGGCAGCGCAGCATGCCCACCGGGGCCATTTCTCGGATGGTCGGTGACGATTTTCGGGAAAGCCTGATCCAGACCCCTGACCAGGCCCTTCAGGGCCGGATGAGCGGGGTGATGGTGTCTCACGCCAGTGGCCAGCCCGGAAGCGGTTTGCTTGTTCAGGTGCGCGGACGGGGGTCAATCACTGCGTCCAGTTCACCCATCTATATTGTGGACGGGGTGCAGGTAACTACGTATACATCCGCCACCGTTGAGGACAACCCCCTTTCGGGGATCAATCCCAACGACATTGAAAGCATTGAGGTGTTAAAAGACGCTTCAGCCACCGCCATGTATGGGGCCCAGGGGGCGAACGGGGTGGTCCTCATTACCACCAACCAGGCCAGGAGGGGCGAGACCAATATCAATGTATCATCCCAGTTCGGATTCAATGAGCAGCCCGCCCTGCTGGATATAATGGATGGTCCTACCTGGACAGAAACAATGATCCAGGGCTATGTGAATTATTTTGTGGACAGGGGAGAAGATCCCGATGTGCGCCGGCAAATGGCCATTGAACGATATGGCGACCCCGCTACCGCACCCACCTACGACTGGCAGGATGCCCTGTTCAGAGCAGGTGCGCTGCGAAATATCAGTGTTTCTGCTTCATCCGGACTTGAAAATACCAATGTATATTTTTCCGGATCCTATGACTTTGAAGAAGGACCTGTGCTTGCAAGTGATTTTCAAAGTTTCCGTTTCCGGTCCAATATTGACCATACGTTCTCGGAACGCTTTACGCTTGCCACCAGAATCAGTGCTGCCTCTTCTACCGCCAACGGATTGGCCACAGGAAGAGCCTATATCAACAGCCCTTTCCATGGAGGATATACACAGCGTCCCATTGATGCAATCTACACTGAGGATGGCGGCTACAATCACAACGATTTTATCAGGATCAATCTGGTTCAGCAGGCGGAAGAAAACATCCGCCAGGCAAAAACCAACCAGCTTCGTGGTAGCGTGACAGGGGTCTATGAGATTTCCGACCGACTTTCTTTCAGGACGTTATGGGGTATGGATTACCGGACGGTGAGAGACCGGAGTTATACTTCTGCGTTGCTCCCCCGCTATGCGGATGATGGAGGGCGGTTAAGTGAACGTTACAGGCAGGAGGTGGCTTTCAATACCAACCAGTTGCTTGAGTTTGAAGAAACATTTGACATGCATACGATCAACCTGCTTGGTGGATTTGAGTACAGGCAGAATGACCGGGAAAGTATCCGTGCAAGTGCACAACAGTTTCCGAACCCGATCTTCACCCAGCTTGACCTTGCCGCGGAAATGACCGGTATGTCAGGAAGAACTTCCCAGTCAAAATTTGCCGGGTTCTTCTCGCGGGCCGACTACTCTTACGATGATAGATACATCGTGACCGCCAATATAAGGTATGATGGTTCTTCCCGGTTCGGTGCCGAGAACCAGTGGGGGCTTTTCTATTCCGGTGCCCTGGCATGGAACATGGCCAGAGAGGCGTTTATGGCAAATGTGGATTTTGTCAACCAGCTGACCCTGCGGACAAGCTTCGGTATTACCGGTAATTCGGGCATCAGTGACTTCGCATCCCGTTCACTTTTCGGAAGTGGCGGCACTTATGAAGGTGCCACCGGCCTGCGGCCTTCCGGTCTCGGAAACGACCTGTTGACCTGGGAAGAGGCACAGACACTGGATCTTGGTTTTGAGTTTTCCGTATGGGAGAACCGGTTGTTCGGAAGCCTGAATTATTTTAACACCCGGAATAAAAACCTGCTGCTGAATGCCTGGCTGCCCACTGACAGTGGCTTCTCAAGCATCACAAGAAACTCCGGGGTTGTGGAGAATATCGGCTGGGAGGTTGAACTGGGTTCACGCTTGCTGGCGGTCGGTGATTTTTCCTGGACCTCCAATTTCAATTTTACCCATCAGAAGAATGAGATTCTGGAATTGGTTGACGGAGCTGATATTCTCGGAAGTTCTACCAGGGTGGGATACCCCATCGACATTCGCTGGCATATGAAGTATGCCGGTGTGAATCCGGCCGATGGACGGGTGTTCTGGTATGACCTCGACGGTGAATTGACTTATCGCCGGTCCAGTTCGCAATATCAGCACATTGGCAATTATTCTCCCGACTTCTTTGGTGGGTTCAGCAATGACTTCACCTACAAGAACTATCGACTGAGTGTGTTGTTCCAGTATGAGTATGGCCGGGGTACCTATAACTCCACAATTGGCAGAAGAATGCACAGTGTCAATACGGAAAGGGGGCTGATGAATGCGGTAGCAGAAGCAGCATGGCAGCAACCTGGTGATATGACATGGCTTCCCCGCCATTATATTTCCAGCTCTTTTCCCGGAAGCAGCAGCCACTATAATTCATCATTATGGTGGAGAGATGCTTCCTATATTCGCCTGAAAGAGGTTAGGTTTGATTACATCATACCGGCAAGGTGGCTGGAAAGGATGAGTCTTAACTCAGCTGCACTTTTTGCCCAGGCCCGGAACCTGTTAACCTGGACAAACTATCCGCACGGAGATCCCGAGATGGTCGGTACCGCAACGGGCGATTATCCGCAATCCCGTCAGATCACCATGGGTATCAATGTCCAATTTTAAACCTTAAAAAACCGACGTGATGGATATAAAAAAACATATATTACCAGCCATTATCATGGTTCTGCTTGCGGGGTTAATTGTTTCCTGTGAAGATTTACTGCATACGGAACCAACCACTGCTGCAAGCTCTGAGCGTATTATTGAATCAGCGGAAGGAATGGATGCGGTGCTGACCTCTACCTATGACCGGCTTCGTTCGGAATATCTTTACCGTTATTGGATCCCTGGCGGAGCAGCAGTTCTGGCAGACAATTCTGAACTGCACCCCATCAACTCCGGAAGGTTTGATGGACAGGCTGAAAATGCCTTCGGGTCGCACTTCAGCAGCGGTCTCTGGTCAACCGCCTACCGGCTGATCAATGAAGCAAATATTATTATTGATGGTGCCGATCAAACAGAGACTACCCAGGCACATCGTGACAGGCTGAAAGGCGAAGCCCACTTCATGCGGGCCATGGCCTACCAGGAAATGTTGCGCGTGTATAGTTATGAACCCAACCATCCGAAGCACAGTGACTGGAGTGAAGGGGTCATAATGCGGACTGAGCCCACGTTGGGGCTGAGTCGTGCTGATCGTCGCCCGCGTGGTACGGTTTTGGAAGGTTACCAGTTGATCGAAAGTGACTATCTGGCAGCCATCTCGCTGCTTGATGGAAATGACCGCGGCAGTGTGTACTTTGCCGGGAAAGCGGCAGCCCATGCAGGGCTGGCCCGCCTGTACCTTTACTGGGAGCGATGGGACGATGCCCTGAACCATGCCGGACAGGCATTATCGAATGCTCAGGGACAATTGGTTGATTATGGTGAATATGACAACATATTCGACATGCTGCCCAATCCTGAATCTATTTTTGAGTTGTCTTTTGATGTATTTCATGGCAGCAGCAGCTCCATGAATGCAGTGACACATCCGCCACCCGGATGGTTTGACGCCCTTCCTTCGGCTGAGCTTCTTGCCTTGTATGACGAGGAAGACCTGAGGAACAAGCTGTTTGCCGTACATGATGACGGATATCCCTATATCCTGAAATATACCGGCACTGTGGGGTCAAACACGGATCATTTACCTGTTTTCCGTGTGGCCGAAATGATTTTGATTCAGGCAGAAGCCCATTACGAAATGAACAATGAGGCGGCGGCCATAGAGGCCCTGGAAACATTGCGATCGCACCGTGGCCTGGATGCTTATGCGCAGGCACCTTCAGGGGCGGCTCTGCTGGATGAGATCCTGGATGAACGAAGCCGGGAGCTCGCCTTTGAAGGGCATCGCTGGTTTGACCTGAAGCGTCGTGCCATGGACGTTCCCAAGCCCGCGGTGAATCTGAATCCGCCTGTGCCTTACGATGATGTGCGCATACTGGCACCACTGTCGAGCACCCAGGTGGAGAACAACGAGTACTTAAATCAGAATCCGGGATATTAATGGTTCGGATGCCATTTCTCCGGTTTCATTTATGTTTTACAAAAAGCGCAATACAATGAGATATAAAATTTTGATCCAGGCATTCGTTTTCGGACTGACTGCCGTAATGTTGTCGGGTTGCTTCCCGGACAATGACATGACATATGATGGTCCGCTTCAGGTTGAATTTAAGCCGACTTCTGATACCCAGCGCATGTCGAACGGTACATCATACACTGCCAACATTCAGCTTATTGGCCCGCAACAAAGCGGGGCACTTACAGTGTATTTTGAAGTTGACACCGAAAACAGTACGGCGGTGGAGGGAGAGCATTTTGAACTGGCAGATGCCTCATCCGTAATTCCAGCCAACAGCAGTTTCGGATCCATTGTGATCAATGCCATTGAGGAAAATATTGATGACAGCCGGCCGGTATTGCATCTGAGGTTGATTGACTCCGATGATGTGCGGGCGGCCAGGAATTATGACACACTTGAACTGACATTACGCCCCTGAGGCGTTATCGAAATGGCGGAATGGTCGTGAGTTGACCGGAATTTCAATAAAGGATCTGCCCGCCATTGTTTTCTTAACCTAAATCATGTTGTTTGGTTAGTTGTTGAAGGAGGAGGGGTCGTGGGTTTTGCGATCCCTTCCTTTTTCAGCACAAAAATGTCAACCCTGTTTTCTGGTAATATTAATTTAATCCTGATACGATGAATTTGAAAAATGAAATGTGGAAGCAAACACTCCTGACCATGGTTTTCCTGGGGCTGCTGATCACGGCATGCAGCAAAAGTGAAGCCACCGGCAGTGAGACTGATCAGGAACCGCCCCTAAGGGGACACTATGACGGACCTTATATTTTGTATGAGGGACTCAATGCAAGGATGCTGAGTGTGGCGCCCGGGCCTGGCGGAGCGGTGACGGAAGATGAAACCATCAGCCAGGCCGACCTGCGGCGGGAGCCATTGAAAGTATTTCCCAACGGGAGAAAAAAAGATGACAGCCGGATGGATCCCTTTAATGTGAACCTGTTTGATTTTTCCGTGGAAGAACAATGGGACTTCGAACAACCTGAGAAAATTTTCGCCATTGCGGATATTGAATGTGGGTTTGCCCATACGGTGAACATCCTGAAGGCCGGCAATGTGATCGATGAAGATTACAACTGGATTTATGGGGAGAACCACCTGGTGGTAAACGGTGACATGTTCAGCAGGGGGCTCGATATGATGGCCCTTTTGTGGCTACTGTATAAACTCGACTATGAAGCCCTGGCAGCCGGAGGGAAAGTCCATATTATTATCGGTAACCATGAGGCCATGAACCTGAGGGGGGACGTCCGCTATGTGGAAGATCGCTATATTGACTGGACCAACAGCATGGGAATCCCCTATGAAGACCTTTTCAATGAGGATACGGAGTTGGGTCGCTGGTTGCGCAGCAAGAACACCATCATTCGTATTGGCCGCAACTTAATTGTTCATGGCGGAATCAGCCCTGAATTTGTGGAAAGGGAAATTACTCCCCTGGAAGCCAACCGCCTGGTACGTCGCGACCTGGGTCTTCAAACATCTGAGCTGGAAGGAACCTCCGAGTTCGTATTCAGAACCTGGGGCCCCCACTGGTACCGCGGTATGGTCAGGACACGGGAAGACCGGGAACCGGTGTTTGCCGAAGACATGCCCCCCATACTTGACTATTTTAATGTGGATCGTTTCATCGTAGGACACAATAAGGGTCCGGAAATCATGAAGCTGCGTGAAAAACTGGTGGTTGTGATTGATGTGAATCACACCGGGAACTGGGCCAGCGGAGACTCCAGGGCATTGCTCATAGAGCACAAAGATGGCGAAGACCATCTGTGGGCAGTGTACGACAGCGGGGAGAAAAAGGAAGTGCCTGTCGGAGAACCGGTACCGTGATTTAAACTTCTGGGGATCTCAGGAATCTGGAATCCTCCACCAAAGTGGGGGATTCTTTCATTTTCGGACCGATATCGATTTTCTTTTGTGTTATGCAAGTATAAAAAAACCAGCTACACATGTGTTTGTGTAACTGCCTGGGTTGGGGTGGTTAGCATATGAAAAACAGATAAACCAGCATAATTAAAGAAATCGCTGACATCATAAAAAGAAACAAAGAAGAGTTAAAGAAAGGGACTTTCTGTATCACCAAGCTTAAAATGAATCCAATAACTACCAATAAAAGCACCACGATTTCCATGTCAAATGTTTTTAGGTTAAAAAAAGACTAAGATCCTGTCAGTTTATGCCATTATAAAAAAATTATATACAAATATCGTCTAAATAACCACCTGGGCAAAACTGACACAAAGCAAGATAAGCACAGGCCCAGTAAAATAAAAGACTCAACGTTTACTTGAATACATATTTGACTACCAGAGCCAGATGTTGCAGAAGATCTTCGTTCATAAACCCCTAAAACAATATTTGCCGGATGTAACTTTCCGAAAGGATAAAACGTCTTATCTGAGTTATTTTAAAGGGTCTTAAGATTTTTATCCATGAAGAAGTTGGTTTTTTTATTGCTCATATGCCTGCAAATAACATTGGTTTTTGCTCAGGAAAGTGTCCGTTTTATTCAGCAGGAGATCGTGGTTGACGGCGTGCGGCCGGACTTTTTATCAGACCTCCACATGCGGCCTCTTCAGCATGTTCATAAAACCAACGATCTGTTGCCCGATTTTGAAGCAGATTATTTTTTGGGGTATACTGAAGAACACCTATACATCTTTATTGAGTACGATGGAGATTCCATTGTTTCCAGAGACCGTGCCTATCAAAACGGTGACGGATTTCATTTTACCATGGGTTTCCCTCAGCCTGGCGGGGCAGATACCGATGAGTTTTATGTCTTTGGCTTCTCTCCCTCTGCAGATTGGACCAATAAAATGCGGTGGTATTACAATGTGGATCTGAGCATGAAACGGCTTGGTGATGATGTGCTCTTTGAAACCGCCATTGATAATGGTAAGGTTGGGTTTGAACTCTTGATCCCGTGGGCTGCTATGCCTCCTTACCATCCCTGGTTTTATGATGCTTTGGGTTTCAACCTGTGTTTTGTGAAGGCGGTTGAGAAGCAGGATAAAATTTATGCATTTATGGAAACCGATCCCAGAATGCAGAGTGAGCAATCCCTTAGAAAGTATATCCCCCTCGTTTTTGAGGAGCCGGTTTCCGGTTCCGGTTACTCCTCCATGCCCGACAGACATCACTTTTTTGCAGGGGATGAAGCCCTGGAGATGGTTTTGGCCGGATTTACGGAAACCAATATTAAGAGCACATTGACCCTGGAGTTTTTTCGCGAAGGGCTGTTGGTGCATAAACAAGTGACACCCGTTCATCTTGATGAAGGGTTTTCGGTGGTCTCCGTGTTGGTGGAAAGCCAACACCTCAAGCCCGGAGTCTATGAATTTGCTGTAAAACTGGATGATGTCAATATTGGTTCCCATACTGTTTCAGTATTTGAGCCCTTCAACCCCGCTGCCATCCTTGAAGGTTTGTCCGGTCACAAGGGAACCATTGATGCAGGGAGCCATCATACATTTTCTTTGCAAATTGATGAGGTAACACGAGCGCTGGAACAATTAAGGCCTTACGAGTCTTCATCCTTGCTGACAGATAAGATGTTTTCTCTTATGGAACTGGTAAGTAAGGTGGAAGAAGGGAAAGACCCAATCCGAAATATGCGGGGCGTGTTTCGAAGAGGTTTCTTGTCGGAGCTGGATCACACAATTCGACCTTACTCTGTGTATGTTCCGGACGATTATGACCCGCAGAATGAATATCCTCTGCTGGTTTACCTGCATGGAAGCGGGCAGGATGACCGCGCTTTGTTCAATACGGATTTCCCAAAAGAGGGGTTTGTGGTTTTGGCACCCAATGGAAGGGGTACCTCAAACTGCTATGCTACCTCTGAAGCCCAGGTTGATATAATGGAGGCCATACAAGATGTGCGTCGACAGTACAACATCAATAGCGATCGGATTATTCTCAGTGGCTTTTCCATGGGAGGATACGGAGTGTATCGAACCTTTTTCGAGCACCCCGAAGTGTTCTCTGCGCTTGCCATTCTTTCCGGACATCCGGATCTGGCTTCCAAATCGGGCATGGATGGTGCTCCCAACTTTCTGGATGAAGGACTGCTTGTGGATTTTTATCAGGTTCCCATCTTTATTTATCATGGCGAACAAGACCTGAATTGTCCTTTTGAACTCACGGAGCGTCTGGTGGCTTTGCTTCAGACCCGCAATAACCATGTTCAATTTATAACAGATGAGGATGCCGGACATGGGTCCATGGGTTTGGAGTATAAAACGGCTTATTTTAAATGGCTTCAGGAAATGGCCAGATAGTTTTCATGCGATAACCCACCACCCGACTTATTTAAAGTCTTTCTAATTTACCCTTCCTGAACGATTAGACATGCTCGCATGTAGGTTTTTTAATATATCTGCCAAAACTTTATATTAAAGGACGTTACATTATGCCAACCATAGACATTGACGGAAGAACTTTTGAAGTGGGCGGAGACGGTTTTCTGACCAATCCCGAAATATGGGACGAGGAAGTGGCCCGCCTGATTGCCAAATACGATGGCATCGAAAAGATGACAGAAAAGCAGCTGGCATCAACTATATTGAGATGGGCCCGTCTGTTTTTATGGGGAAGTCACTGAAGGAAAGGAAGGCCTTTGATGCTGAAATAAAGGAAAAGGCTGATGGGGCAGGGCTGAATCTCTGGTCGGTCCATTGAATTGCTCCGGATTGTCAATGCGGTAGGCAATGGTTTGGAGGCTTGTTTTGACTCGAATCACATGTTGCAGGAAACTCCGGAGCATTTTGTCGCCAGTCTGGGAAGAGATCAAGAATGGCTACCTTGAGTCTCTGGGTCAATAGACACTAAGCGTGCCGTACATTCCAGGAAATGATCACGGTCAAAAAAAACCACCTCCGGGTTTCCCGAAAGTGGTTTTTTTGTGGGCCCACCTGGGCTCGAACCAGGGACCAACTGATTATGAGTCAGCTACTCTAACCAACTGAGCTATGGGCCCGCGAACACCTTTATTCCTGTAGCGGAACAGGCGTTTGGGAGTGCAAATTTACACATAATATGCCTATTTCAAAAAAGTTTTTTTATTTTGTCGGAGCTGTCGGGGCTGATGCCCCTCCGGTTGTTGGTTCTCACGGGCTGGGGTTCGTGGGGGTTGCCTATATTGGTGGGACGAAGCTGACAGGTTGTTGGTTGTTAGTTAGTTGTTAGTTCTCATAGGCAGGGTGAAGGGAAAGCTGCCAACAGACTGGTAAATGGCCCAGGCGGTTGTTGGTTGTTGGTTCACA
>SKUN01000004.1 GCA_007129945.1 Bacteroidales bacterium
ATGGGTCGCCACTCTTGGCATAACGACCTGAGGCGGTAAATCGCATGGGTCGCCACCCGTGACATAAGGCCCTGAGGTGGTAAACCGACCCGGATTCAACAGCCTATAACTGCCCGGCCAGTACAACGGGAAGTTTTGCTGTCTGCACTTTCCCATGGGCATTGAACACTTCCAGGAAAATCACATACATCCCGATGGCAGCCCTTTGCCCATTAGTAGTCGAGCCGTCCCAGGTAAAGGCCCCCTCCGCGGCCATTGCCTCTCCGTTCACAAGCTGTTTCACCTCCCTCCCGAAACGGTCAAAAACAAGTACATTGGCCACATAACCCGGCTCTTCCATCCGGTAAAGAATCTGCACCACATCATCCGTGCCGCCGCCGTCAGGCGCAAAAAGCGGGGAACTCAATTCAAATACAGCCCCGGCATCGGCCAGGGAAGCCTGGTGTTGGGCATTCCTGTAGCCGGGGGTCCCGAAACCCGTGGATGCAGCCCCCGAATGCCAGTTGTGCCTGTCTTCCGACGGTCTGTCAGGATGAAGCCGCTCCAAAGCAACCCCCTTCAGGTCAACCAACAGGGGCAGGTGCATTTCCTCCGAAAACATCAGCTCATCAATGACCCCATGCCCCCTACCCGCCAGCACCACCAGCCCGCCCCTGTTGGTCATCCCCGGCAGACGCTCTACTTCTGCAAACCCACCGGGATTGGTTGTATAAAAGGTTTCCAGTACCCCTTTCACATCCTGACTCAACACCACATAATCACCGGGAAATACCAGAAAGCTTTCCTCGCTGAGGATCCGGGGGTCTGAAAGATTGCCGGTGAATGTGTCCTTTGAGGCCACCAGACAGTCTCTCAGGTCAAACACATTTTCGCTGCGGTTGTAAATTTCCACGTAACGTGATCCCCCCGGAGGCGGATTGAAAAGCACTTCATTGATGACCATATCTGAAGGCCCGGCCTGCAAAGGAACCGCAACAGGGACCACAAAATTCTCCAGTCCGTTTCCGGCACAGTCTGTGATTCCCTCCGCCACTTCCACTTTATACACGACCCCTTCTGAAAGCGGATGCGACAAGGAAAGTTGCACCGACGAAAAAGCAGGCCCCTGCGGATCAGCCGATACGGGAATGCCGACCCCCTCACTGACGAGGTAAGCACCCGTTTGCCCCAGGCTGGCATCATCCATGGGCTGGTCAAAATGGAGCAGGATCGTCTGGCTGTCAACGTAACCCGCCCGCAACAATTCAGGCACCGAAACATTGGGGTTCTCAGCCAGCACAGAATTAGGGGCACCCGGTGTTCCTCCCCGGGAATCAACCGCAGCCAGCCAGTTCTCCGCACCCTGGCAAAAATTATAGGGGTCAATCTTCTCCAGCGACCATCCGCCACCGGCCTTTGACTGATCCCTGTACCATGAATCACAATAGCTGACATGGGAGATCATTGCCCCGGAATCATCATACAGCACAAGGGTGGAACCACCCATGGGCAGGGCATTGACGCCAAGTCCGGGCACCGCCGCCACATGCCCCGGACCTTCCTGAAACAGGCCCTCCAAAAAGGGATAAGCCGTTTCACTGGTCAGCACCAGGTACCCTTTTGGTGGGATGACTGCTTCCGGCAGGAGTTGAGAACTGTTCCCGTATTGCAGCGTCCAGCCTTCCAGGTTTACCGGCACACGGGTGGTGTTATACAACTCCAGCCAGTCATGCGGGGGGAGGGAAACCTCGGGACGGCTGTTGACCATCAGCTCATTGAACACCACATCGAAACGTTCGGACACGTAGTGTACAAATGTTCCGGAATAGTCGTCCATCAACAGCCCGCCAGCCCCTTCGATCCCTGACACGTTCAACGTATACAAGTGGTTTTCCCGGAAGTTACGGCCAAACAATAGCCGCACTACATGGGGCTTCTGAGGGTCGACAGCAGCTATCAGCGGACGCCCCGCATCACCGTCTGCCATGTAATTATTGACCGAACCGGCGCTGGCTTCATCCAGCACCTGGCTGAAATACACATCCAGACTGCCGGCCGAAACCACTTCCACTTTTTCCACCCGGGGAGGTTCTCCGGGAAGGATCTCCCCCACACGGAAGTCATCAAAATAAAATCGCCGGCTGTTGGTGGTGGTGTAGGTGCAACTTACCCCGAACCAACCTGTCGTATTAAATGTGGCATCGTAGACGGCCCCCTGGGGAATAAAAAGCTGGCCCCCCGAAGGATCGGCGGATAACTCCCACCTCCCTGATGCATCGCGGGTAACCCTGACACGTATCCGGTTATTGGTGGTCGTGGCCAGGTTCATGGAACCTTCCAGCAGCACCTCAACCTCTTCCCCGTTCTGGCGGCAGAAATACAAACGCTTGTTGTCTGTTCCCGTTTTACCGATCTGGATAAAATACCCCTGCAGTGCACCGGACAAGTCAGGCCGGTCACTGACCAGGTAAATCCTGGGATGGTTATTGTCAGAGGGCGTAAAAGCCATCCGCACCCAGAAATCCCACTGTGTATCAGCGATCATATGGCTGGGGGTCGACAAATAAGCCTGCCCCGCTCCCTCACCGTAAAGGCGAAGCATGCCCTGATCCACAATAAAGCTGTCATGGTCTCCGGTCCACGGCGGGTCATGGGTAAAGTTCCCGTTGCTGAAGTCATCTTCAAACTGGGCAGAAACCGCCAAAGGCAGCAGCAATACAAAACAAAACAACGCTTTCCGCATGACATTTTTTTTACCCCGGTCTAAATGTAGTATTTTTGCATCGGTGAAAGTCCCGAATGCCGGGCATTTTTGACAAACGGTTTTAAAAGCGATCTGTATGGTAATTGCATTGATTGGAGCCACGGGCCTGGTCGGGGAAATGATGATCCGGGTGCTGGAGGAACAGCAAATCCCCTTTACAAATTTTATCCCCTGCGCATCTGAACGTTCTGTGGGTAAAGAGATCACGGTAGGGGGGAAACCCTATAAAGTAAAAAGTGTGGAAGACGCCATCAAAGCAAAACCTCAGCTGGCTATTTTCTCCGCGGGAGCCGCCACTGCCCGCAAATATGCCGCAGCTTTTGCCGAAAACGGGGCTTATGTCATTGACAACTCTTCTGCTTTCCGTGGCGAAGAGGAGGTGCCCCTGGTTGTCCCGGAAGTGAATGCCCACCACATCACCCAATCCACACGCATCATTGCCAACCCCAACTGCAGCACCATACAAATGGTCCTTCCGGTCTCATCCATCCATCAGAAATACGGCATTCGCCGCCTGGTGATCTCCACCTACCAGTCGGTGACAGGCACCGGGGTAAATGCGGTTAGGCAACTTTTCAACGAAAGAGCGGGGAAAAGCGGGGAAATGGCTTACCCCCACCCCATCGACCTGAACTGCTTCCCTCACGGGGGTGATTTTGATGAGAACGGAGATGCTGCCGAAGAAATGAAACTGGTCAATGAAACCCGGAAGATCCTCGGGGCGCCCGGCATCCAGATCACCGCCACCGTGGTGCGGATCCCCGTAATGGGCGGACACTCAGAGGCCGTGAATATTGAAACGGAAAAGGCCTTCCGGATGAATGAGGTGCGCAGCCTTCTGGAGAGCACCCAGGGGGTGGTGGTGCAGGATAACCCCCATAACAGCATATATCCCATGCCCAGATACGCCGAAGGCCGGGATGAGGTTTTTGTGGGACGGATCCGTCGTGACCAATCCGTGGAGAACGGGATAAACCTGTGGATCGTGGCCGACAACCTCAGGAAAGGGGCGGCCACCAACGCCGTCCAGATTGCCCGATACCTGATTGATCAGCAATGGTTATAGCTTGGTATTTTGCGATTTTTCTTAATTTTGCATCCTGTTTTGGGGCAGGGGCCCTTTTCCTTATTCTTCCCTGCGCCCTGAATCACCTGAAAGAAAAAAAGAACAATGACGGATCAATGGTTGGTGGTTGTCAACCCCAATGCCGGTATCGGGAAAGTGCGCAGAGACTGGGATAAGATCTCGGGGCTGCTCGACAAACAGGGGTTCAGCTACCAGGCTGTGTTTACCCGGGGCCCCTGGCATGCCGTTGAGCTGGTGGAATCTCATGTAACGCAGGGTTTCAGAAAAATCATCGCCGTCGGCGGAGACGGAACGCTCAATGAGGTGGTGAACGGGATATTTCGTCAGCAGGTCGTTCCTTCCACAGATATTACCGTTGGGATGATTTCGGTAGGAACAGGGAACGACTGGGTCAGAACCTATGACATTCCCATGGATTATGAGGAAGCCATCCTCGTACTGAAGAAGGGAAAAACCCTGCTGCAGGACGCCGGCATCGTGAATTATTTCAACAACTCAAAAGAATCAACGCGGTATTTCATCAATATGGCCGGGGTGGGTTTTGACGGGCTGGTGGCAAGCAAAACCAACGACAGCAAGACCAGGGGAAGAGGAAATCCGCTGCTCTACCTGAAACACCTGATCGGCTCTTTGTTTACCTATAAATCATGCAATACCAGGGTTGCCGTGAACGGCACCAAAATCAGTGAGAAATTTTTCACCATCGGGGTCGGGATCGGTCAGTATAACGGTGGCGGGATGCGGCAGACCCCTGATGCCAAAACCGATGACGGGTTGTTTGACATCATCCTGATCAAAGACCTGAGCAAATGGTCGGTGATTGCCAATGTACGGAGGCTCTATGATGGCACCATCAAAAAACACAAACGGGTGATCACCCACACCGCAAAAACGATCCGTATCGAATGCGATCAGCCGGTGTTACTGGAAGCAGACGGAGAATCACTGGGGCATTCCCCCTTTTCCTTTGACATTATCCCCGGGAGTGTCAGGGTGGTGATCAGGTGAACAAACAGCAAGCAGGCATCGTTAAACGCTCATCCACAAAAAAAACATTATGGCCAAAGGCGAAGACATTTTTAAAAAGATCATTGCGCATTGCAAGGAATACGGGTTTATTTTTCCCTCCAGTGAGATCTATGACGGCCTGAGTGCCGTTTATGATTACGGACAAAACGGCGCGGAACTGAAGAACAACATCAAGGATTACTGGTGGAGGTCCATGGTGCAGTACCATGAAAATATTGTGGGGCTGGATTCGGCCATCTTTATGCATCCTACGGTCTGGAAGGCATCCGGACACCTGGAGGCATTCAATGACCCGCTGATCGACAACAAGGATTCGAAAAAAAGGTACCGGGCAGATGTGCTCATCGAGGACCACCTCGCCAAGCTGGAGGAAAAGATCGAAAAGGAGGTCAGCAAAGCCGCCAAAAAATTCGGCGACAGTTTTGACGATAAGATGTTCCGCGAGACCAACCCCAGGGTACAGGCCAATCAGGCGAAGATTGACGAGATCAAAAGCCGTTTTGTTCCGGCCCTGGAAAACGAGAAGCTGGATGAACTCAGGCAGCTCATTGAGGATCTGGGTATTGCCTGCCCGGTTTCCGGGTCGCGCAACTGGACCGACGTCAGGCAGTTCAACCTGATGTTCAGCACCCAGATGGGCTCCGCCAGCGACGGGGCCTCCAAAATTTATCTGCGGCCCGAAACCGCCCAGGGCATTTTTGTGAATTACCTGAACGTCCAGAAAACAGGACGTAAGAAGCTTCCGTTCGGGATTGCCCAGATCGGCAAAGCCTTCCGGAATGAGATCGTGGCCCGGCAGTTCATTTTCAGGATGCGTGAGTTCGAGCAAATGGAGATGCAGTTTTTCGTCAGGCCCGGCCAGGAAAAAGAATGGTTCGAATACTGGAAGGAAGAGCGGATGCGCTGGCACCTGGCCCTCGGCATCCCGGAAGAGATGTTCCGTGTCCACACCCATGACAAGCTGGCCCACTATGCCAATGCAGCCGTAGACATCGAATTTAAGTTTCCTTTTGGCTTTAAGGAACTGGAAGGTGTCCACTCCCGCACCGATTTCGACCTGGGGGCCCACCAGAAGTTCTCCGGGAAAAAACTGCAGTATTTCGATCCGGAAACGGAGGAGAGCTATGTCCCCTATGTGGTTGAAACATCCATCGGCCTGGACCGCACCTTTTTGGCCATCCTGACGCACGCCTACAAAGAGGAAACCCTGGAAGACGGATCGGAGCGGGTGGTGATGAATATTCCGCCGGCCCTGGCCCCGGTAAAAATTGCCGTGCTTCCCCTGGTCAAAAAAGACGGGCTGCCTGAAAAAGGGAGGGAGATCTTTGACAGGCTGAAGTATGATTTTCACTGCCAGTACGAAGACAAGGATGCCATCGGCCGGAGATACCGCAGGCAGGATGCAACCGGCACCCCATACTGCATTACCATCGACCATCAGACACTGGAAGACAATACAGTCACCATCCGGGAGCGGGACAGCATGAAACAGGAGCGCATCCCCACTGAAAAAATTGCCGGGGTCGTTGCCGCACGCACCGACCTGCGGCCAAAGCATTAATAGCATGATGCACCCTTGTCAGGAAACCGGCAGCGAGTGCCACTGGCATTTCCAATCATGCCCGCGGCAAACAACCCGGATTTGTGTTTCTCAGTTACATCCCTTAAGTTTGGTAAAAATCAGCCCCGTATGACACTCGAGGAGATCAAGGCACCCGTTGACCATCACATGAAGACCTTTGAGAAAAGGTTCAGGGCCTCCATGAAAAGCAAGGTGCCCCTGTTGGATAAAGTCACCGGGTACATCGTCAAGCGCAAAGGAAAACAACTTCGCCCGCTTTTTGTGTTCTTCTCAGCGGAAATTTTCGGAGAGATCTCCGAAAGAACCTACCGGGCCGCCTCCCTGATCGAGCTGCTGCACACCGCCACACTGATTCATGACGATGTGGTGGACGATTCCAATGAGCGCCGGGGCTTCTTCTCGCTGAATGCCTTGTGGAAAAACAAAATATCCGTTTTAGTGGGTGATTACCTGTTGTCCAGGGGGTTGCTGCTGAGTATTGACCACAATGATTTTGACATGCTGAAGATTGTTTCGGGATCGGTCCGGGAAATGAGCGAAGGCGAACTGTTGCAGATTGAAAAGGCCAGGCACCTGGACATCAAGGAAGATGTCTATTATGAGATCATCCGGAAAAAAACCGCCTCCCTGATCACTGCCTGCCTGGCATGCGGAGCGGCATCTGCCGATGCCCCGGCCGACCAGGTTGACTTGTTGCGCCGCATCGGTGAAAAGGCCGGGATCGCTTTTCAGATCAAAGATGACATCCTTGATTTTGAGAAAGACCGTGTAAAGGGCAAGCCTTCCGGGGTAGACATCAGGGACCAGAAAATGACCCTCCCGCTCATCTATCTGCTCAACAATGCATCCTACGGGGAAAAGCGATGGATCATCAATACTGTCAAAAATCACAACCAGGATCCGGAAAGGGTTGCCGAACTGATCCGCATGGTGGACGACCGCGGCGGCATCGAATATGCCGGCAGGTATATGCATCAATTCAAGGAGGAAGCACTGGAACTGATGGAGGCCCTGCCTGATGTTCCGGCCAGAAACTCGCTAAGGAAGCTGATTGAATTCACTGTCAGCCGCAATCGATAAGATTTTCCTGATCTTTTCCCCCACCAGGGCACCCTGGCTCCGGATATGCGTATAAAATGTGAGGTGAAGCCGGTATGATCCGTCTTCCTCCTCCACAATATTCACGGAAGGAGAAGAACCGGTGATCCACGGCATCGCCATCAGTTCCTTTTCTGCCATACGCTTGTATGCTTCCGGATCGCGGGTGGCAGGAATCGTAAGCTTGAGGTGGTGGGGCAGGCTCTCATCATTTTCCGGCGGGAGGACGAACATCTCCTTATTGACCCGGGAATAAGGGATCCTGACGACCTCTCCTTTCTCGTTGACCAACACCAGCGACCGGGCTCCCAGCGACCGAATATGCCCCTCGGCGAAGGGGGCTTTGATAAACCGTCCGGGTTCCAGCGATTTCTCGGCTTTCAGGAGAACCCCGGCCAGAAAATCCCGGAACACAAACCACGCAAACGCCAGAAGCAACAACACAGCCGCAACCCCCAGAATCAGGTCATAATATACAAAGCCACCGAAAAGAATACTGATGCCCCAAAAAGCATAAACGATCCAGATCAACAGCTCCACAAAAGGAAGCAGGGCCAGTATTCTGCTGCGAACGGCCTTCCGCCTGATCAGGGCCCTGCCAGCCCTTGCAAGCAGCCTGAACAAGCCAAAAATCAGTAAGCCGGCCACAAAAAATATCAACAGGTTCATAATCGTTTGTTAGCTTTTAACTGGTCTACAAGGTAAAGATCAAGGCCGGGACGGATGGCGTAAATTCCGTCAAATTTCTCTGTCAGGATACCTGCCCTGACCAGTGTGCGCACACCCGAGGCGACCTTTTCCTGCGGAACTTCAATGTTCAGCGCCAGCTTTTCAATGGAAAAACGACGGTTTACGACAAATTGGTGCACATAGAACCATTGTTCAGGGGTCAGCCGTTCAAAAACAGCCGGATCAGGAAGCCACAGGGGGTGCATGATCAGTGTTTTACCGGATACTTTTTTAATGGAGGCCAGCCACAGTATGGTGGCTGTGCCGGGGTTCCCCCGGGAAAGATCAAACAGTTTGTTAAAGACCCTGGCCTGATCCCAGGCGGTCATCCGGTCTTCATCTTTTTTGTTGTATCTCAGTTTCATCCCGCCTGCCTGGTGCCTCAGCAGCAGCATATCCTTCAGCTCCCTGGCATCAAAAGGGGCACAGTTCACGGTGGCCAGCGAATAGCGCATCAGTCTGGTCTGCCTGTCAATGAGCCGCAGGGCATGGGCGTTCACATTGAGGATGAAAAGGCATTTGTGGCCAAAACGATCGATCAGCCTTTTGACCATTTCAAGCACGGCATCGCCGCCGGGCCGTCTTTCCCACCAGAGCCCCAGGTCCTGTATTATGACCACCTTGCCCGCCGGCAGTGCGCGGAACACATCATCAATATTTTTATTATGCGCCCCCAAAGATTCCTTCAGTTTACGGGAAAACAACTCTAAATCAGCCGAACAAGCCTGGGGAGCACGCAAAGAATGGATCTGTTCTTTACTGAAATGCTGGTCTGCCATTTTCTTGGAAAGGCTCGATTTTCCCGAACTTCTTTCGCCGGTGATGATCAGCGCGCCCGGGAACCCGGATTTAAAGCGCTGAATGGCGCGGGTACATTCACTGATCTCCTTTTTCATCCCTACCCAGAAATCCTCACCGGCTCCTGACTGCCCGGAGAACAGGGATGCATAATAAAACGGGAGCTCTTTCATCAGGCCCGGGGCCGGTGTAACGGCTTCCACGAATGAAAGGATATCCTGGTTCGATCCGGCCGGCTGCCGGTCCGACTGCTCTGCATGATTCACCCACAACTGCCCTTCACTCTTGCTGTAGAGCACATTCACAAAGCGATCGCGTGTTTTGTCCTTCAGCTTTGTCCAGTTACGCTGAAAGCGATTGCTCAGGGCGTCGTTCTCTGCTTCTTTTACCTTCTTCTTCAACGCCATACTTGTTTTACCGATGGTAGACGAAGACAGAGGTTCAAACCCCTTCTTTAACCCGGCTTCAAAAGCCTCTTCCACACTTTCTCCCACTTTCCGTATCTTTTCCTTCTCGCCGGCTATCTTTTCAAGAAAACTTTTGATCAGAATTCTGGATTGTTGCTGACGATATTGCTGGTGATCTATCCCGTCCTCTTTACTTTCATTGTCAAGGCTGAAGTTCAGCAGGCGAACCATATCTTTGACTGAAGATACATTGAGCTGAAGCTTCTGCTCAGCCTCATGGGTCTGCTTGATTGTAGCGTCGATCAGTTCTGCACCAATGTAATAATCAATGGTTTTCCTGAAACTGACCGACACCCTTTCTGTTTCTGCAAAAGCAGCCTCACGGATCTTTTCATCCAATTGCTCCCCGCTGATCTCAATCTTTTCAGGAATGTCAAGCAAAACTTCCCGGATTTCAGCGTATAGCTTCTGGAAAACAGGATGCACAGGCAGGGCCCGGAAATCTGAATGCTCCAGGCGATGAATTTTGGCGAAATTGATCTTTTCGTCAGACAACAACGCCCCGGCAAAGCGCTCATATTCCTCAACCCGACGTATCATACCTGTTTCCAGGGAAGCACGAAAATCACGGCAATATTTCCGGATCTTTGCGTGAATCCTGCTTTTCAGCGACAGCACATAAAAATCGAGAATGGCTTTATTGATGAATCCTCCCAGGTTTTTTTCCCAGACATCTGCAAACCCGGTTATTTCGTTCACCAGCTGCGGGTCCTGCTTAAAATATACCTTGAAGTTTTTGCTCCTGATATTGGCTCCGGTACTCTCCAGGTGGAAGTTGAACTGTTGCAGATCACTGACCAGTTCATCAAACAGCTTTTGCCCTGCCTCATAATAGAATTGTTTTCCTTCGTTTTCAATCACCTGAACCCTTGCGGCAAGGCGGTCCCGTTCCAGCCGGATACGTTCCAGGGTTCTGGCACGATTACCAGTCTCCATCCGCGATTTTTCGATCAGTTCATGAATCCCGCTAAACAATTTCCGGATCTCCACCACCTCCGAAAAAGTGAAAAGGGCAAAGTCCTCCATGAAGCGATGCATACTCAGCAGCCTGTTATGATACAGGAAGAAGCGGGCAGCCGGCGTAATCCGGATCTTGTGTGAAACAGGTTTACCGGTAACTGCAGCGACAACGATCTTGCCCGTCTTATAAAGCCTGGTCCGGAACCTGTCATGTTTTTTGATGGCAAACTCTTTCCGGCTTAATTTTATACGGATCTTTTCCGGCATTACATTCAGCATGGCGCGTAATTCATCCAGGTATTCAATGTTGGCCGTTTCCAGCATTTTACGGATCTCAGTAACCCGCTGGGTGCGCATCAGCTGAATGTGGCGTTGCGAATGAAAGGAAAAATCATTCAGTATTTTCAGGAAAGCCACGGAGCGCTTCTCCGGGCTTTTTTGTTCCGCTGCCTTTTTTAACGCATCAGTTGTTTTAAGGGTGAAAACATCCAGTTCCCTGAAAAATTCCTGGCTTTTTTCAAGGATGTGTTCAGGGGACTGCACATAGTATTTTTCAAGGAAGCGGGCCGCCGATTGTCCGATGTTATGCACTTCGTTGGCAATGATCTCCCGTGATGAAAGTTTCAGCCGGCTCAGCATATCCGAAGATGGACGTTGCGGTTCCGCGACTGTCTCATCTTTTTCATCGACTTGCCGCTTCAGTACGCTGAACTCATCAAAAAACGAGGAAGCTGTCACAAAAAGTGCCGTACGCACATTTTCAGCAAGAACATTGGCTTTTTCAACGGTTGAGGCCGGATCCTTGACACTGAAATCCGGCAATTCCATCATGGTCAGATCCGCCTGCCATGATTCTCCTTTGATAATTTCCCGCTCAGGCCGCTGCTCCATGTTGTTCTCGATCACTTTCACCCCGGCTTTCAGGCGATGATTTTCCAGTAACTGGTTGATCAGGCTGTACAAACGGTCCGTTTTTGAGCTGTCGGGGTTGACCACCAAAATGCGCACCTGCGCAGTCCGCCACCGGTCACTGGAAGTAATGAAACGCAAAAGGAATATCATCAGTGACAGCTCCCTGCCTTTCCCGCTCCACCAGCAATCGATTTTCTTGTAATTGCCGAATCCCTTTTCCTTGTCATAACTGAGAAAGGCACAGTTATAATCCTGGCGCTTCAGGTTGGTCAGCAGACGGGCAAACTTTTCCGGTTGCTTTGAATTTCTGGCCCAGCCCATCAGCACTGTATTGGGTTCGAATCCGGTAAAACCATACACCCTGGATATCATATCCATCCCTTCATAGATGTCACGACAGGTGTGCCGGCGCGTAAAGACACCAGTTTTCGCTGCAGGCACTGAAGGCACACCTCTTTCTTTCAGGCCAAACAAAATATCACCCCCCGGCTGTTCGGTCAGTTCAAAATTGGTGAACACCCCCATCTTCCCCACCAGGGCTTTGCCCATCTCAATCAGGTGGGGCCTGTTTTTTTCCCCGCCACTGAACAACATCACGTTGGGCCGCCAGTTGCGGGATTTGTTGCCACTCACACTCAGCCTTCCCAGCCCGGTCTTTACCAGGGTAGACCAGACCCCGGTCCAGGTATCACCGCTCTGAAGGGTGAGTTCTTTCTTTTTCAGGAAAAGAAACAGTGCGATCAGCAACACAGAGGCGATAATCAGGGCCACCAGGTCAAGCTGTATCATCACCACAATACAGGCCAGTGCCCCGATAATACTCACCACACGTGGTATTTTGAATGAGGGCCTGAAATCGCTGCCCGCCCAGCTTTCCAGGGTATAGGTGATATTAAGGAAACCATAAATGATGATAAAGAATATGGTGACAATACGGGCAATGGCATTCAGTTCCCCGATCAGAATGCCGGCCTGTGCGATCAAAAAAGCCACCACCAGGGCGTTCCGTGGTTCGTTTGACGGGCCATACCCTTTTGAGAAAAAACCGGGAAGAATCCTGTCCATGGCCACGGCCTGCAAAATGCGCGGTGCCCCCATGATGCTCACCAGGCCTGAAGACAGCGTGGCACCCAAAATACCGGCAATCACCAGCTGAGGAACCACAGAAATCCGGAAAAGCACCTGCGGATCATTGATCAGCAACTCGCGGCTCACGGTATAGGAGAAAAATACTGCCAGGCCGACATACACCAGCATCCCGAACAAAATGGCAGAAATGGTTCCCAGAGGAATACTTTTCCGTGGATCCTTCAAGTCGCCCGACATGGAAACCCCCGCCTGGAAACCGGTAACAGCAGGAAAGAATATGGCAAACAGGGTAATCCAGGGCAGGGCCCCGTCTACCGGCATCATCAGGGGCTGCCGGGGCACAAATTCGTGGCTTCCGAAAAAAACCGAAAGTAGTGAAAGCCCGATGGCCGCCATGATCAGGTATTGGGTCTTGATGGCCAGGGAAGTACTGATAAATGTCACGGCTGTGACAAGCAAAAGTGTCACTGTTCCAGCTATCCGGATATTTTGCAAGGTAACCGCGAATCCGAAGTATGACAGAAAAGTTTCCGCAAAACCAAGCAGGTATAAACTGACACTGAACGATAAGCCAATGAAGAGTGCCACCCCCAGGGTACCGCCGATGGGCAGGCCCAGGCTCCGGGAAATAATATAATAACTGCCGCCGGTTTCCACCCGTTTATCGGTAGCCACCGAAGAAACACTCAGCCCGGTGGCAAAAGAGATCACATGGGCCAGGAGAATAATTCCCAGCGTAGTCCATAAACCACCGATACCCACGATCCACGGGAGACGCAGGTACATGATCACACCAAGAATCGACAAAATGGAGGGTGTGAAAACCCCGCTGAACGCGCCAAACCTTCTTGCTATAGCCAAGTTTTTAGGAATTTGTGTGACAACCAAAGATAGGAAAAAAATTTGGTCGGCGCAGAGCGCCTTGGTTGTTGGTTAACGGCGCTTCGCGCCTTGGTTGTTGGTTCTCATGGGCCAGAAGCAGGGAAAGCTGCCAATGGCCAGGGAAACGGCCCAGGCAGTTGTTGGTTGTTAGTTCACACGGGCCCCGACTAACCAACAACCACTTAGCTTCGTCCAGTGAATACGGACAACCCATACAGTTCTCATCCCATGGAAACTAACAACCGGAGGGGCGTCAGCCCCGACTAACCAACAACTGGAGAGGGCGATAGCCCTCGACTAACCGGAGGAGGCGCAGCCTCCGACTAACCGGAGGGTGCGAAGCACCCGACTTTAAGTTTTGGAATAAAGCGTGTTTTGTGTATTTTTGGCAGGTAAAGGTTTTGCAGCCATTTTTTGAGGCAGCCACCTTTTTTACAGGCAACCAGTTTGATCTGCCACATTTCCATCACCCCGAAGAGAAGAAACAACCGTTAAACCCCGGAATCATGTTGAAAAAATCGGCATTTTTTATTCTGCTGGCCATCCTGTCTTTTTCACCTGTCACATCCGCCATAAGTGCTGAACTTCAGCAAGGAGGGACCCAGGAAGCTGACACCACAGCCCAGGAAGCTGACACCACAGCATGGGAAACCACTGAGGAGGTATCAGTGGATCTCAGCACACCCGGGGCCAGTTTAAAAACCCATTTGTATTTCCTGCATCCGGAAAACTATGAGCCCGACCAGGCCGCACAGGCGTTCCTGCATCCGGAGCTGACACTGGAAGAAGCGCGTGATGCTGCCATCAAGCTCAAACAAGTCCTGGACGGAAGAGGGTATGCGATTGATGTAGATGCAGCCCCGGAAGATCCTGACTATACAGATACCGTGCACAATGAACACCGGTACACCCCGACCCATCATCTGCCGGAAATATACCTGACCAAACGAAACGACCTGTGGCTCTACAGCCCCGAAAGTATTCAGCAGATTGAAAGACTGCACCGCGAGGTTTTCCCTTTCGGCCCCGACCTGCTGATTGATTTGATTCCCAGAGCCGGCACCCATATGTTCCTGGGCTTATACCTCTGGCAACACATTGGTATTTTGCTGCTCATCCTTGTCAGCTTCCTGATCCATAAACTACTGACATTTTTGCTGGACAATGCCCTATACAAGGGAGCCGCCCAAATGGGTTATGACCGGCTGGTCAGGCCTTATCTTCTGCCGGTGGCCAGGCCACTCAGCCTTTTCATCGTGTTTGTCTTTGTCATGGTGGTCTTCCCCATATTGCAATTGCCGGTTGAGGTCGCCAAATATTTTACTTTTGCTTTCAGGGCCATCCTGCCTTTCTTTGCCATGCTGGTCTTCTATAAGCTGGTAGATGTATTCGCACTCTACCTGGAGAAAATGGCCGGTCAGAAGGAGTCCAGCCTCGACAATCATGTCGTCCCGCTGATAAAAAAAGTGTTGCGGGTATTTGTGGTAATCATCGGGGGCTTGTTTATCCTGCAAAACCTTGATGTGAATATCACTGCCCTGCTGGCAGGTTTATCAATCGGCGGTCTGGCACTGGCACTGGCAGCACAGGACACCCTCAAAAACCTTTTCGGATCACTGATGATTTTCATTGACAAACCTTTTTCGGTCGGGCACTGGGTCTCCAGCGGAGATCTCGACGGAACGGTGGAAGAAGTGGGCTTTCGCTCCACAAGGATCAGGACATTCCGCAATTCACTGACCTACATCCCCAACGGGAAACTGGCCGACTCCGTGATTGACAACCACGGACTCCGGCAATACCGGCGTTTCTTTATGCACATTTCCATCACGTATGATACACCCCCTGACCTGATTGAGGTGTTTGTTGAGGGGCTGAGAAAAATCGTAGAGGATCATCCCCAGACAAGGAAAGATTTTTACCTGGTGGAGTTCAATGAAATGGCAGATTTTTCCCTGAAAATTATCTTCTACACCTTTTTTGCTGTGCCCACATGGAAAGAAGAATTAAGGGCCCGCCACGAGGTCCTGCTTGAGATTGTCAGGCTGGCGGAAAAACTCGGCGTGCGTTTCGCTTTCCCGACCAGCACCCTGCACATGGAAAACTTCCCCGGGAAACATTCTCTCACCCCGCATTACGACATGACCATGGAAGACTTCAAACAAGTGATGGAAAACCATTTCCACAGCAAGTCAGCCCCTCCGGGATCGTAACCCCCGGGCCAACGGGGTCATACGTTAAAAAAAAAGGGCTGTGCTGCAGCCCTTTTTTTACTAAAGTCCGTTGGACTTATTTCAGTATCACCACCGCGGCCGGATCGATGGCCTGGAAGGTAAACGATTCGGTGAAATAAAGCTGCACCGTTTTGTTGTTGTGCGATTCATAGCCGATAGACACATCCTGTCCGAGCACCAGGCGGTAATCACCGCCACGCTCTGTAACCAGGTAAGAATCCTTGACCAAGGGCGCATGGATGATACTGCCTCCCAGCAACTGATCCAGCTGGCGGCGCAACGGATAGCCCTTCAGGAAGGAATTCACCTTCTGCCACCTTTCGGTATTCAGCACCAGCGAATAGGGCCCTTCAATGGCCGCTTCCTTCATTTTCACAATCCCGTTGGATACAGCACCGAGAATGCCTTCACTGCTATCAGGGAACGGAATCGGTTCATAATCCGAGCTGTTCTTCAATCCCGAAATATTACCTGCCTTGAATCCCTCATAAATGGCATTTTCCTCGAATCGGGCAATTTCACGGGCAGCATCTTCAAGGGCGTCCAGGTCGATATCCTCTGCCCCGCGAACCGCATTGTCCAACTCCCAGATATTCAGCTCAAAAGGCACCCTGGCCTCAATCATCGGCAGCACCTTATTGATCCCGTACTTCACAGGTCCTTTCTGATTTGCAGGGACATCAATCCGGCCCGTTGAAAGGGCGGCATAGTTCAGTCCTTTGGGGCCTTCCACATCCAGAAATTTACGACCTGAGAGGGAAGCCGTCAGGACCTCCACAGCAGTTTCATTGATCTCCTCCCAAGCTGCTTCTGAGATGGGAGCCATTGATCTTCTTAAAATATCCATGTTTTCCTCCTTATTTTTTAATTTTTCCAATCCCTAAAGAATCTGATTTCCCTTCGGCGTGGTCATCATCATGCTCATCGCCATGGCCACCCATAAGATCACCTTCCTTAAAAAGCCAGTTTCGCAATTCCTCATCCCATCCGGGCATATTGCGGCGCAGCCACTCAAGGGTCATACAGGCATGTTCAATCTCTTCATCGCGATTGTGCGCCATGATCTTAGAGAGGTCCTCGTCGTTACTGGTAACCACGCGCTGGTGATACCAGTCAACAGCCTCAATTTCTTCCTTCAAACTATTGAGCGCACGCGAAAAATTTCGTGCCTCTTGTGACAATTCATCTGCTGGTTCGTGATAATTTGACATATTTTCTCTGTTTTTATGATAAATGATTATTAGGATAACTCATTCGCAGGATATTTGTTTAACCCGGCTGTTATACGCAAATATAGCACATTTAGGCATAAAATAAAATGTCACCGCCAAAATCCTGAACGACAATCATGTTCTCACGCGCCTGCCTGCAGCAATTCAGCTTCCACCACCCTGGGGTAATGATAATGTTCCAGTTGCTGAACTTTGGCAGCCAGACTCTCCGGTGTGTCTGTAGGAGAAATGGCAACCTCTTCCTGAAAAAGAATACGGCCCTTATCATATTCCTCATTGACAAGGTGTATGGTAATTCCGCTCTTTTCTGCGCCCGATTCCAGGACAGCCCGGTGCACATGCTTTCCATACATCCCTTTCCCGCCAAAATCCGGCAGCAGGGCGGGGTGAATATTAAATATGCGATTGGGAAACATTCTGATCAGAAAAGGGGGGATCAGCCGCATATAACCGGCCAGGACTACTGCATCAATTTGGTAACGATGAAAAACCGCCTTCACCTTTTCTTCATTTTCCCAGTCAGGCCCGGGAATGACCTCCGCGGGCAACCCGGCGTTCCCGGCACGCTCCAGCACGTAAGCAGAGGCATTGTTTGAGACGATCAACCCCACACGAATCACAGGATGATCATGAAAATGACGAATAAAACGGGCCGCATTGGAACCGTTCCCGGAAGCCAAAATGGCAAGATTGAGGAATTTCTCTGTTTTTTTCATTATCTTTGAGAAAAGCAAGGATTATTACGGTTCAAAATTAGCCAAAAAGCATGCAATCACAGCAACCCGACGGTGGCACCAATCTGCTACTAAGCTTTTGGTAGGTTATTAAAGCCTGCATTGCAGCTAGTTACAGCTCCGAATTCAATTTTAGGTGCAAAAAAGTTGGTTATAACGAATTTAATATTTTTCTTTGCAGCCTGTTTAACAAAAAAAGGAGAAACCATGTCTGACATTGCAACAAGAGTAAAAGCTATCATTGTTGATAAGCTTGGTG
>SKUN01000018.1 GCA_007129945.1 Bacteroidales bacterium
GAGGATACAAAAGTCAATACGTACCTGATCAGGGTAGAGGATGATGGTTGCGGGATGAGTGAGGAGATGCAGGAGAAGGTGCTGGATCCTTATTTTACCTCCAGGACCACGCGGAAAGTGGGGTTGGGGATTCCGCTTTTCAAGCAGAATGCGGAGCGTACCGGCGGACACTTGAGTCTGTGGTCTACTCCGGGCAAAGGAACAACGATTGAAGCTGTGTTTGTACACGACAACATCGATCGCCCTGTACTGGGAGACATCGCCGGGGTAATGGGGCTGCTGATCGGCGGTAACCCTGAAATCCGGTTCCGGTACGCGCATCACAAAGACGGTAAAAGTTATGTGGCCGATACCAGGGAAATTACAGAAGCACTCGACGGCATGCCTGTCAATGATCCGGAGATCCTGAGGTTTATAAAGGAGATGATCCGGGAGAATCTTGCGGAATTACATGCCAACTGACATATAATAAACTGAATAAATAACAACTAACGGGAAAAGAGTCATGACAAAAATCAAATCTCTGGCAGATTTAAAAAAGAAAAAGGACGATCTGCAGTCGAAGATCGCTTTGAGGGAAAAGAGCGATAAGCCTGAAGGCCGCGTACAGGTTAAAGTGGCCATGGCCACCTGCGGAATTGCATCCGGATCGAAGGATGTGATGGAATACATGGTGGATGAAATGGATAAGCGCAATATCGATGCCATAGTAACCCAGACTGGTTGCATGGGATATTGCTATGCAGAGCCAACCATTGAAGTCAGGCTTCCGGGTCAGGAGCCTGTCGTATACGGGTATGTGGATCTGAAAAAAGCCGATGAGATCATCGAGAAATATATCAGGAACGGGGAATTGGTTGATGGAATCATTCCTGTGAATTATCAAACCATTGAAAAAAATAAATAAGGAGGGTTAAGGAAATGGCAAAATTCAATATGCATATGCTGGTTTGCGCAGGTACCGGATGCCGGGCCTCTTCCAGTGACATGCTGTATGAAAATCTGAAAAAAGAGCTACAGGAACAAGGGCTCGAGAATGAAGTACAGGTTGTGGAAACCGGATGTTTCGGTTTTTGTGAAAAGGGCCCCATCGTAAAGGTTATTCCCGACAATACGTTTTACGTGTCGGTAGAGCCCAAAGATGCTAAAGAGATCGTTGCCGAGCACGCCATAAAGGGACGGCAGGTTAAGCGGCTGTTATACACGGATCCGGTGAACAAACAGCAAATTTCCGATTCCAAAGGCATGGGCTTCTACAAAAAGCAGATCCGTATTGCCCTTCGCAATTGTGGTTTGATCGATCCTGAAAATATTGATGAGTATCTGGCAGCTGATGGTTATGAGGCCATGGGACGTGTTATGACGGAGATGACTCCGGAAGAGGCTATCCAGGTAATGATCGACTCCGGGCTGCGAGGTCGCGGAGGCGGTGGTTTCCCGACCGGTATCAAATGGCAGATTGCCAGTAAGGTAGAAGGTGAACAAAAATATGTGGTGTGTAATGCCGATGAAGGTGACCCGGGTGCATTTATGGACCGTTCCATCCTGGAAGGTGACCCTCACTCAGTACTGGAAGCCATGGTAATTAACGGGTACTGTATTGGTGCTGACAAAGGACTGATCTATATCCGTGCTGAATATCCGCTGGCCATCAAACGTCTGAAGATCGCCATTAAGCAAGCACGTGAGCTTGGCCTGCTTGGTAAGGATATTCTGGGAAGTGGTTTCAACTTTGATGTGGAGATCCGCTACGGAGCCGGCGCATTTGTTTGCGGTGAGGAAACGGCACTGATCCATTCTATGGAAGGTGAAAGGGGCGAGCCTACTTTCAAGCCACCCTTCCCGGCCCAGAGCGGTTATCTTGGCATGCCTACCAACGTGAATAACGTGGAGACTTTTGCCAATATTCCTGTGATATATAATAAAGGTGCGAAATGGTTCTCGCAGATCGGAACCGAGAAATCGAAAGGCACCAAGGTATTTGCCCTCGCAGGAAAGATCAATAACGTGGGCCTGATCGAGGTACCCATGGGAATTACCCTGCGCGAGGTGATCTTTGAGATCGGTGGCGGTATCAAGGATGGCAAGAAGTTTAAAGCTGTGCAGACCGGAGGCCCTTCCGGTGGCTGTCTGACTGAAAAACACCTGGATACGCCCATTGACTTTGACAACCTGGTTGCAGCCGGTTCTATGATGGGTTCTGGAGGTATGATCGTTATGGATGAAGATGACTGTATGGTTTCGGTATCCAAATTCTACCTGGACTTTACCGTTGAAGAATCATGCGGCAAATGCTCTCCCTGTCGTATCGGTAACAAGCGGTTGTACGAGCAGCTGGAAAAGATTACCAAAGGGCAGGCGACCACCGAAGACCTTGATAATTTGCGTAACCTTTGCGGGGTGATCCGCGATACTTCGTTGTGCGGACTGGGACAAACATCACCCAACCCGGTGATCTCCACCCTGGACAACTTTTATGACGAATATCTGGCGCACGTGGAAGAGGAGCGGTGCCCTGCAGGCTCCTGTAAAGACCTGATCCGTTACGAGGTCATTCCCGAGAACTGTGTCGGTTGCACTGCCTGTGCCCGTAACTGTCCTGTGAACTGTATCGCCGGAGAAAGAAAACAACTGCATACCATCGACCAGTCGTTGTGCATCAAGTGCGGTGCCTGTCTGGAGAAGTGTAAGTTTAACGCAATAGCAATCATTTAAAAATTGTAAGAACACATAAGACATGGAACTGATTAAATTAAACATAGATAACAGGACTGTCGAGGTTGAAAAGGGGACGACCATCTTTCATGCAGCCAAGAAGCTGGGTATCGAGATCCCTACGCTTTGTTACATGAACCTCGGCGATTTGAAGATTGAACACAAGCCCGGTGGATGCCGTGTTTGCGTTGTGGAGGTAGAGGGCAGGCGCAACCTGGCTCCCGCCTGTGCAACGGAATGCAACGAAGGCATGGTGGTACACACTCACAGCGTACGCGTGCTCAATGCGCGTAAAACTGTGCTGGAGCTGATTCTTTCCGACCACCCGTTTGACTGCCTGATCTGCGCCAAGAGTGGTACCTGCGACCTGCAGGACATGGCCATCAAGATGGGTGTACGCAGCATACCCTTCCAGGGTGAGAAATCGACCTATAAGCCGGACTTTTCGCCGGCCATCATCCGCGATATGGACAAGTGTATCATGTGCCGCCGCTGTGAAACCATGTGTAATGATTTCCAGACGGTAGGTGTGCTTTCAGGAATCCATCGCGGTTTTGAAGCGGTTGTAGCTCCTGCGTTTGAGCGCGACCTGGATCACAGTGAATGTACCTATTGCGGACAATGTGTGGCTGTTTGCCCGACCGGGGCACTCACCGAAGTGGATCATACCACGCAGCTTATCCGTGACCTGGCCGATCCGCAGAAAAAGGTGGTGGTGCAGACGGCACCTGCCGTCCGAGCCGCTCTGGGTGAAGCATTTGGCCTGGAGCCCGGTACACTGGTAACCGGTAAGATGGTTGCAGCACTGAGAAGGCTTGGGTTTGATTATGTATTTGACACCGATTTTGCGGCCGACCTGACCATTATGGAAGAAGGCACAGAGTTGCTGGATCGTCTGACCCGTTTTCTCGGTGGCGACAAAGAGGTGAAGTTGCCCATGCTGACCTCCTGCTGCCCGGGTTGGGTCAACTTCTTTGAGTATCATTTCCCGGATATGCGTGACATTCCGTCAACCGCACGTTCACCACAGCAAATGTTCGGATCTATCGCAAAGACCTACTTTGCCGACAAGATCGAGACCAGGCGTGACGAGATGGTGGTGGTGAGTGTGATGCCCTGCGTGGCCAAGAAATACGAATGTACCCGTGAAGAGTTCAGTGTAGACGGCAACCCGGATGTGGATTATTCCATCTCTACCCGCGAGCTTGCCACGCTGATCAAGCGCACCAACATGGATTTCAACAGCCTGCCTGAAGAAGATTTTGACAAGCCCATGGGCGAATCAACCGGAGCTGGCGTCATCTTTGGTGCAACCGGTGGTGTGATTGAAGCGGCTGTTCGTACTGCTTATGAAGTACACACAGGCAAGAAGCTTGAAAAAATTGATTTCGAGCAGTTGCGCGGACTGGAAGGTATTCGTTCGGCCAGTGTGGATTTTGACGGAACCCAGATCAACATTGGTATTGCCCACGGACTGGGCCATGCACGTGAATTGCTGGATAATATCAAGGCTGGTAAGAGTGATTTCCACGCCATTGAGATCATGGCCTGCCCCGGTGGTTGTATCGGTGGCGGTGGTCAGCCTCTGCACCATGGTAATTCCGCGATCATCAAGGCCCGCCAGAAGGCCATCTACCAGGAAGATGCCGGTAAAGCAATTCGCAAGTCGCATGAAAACCCACACATCATTAAACTCTATGAGGAGTTTCTGGGTAAACCCATGAGTGAAAAGGCACATCAATTGCTTCATACGCATTATTTCGACAAGAAAAGAAAAGATGTGTTGCTCGACTAGTTTGTGGCGGAAGGAACCCAAAGTTGTAATCAAAAAAATAGCATCATAATGACATCCGTAAAATTAAAACTCAAAGACAGCGAAGTGCAACAACTTAAAGATGTTGCCAAGTCGTTCAATAATGAGCCTGGTGAGTTGATCAATGTGCTGCACAAAGCACAGGAGATCTTCGGCTACCTCCCTGCAGAAGTGCAGGAGGTGGTGGCTCAGGAACTGAATGTGTCCGTGGCCAAAGTATATGGCGTGGTCACTTTTTATTCGTTCTTCACCATGCTGCCCAGAGGTCGTTTCCCCATCTCTATCTGTACCGGTACTGCCTGCTACGTGCGGGGTGCTGAGAAAGTGCTGGATGAATTCAAGCGCCTGCTAAAGGTTGAAGTGGGGATTACCACCGATGACGGTAAATTTTCCATTACCTGCCTGCGCTGTGTAGGTGCATGCGGACTTGCTCCTGTGGTGATGGTGGGCGACAAAACCTATGGTCGTGTGACCACCGACGGGGTAAAGGATATCCTGAAGGAGTACGAAGAGGAAGAATAAACGATGAAGTGAAAGACCGGATCAAAAACCAGGGTTAATGTCTGATTATTGCTGAAACTGATTAAGACTAAAGACGAAGACCGGGTTGAGATTCAGTTTATTAGCAGGGCTGTTCCATCGAATGGTGGAACAGCCCTTTATTACTGCCTTTTCAGAAGAAATGAAAAATGCATAAAAACATAAAAAATACTTTGCAGAATTGATTTTCATTTCTATCTTTGCAACGCCTTACAAACAAAAAGGCATCGTTCTTAAAAATCCGGTCCGGTAGTTCAGTTGGTTAGAATACATGCCTGTCACGCATGGGGTCGCGGGTTCGAGTCCCGTCCGGACCGCAGA
>SKUN01000123.1 GCA_007129945.1 Bacteroidales bacterium
CCCAGCCTTTTTCCGGTGTGGAACACATCATAGTATTGCTTTTTCTTTTCAGCCGGTGCGTGTTTCATGTTGTTGTCAAGCGCTGCCACCAACTCGTCACTGAACTGCCGGCGGATAAGGGGTGTCAGCAAGAAGCCGGGAAGAAAAAAACGGGAAAAAGGGAAGAGGCTGACGGATTTGATCCCCTTTTTCCTGCAAACTTTCTGACCCTCCTTTAATGCGTTAATATATTGGCGGATGAGCAGTTTGTTTGAAGCAAACAATCTTGCCCCGCCGGCTTTGTTGATCAGGGCCGGTTGAATGGCTGATACCAGGTAACGGGTGGGCAGCCAGTCTTTAATGTCCTTATTGATTTTTGGCTCCATTCCCGCAGCTTCCATAATTTCTGCAGTTTTTTTCAGTCTTTCGGTGACTTTCTTGTCTGCTTCTCCAAGGATGGTATGCCCCCTTTTGAACAGATGACAATTGATGCCGTTTTCTGTGGGGCTTCCGGTGACAATGTCCGGAAATCCAAAAAAACATTTTCCTTTAGGGAATATTTTATTCACGCTTTTTACTTCTTCCCACATGTTGCCAAGCAGAAGGACGTCGGCCTTGCCTGCGTGTTTGGCAATGTAGGGCAAGGCATCCGACCATTGGTTGCTTCTGACGGATACAATGATCAGGTCATAGGGGCTGTTGGAATCAAGACGGTCTATAACATTGGGCCTGAATACAGATTGTCCGTAATCTTCCGTCTGACTGCGCAGATCTGTGTAGTTTACAGGAACTCCCGAGTTCGTATATCTTACCATGCGCTGTTTACGCACAAACAAGGTGATGTCGTATCCCGCTTCCTGTAACTGCCATGCATAGGTGGTGCCTATGACGCCGGCACCGAAGACCAGTATTTTCATAAAAGAGATTTTCTTGTTGGATATACTGCTAGCTATTGTCAAAAATAACAACAGTTCCGCAGATTTTACATTATTTTTACCCCTTGATTGCAAAAAACATCTGGGGGAATTCATAATGACAGATACAGACCGGCAGGATTACCTGGATACACCCATAGAGTTCCTGAAGGGGGTTGGCCCCAAACGTGCTGAGCTCCTGAGGAAAGAATTGGATATTCATTCATTCCGGGACTTGCTGACTTTTTTCCCTTTCCGGTATATTGACAGGAGCCGGTTTTATACAATCGGGGAAATCCGTGACCAGATGCCTTATGTGCAGGTCAGGGGAATGATCTCAGATGTTCGTCTGCACGGCAAGCATCGTACCACAAGAATGACAGCCACGTTGTCTGACTCCACCGGTCAGATGGAGCTGGTCTGGTTCCGTGGGTTTAAATGGCTGAAAGACCGTTTTAAGCCGGGTGTGGAATACATCGTATTTGGAAAGCCCACCCTGTTTGGTAAACGGTTCAATATCGCCCATCCCGAGGTGGAGCCGGTGACGCCGGGAGCAATTAATCAGGGCTCTGCCATGCAGCCTGTGTATAACTCCACAGAGAAACTTGGGTCGATGGGTCTCGACAGCAGGGGCATTGCCAAACTGGTAAAAAATTTACTGGTGGTAGTTAAGGATCATCTTGCCGAAACACTTCCACCCGGAATACTGTCCTCTCTCAGGTTGCCGGCAAGGGAGGAGGCTTTGCTCCATATCCATTTCCCGGCTGATGACAGGATGCTGAAACGGGCCACTGCACGTCTCAAGTTTGAAGAGTTGTTTTTTATTCAGTTGAACCTGCTGCGGCATAAACTGATCCGGAACGAGAAATCCAAGAGTCATATTTTTCCTGGCCTGAATGATTATTTTAACGGGTTTTACCGGGAAAAGCTTTCTTTTGAGTTGACAGCCGCCCAGAAAAAAGTGTTGAAAGAGATCAGGGGAGATACCCTTTCCGGGAAACAAATGAACCGCCTGCTTCAGGGGGATGTGGGAAGCGGTAAAACGGTGGTGGCTGTAATGAGTATGCTGATGGCCCTCGATAATGGTTTCCAGGCTTGCCTGATGGCTCCCACGGAAATCCTCGCTTTTCAGCATTATGAGTCGGTCACCGCCATGTTGTCGGAGCTGGGGATCCGGGTTGGCTTGCTGACGGGCTCCACCAAACAGGCTGATCGCCGTAAGTTATTGTCGGATGCCGCGGATGGTAGTCTTCACCTGTTGATCGGGACTCATGCCCTGCTGGAAGATATGGTGCAGTTTAAGGCATTGGGGATGGTTGTGATTGACGAGCAGCACCGTTTCGGTGTGGCGCAGCGGGCCAGACTGTGGTCGAAGGGAAGCATGCCCCCCCACATACTGGTGATGACGGCCACCCCGATTCCCCGTACTTTGGCCATGACGCTGTATGGTGACCTGGACGTGTCGGTAATTGACGAACTTCCCCCCGGCCGGAAGCCGATCCGCACGGTGCATCAATATGACAGGAATCGTCTGAAAGTGTTCGGATTTCTCCGCCAGGAGATTGAAAAAGGCCGGCAGGTGTATGTGGTGTATCCGCTGATCAGGGAGTCAGAGAAGCTCGACCTGAAAGATCTGAATGATGGGTATGAAAGCATTGTCAGGGAATTTCCCCCACCAGCTTACGGTGTCAGTATTGTACATGGTAAGATGAAACCGGCCGATAAGGATTATGAGATGCAGCGCTTTGTCAATGGTCAGACCCAGATAATGGTGGCTACCACGGTAATTGAGGTGGGGATTGATGTCCCCAATGCCAGCGTGATGGTCATTGAAAGTGCGGAGCGTTTCGGTCTGTCACAATTGCATCAGCTGAGAGGCCGGGTAGGCAGAGGTGCCGATCAGTCATTCTGTGTGCTGATGTCGAAGGATGAATTGAGTGCCGACGCACGGAAGCGCCTGGGGGTGATGGTGGAAACCAATGACGGGTTCCGCATTGCTGAAACCGATCTGCAGCTGCGCGGTCCGGGCGATCTGCAGGGTACGCAGCAGAGTGGCGTACTGGACCTGAAGATCGCAGATCTGGCGAGGGACGAACAGGTTTTAAAATACGCACGCCGGCAGGCAATGGATCTGCTTAAAAAAGATCCGGGATTAAGCTTTCCGGATCACAGGATGGTCAAATGGCAGCTTGAGCGTTTGTTCCCCCGGCAGTTATTCTGGAGCCGCATCAGCTAAGTGCTGACAACAATGCATAAAAAAAGCCGCCTTTGTAAAAAGACGGCTTTTTTTATGTGCAGGATCCGGTCATTAATTCAGTCTGAACCGGATGGGCATGTTAAACTGCACCCTTACTGGCTGGCCTCTCTGGCGGCCGGGCTCCCAGCGGGGCATCATTTGTACAACTCTTACGGCTTCCTGGTCGCATCCGCCACCGATACCGCGCAGTATCTGAACGTCAGTAACACTTCCGTCCGTTTCTACCACAAAGGTGACAAACACTGTTCCCTGAATACCGGCTTCGCGTGCCATCTGGGGATACCGAAGATTGTCCTCAAGAAACTTTTGCCTGGCTTCTTCGCCGCCCGGAAATTGGGGCTGGTCTTCCACAACGGTAAAAATGACATCTTCATCCACCTCCTCTTCTTCTTCGAACTGGATGGGTGTAAACTCCTGGACCTCAGTAAATACGTCGGCATCCATATCAATGGTGAACTCCTCTTCCAGTTCCACATCGTCATCAACGATGATCAGCTCCTGAGAAGGTTCCGGCGGAGGCGGCGGTGGGGGTTGTTCCTGCCTGGTAATCGGGATGTCTTCTTCCTCAATGAAGTCAATCTCCAGTGTGCCGAGGCTGACTTCCGGCCGCTCGTAGTGCTTCCATTCAAAAGCAACCAATGCCGCACCAAGCGCTATCGCAATCCCGATCTGCAAAAAGGTACGCTTTTTGCCTTCAAGGTCTGCTTTCGGTGTTTTTTTTGCTTCCATAATAGTTCCTGTCTGGTTGGTTTTTTAGCTGTTTCCTATGTTAATTGGTCTGAAAATGATCGTCAAAAAAGAGTTTGCTAATATACAAAGTATTTTGCAAAAGTCAATCAGGTTCATTTTTTTCCTGAAAATCAAACATTTTCCTGAACAATTGTGCTGATACAATGACTCCAAAAATCGTTCCAAAGCCATTTGCCATGGCATCAGGTACATTGCCATGGCGATCGCTCAGGCAACAATATTGAAAATATTCTGTGACAACGCCGAAAACGATTCCCATGGCAATGCACAGCATCAGCTCTTTGCTGTGAAGACTCCCTCCCCCGCGTTTCTTCCGAAAACCATTCACCAGTAATGTGCCCAAAACAGCAAAAAGCCCAAAATGGACTACTTTGTCAATATGCGGGAATTTCAGCAGATCACTATCCGGGATGTTCTCTCCCGGATAGGCTATGGCAAGCAATATGACCATCCCCCATAATATGGCAGGAATAAAGCTCTGATGGTTTCGCACACAGATTTGGGTGAGTGTTTTTTCCTGTCAGGCGTCTACGAGTTCTTTGTATTGTTCAGCATCAAGCAGGTCATCTGTTTCTGACTTGTCTGCAATCTTAATTTTAATGATCCAGCCCTTACCGTAGGGGTCTTTATTGATCGTGTCAGGGGCGGATTCAAGCTCCTCGTTGAATGCGGTGATTTCACCGCCAATGGGCATGAACAGGTCTGATACCGTTTTCACAGCTTCGATGGTTCCGAAAGTTTCCTCTTTGTCAAGGCTTTCGCCTTCAGTATCAACTTCTACGAAAACCACATCTCCGAGTTCACCCTGGGCAAAGTCTGTAATGCCCACAGTGGCGGTGTCGCCTTCAATTTTTACCCATTCATGGTCTTTGGTGTACTTAAGGTTGTCGGGAATATTCATTGTTCGGGGATTTAGTGATTACAACAAGTGTTTCTTGGTTGTATCGCCAAAAATACAACCTTTTTTCTTCCTGCAAAAATTATATGCAGTTGAAATCGCGGGGCAGTGGAAGTTTTTGATCCGGTATCGGCGGTTAACGGATCGCGGGACAAGCACGGCAGCACAGCGCAACTCTTATGGGCAATCACAATCAGAGCAAACCCAGTTCGAGCTTTGCGGCCTCTGAGATATTATCCGTGGACCATGGCGGGTCAAATACCAGGTCAATCCTGGCTTTTCTGACCCCGTCCACCTGCTCAACGGCTTCCTCCACCCTGGCCGGCATTTCGTCAGCCACCGGGCAATTGGGGTTGGTAAGGGTCATGGTGATATCCACCACGCCGTCGCGGTCAATACTGATATTGTAAATAAGCCCCAGGTCATAAACATTGACGGGGATCTCAGGGTCAAATACTGTTTTGAGGGCTTCAATGACCTGCTCTTCTTGCGGGGTGTCTGATGGTTGCTGCATAGGGATTATTTTTTACGGGTGATGCCGGACCCCGTTAACGGGTTGATGCCGGACCCCGTTAATGGGTTGATGCCGGACCCCGATGGTTACATTTTAGAGAAAGCCAGCGCATAAAGCTTCATTTGCTTGATCATGTTGACCAGGCCATTGGAGCGTGTTTGTGACAGATGCTCCTTCAGGCCGATCTCATCGATAAAGGATAGTTCGGTGTCCACGATCTCTTTCGGAGGCTGGCCGGAAAGGACTTCGATCAGGAGTGCGGCGATCCCTTTGGTGATAAGGGCATCGCTGTCAGCGGTGTAAATCACTTTCCCATCCTGATAGTCGGCATGAAGCCACACGCGCGACTGACAACCTTTGATCATGTATTTTTCTGTTTTATATTCTTCTTTGATCAGGGAGATGGATTTGCCCAGTTCGATGATATAATTGTATTTGTCCATCCAGTCATCGAACATCTCAAAATCGCTGATGATCTTTTGTTCTTTTTCTTTAATGGTGGTCATTCTCCTTTTGTTTAGGTGTTGATGATAGTGTCCACTGCATCAGGGTGTTTTTTTCTTCCTCATCCAGGTTCAAATCGGTGGCGGTTTTGAATGGGGTGGGGCGTACCAGTACCAGGAAGAGCCGGCCGTACAGGCGATTCAGTCCGTGAAAATATTTTCTTGCCTGATCTTGTTGTTGCATGGCTGACGGGTTGTTTATCCGAACATCTCCCTGACGGTGGCAAGGCCTTTAATTAGTGTATCAATTTCCTGTCGTGTGTTATATACGGCAAATGATATTCTGATGGTTCCCGGAATGCTGAAGTAGTCAAGGACCGGCTGTACACAGTGATGGCCGGTCCGCACCGCGATCCCCAGTTTGTCGAGAATGGTGCCTGCATCGTAGGGGTGAATGTCGCCCGGCAGGAACGAAATCGCCCCTGCCCGGTGTTCCGGTGTCCCGATGAATCGGATTCCGTCAACGTTTTTAAGCCCTTCGAGCGCGTATTGAAGCAAGTCGCTTTCGTGGGCGGAAATGGCATCATGCCCTGTTTCACTGATAAAATTCATGGCAGCTTCCAGACCAAGCACCCCGGCCACATTGGGGGTGCCTGCTTCAAACTTAAAGGGCAGGTCGTTATAGGTGGTTTTTTCAAAACTCACGTCTTTTATCATTTCACCACCGCTCTGATAAGGGGGCATTTGTTCCAGCCACTTTTCTTTGCCGTACAATACGCCAATCCCCATCGGGCCGTACATCTTGTGCCCGGAAAAACAGTAGAAATCACAATCAAGTGCCTGCACATCAACGGGCATATGAGGAGTAGCCTGTGCCCCGTCAACCAGTACGGGGATTTCTTTCCGGTGGGCAGCTTCAATGATTTCCCTGACAGGATTGATGGTGCCAAGTGCATTACTTACATGGGTGATGGCAACCAGCCGGGTTTTCTCGTTGAGTAACTTATGGTATTCAGGTATGATGAGCTCCCCTTTCTGGTTAATGGGGATCACTTTGAGACTTGCCTGGTGTTCCTGGCAGGCGATCTGCCATGGAACAATGTTGGAGTGATGCTCCATGGCCGAAATCAGGATTTCGTCACCGGGTTTCAGAATTTTTTTGCAGAAAGAGTGGGCCACCAGGTTGATGGATTCTGTGGTGCCCCGGGTAAATACAACCTCATGGGGGTGCATTGCATTGATAAAAGAAGCCGTGGTTTTTCTGGCCTGTTCATAGGCGTCTGTGGCCATCTGGCTCAAAAAGTGTGCGCCCCGGTGGATGTTGCTGTTTTCGGTTTCGTAATATTTTTGGAGCCGTTCAATGACCACCTTCGGTTTCTGGGTGGTAGCGGCATTGTCAAAATAGACCAGGGGACGGTTATTGACCTCCATGGAAAGTATGGGGAACTGTTTACGAAGTTGTTCAATCTTACTCACAGAGCAATTGTTTTTGATTTATAATTTGCCCGGGTCGATGTTGAATGTGGTGGGCTCCTTGCTGTTACAATGCAGCATGCACTGGTCACAGATTGACAATTCTCCCTTCAGTCGCTTCTCGACCATGTGTTGGATTCGTTCGCGCAGGGCATCGATTTTTATTTCGCTGACCACCTCCCCTGCAAAAGCGATCATCATCAGTTGCCTGGCTGATCGTTCGCAAAGACCGCGTGACCGCATGTAAAACATGGCTTCAGGATCCAGCTGCCCTACTGTGGCACCGTGGGAGCATTTGACATCGTCCGCATAAATTTCCAGGTGTGGCTGGGTGTTGGCCCTGGCCTCATCAGTAAGCAGAATGTTGTGATTGTTCTGATGAGCCTCGGTTTGCTGGGAATGTCTTTGTACCATCACCTTGCCGGAGAAAACGGCCGTTGCTTCATCATCCAGAATTCCCTTGTATAATTGATTGCTGTAGCAGGAATGTTCGCGGTGATCAATGTAGAGCTGGTTGTCTACATGCTGGTTGCTGTCCACCAGGTAAAGTCCGTAATGTTCAGACCGGCAGCCGGTGCCTGCAATGGCCACATCCAGGATGTTTTTGGTGAAGCCCCCGTTCAGTGTAATGATGTTGCTGTAAAGTCTGCTGGATGCATCCTGATGAAAGAAGTTACTGGTCACCAGGGCGGAATTACGCCCCTTGTTTTGAATTTTATAATGGGATACTGCTGCTCCCTCCCCGGCATAGGTTTCCATTACCGTATTGGTAAAGCTGATATTGTGGGTAAGGGAGTGGTCGCAATGCACCAGTGTCAGTTCTGCGTTGTTCTCTGCAATGACGAGATGACGTGGCTGCAAAAAGACCGGGTATTCAGTGTTCACAATGTTGATCAGCTGAATCGGCTTCTCCACTTTCACCCCCTCGGGCACGTATATGAATAACCCGTCCTGCACAAAGGCTGTGTTAAGGGCGGCCAGCGTATGGGTCTCCGTTTTAACGGCTTTCCCGTAATACCGGTCTACCAGTTCCGGGTAAACCTCCATGGCTTTTGCCAGGCTTCCTATTATGGTGCCGTCAGGCAGTTGGGTCAGGGGAGCATGCTTATACACAAACCATCCGTTCAGCAGGGTAATGCTGAAGGTGTCCAGGTCGTAAACGTCACAGGTAAATATTTTATCCACATCCATGTGACGGCTTTGGTTGCTGAAATCGAATACAAACTCCGTGTTTAGCAACGGAGTCAGGTCAGTAAACCGCCAGTTTTCCTGATTCGTTTCCGGAAACCCGTTCTCGCGGAAGCGTGAAAAGGCATGTTTGCGCAGCCTGTTCACGAAAGGTGTGGCCTTTCCCCGGATGGCTTCCTGCTCCTGTTGGTAAAGCTCCAGCAACCTGTCTTTTAATAATGTTGTATGTACGGTATCCATGAAGGCTTACTTTTCCTGTTTTATCCAGTCATACCCCTTTTCTTCCAGTTCCATCGCCAGCTCTTTCGGCCCGCTTCTTATGATGCGTCCGTCATACAGCACATGCACAAAATCTGGTACAATGTAATCGAGCAGCCGCTGGTAGTGGGTGATCACGATGGTGGCGTTGTCCTCCCTTTTGAGCTTGTTCACCCCGTTTGCCACCACTTTCAGGGCATCGATGTCAAGTCCTGAGTCTGTTTCGTCCAGGATGGCCAGGCGGGGTTCGAGCAGGGCCATCTGAAAAATCTCATTCTTTTTCTTTTCCCCGCCGGAGAACCCTTCGTTCACGGCGCGATTGGTCAGTTTTGAGTGAATGTCAACCATTTTTTTCTTCTCCTCCATCAGCTTCAGGAACTCGGCCCCTGTTAAGGGCTCAAGCCCCAGATGCTTGCGCTTTTCGTTCAGGGCTGTGCGCATGAAGTTCGCGATACTGACCCCGGGTATTTCCACCGGGTACTGAAACCCCATAAAAATCCCTTCCCTTGCGCGCTCCTCAGCCGGCATGTCAAACAGGTTTTGCCCCAGGTAGGTGATTTCCCCGCTCTCCACGGTAAAGAGTTCCCGCCCCGCTATTACGGATGCCAGCGTACTCTTGCCGGAACCATTCGGCCCCATGATGGCATGAACTTCACCCTCGTTGACCTCCAGGTTCAATCCTTCGATAATGATTTTTCCGTGAACGGAAACACTCAGGTCTTTTATTTTTAACATAGTCTAGTAGCGTTTGACCCCTTCGGGGTCGTTAGTAACGTGTGACCCCTTCGGGGTCGTTTCGTGGGCAATTCCACCATCCTTATCCCAACCAACAACCAACAACCGCTCAGCCTCGTCCACCGTCTATGGGCAACTCCCACAATCCTCCGCCCATGAGAACCAACAACCAACAACCATTCTTACCCCACGCTTCCCTCCAGACTCACCGACAACAATTTCTGAGCCTCCACGGCAAACTCCATGGGAAGCTTTGAAAGCACCTCTTTGGCATAGCCATTGACAATCAGTCCGATGGCTCCTTCCATGTCAATTCCTCTTTGCAGGCAGTAAAACAGCTGGTCTTCGGATATCTTACTGGTGGTTGCCTCATGTTCCACAATCGAGGATCGGTTGCCCACCTCGATATAGGGGAAAGTGTGGGCTCCGCTCTGGTCTCCGAGGAGTAGTGAGTCACACTGTGAGAAATTCCGGGCGTTCTCTGCCCTGCGGCTGGTTTTTACAAGCCCCCGGTAACTGTTATTGCTTCTGCCGGCAGAGATCCCTTTACTGATGATGGTACTTTTGGTGTCCTTCCCCAGGTGGATCATTTTGGTGCCCGTGTCGGCCTGCTGCCGTTTATTGGTCACGGCTACAGAATAAAATTCTCCGGTTGACCGGTCGCCCTTCAGTATCAGGCTGGGATATTTCCAGGTAATGGCAGATCCTGTCTCCACCTGGGTCCAGGATATTTTCGAGTTTTCTCCCTCACATATTCCACGCTTTGTAACGAAGTTGTACACCCCGCCTTTGCCATCCTTGTCGCCCGGCCACCAGTTCTGAACGGTCGAATATTTTACTTCGGCATCCTTGTGTGCGACGATCTCTACAATGGCCGCATGCAATTGATGTTCATCACGGATTGGTGCCGTACATCCTTCCATATAGCTGACATAGCTGCCTTCTTCGGCCACGATAAGGGTTCTCTCAAACTGCCCGGTATTGGCTGCATTGATGCGGAAGTAGGTGGACAACTCCAGCGGACATTTCACCCCTTTGGGAATATAAGCAAATGATCCGTCACTGAATACTGCCGAGTTCAGGGCCGCAAAGAAGTTGTCCGTATGGGGGACCACGCTGCCCATGTATTTCTTTACCAGGTCGGGATATTTCTGAACGGCTTCACTGAAGGAGCAAAAAATGATCCCCTGTTCTGAAAGGGTCTTTTTGAATGTGGAACCCACAGACACACTGTCCATCACAGCATCGACGGCCACACCCGCCAGTTTTTTACGCTCATCCAGGGGGATGCCCAGCTTGTCAAAGGTTTCCAGGAGTTCCGGATCCACCTCGTCCAAGCTCTCATATTTGGGCTTTTTACGCGGGGCTGAGTAATAGATCTTATCCTGATAGTTGATGGGCGGATACTCCAGATGGGCCCATTCCGGCTCCTGCATGGTCTGCCAGTAACGGAAAGCCTTCAGGCGGAACTCCAGCATAAACTCAGGCTCATTTTTTTTTGCGGAAATAAAACGAACGGTATCCTCAGTGAGTCCGGGAGGTGCCTGGTCCATGTCAATATCGGTGTAAAAACCGTATTTGTAATCGGAACCGGTTACTTCGTTCAGTATGTCATTATTCTTGTCTTCCATGCAGGGTCATTCTTTGGCTGCCAGTATGATAGTGCAGCACAGTGATCTTATTTAGATCAATTTTAAATTGAATTGCAAAGATAGCAAACAAGCATGAAATAATCAACAAGGCGTAGGGGAATATGTTCAGGAGCGCAAACTTGTGACATCTCCGATCATTTCCAGTCCTGCAAACCTGCCGGTTCCTTCAAAAAGCAGTTTGCCGTTGTTGTTTTTGACGGCTATGTGCAGACTGGCACTCAGATTTTCGTGGATTACCCTGTTCATTTGGCCCTGGTTAGGTGCCTTCAGTGCTCCGGGATCATTTTTTTTGCCCGGGAGGGTTTTTCCCTGCGCTCCCCGGATATCTATCCGGAGGTCATTTTTTTTGACGGTCAGGAATAATTCGTTGTCTCTTCTTTCCAGCCTGGTAATCTTTGCGCCATTGTAGGTGGCAAAAAGATGTGGTTTGCCTTTGTGCAGGAAAAACCCCAGGAATCCGGGGAAACTTTTCCCCACCCAGGGAACATTCGCCAATGAAAGCATGAAAGAGGTGTTTTCTGTCTGAAAATGGTTTGACTGCATCCATATCCATGCTTCAGGCATGGATGTACCCCAGTCTTTTTCAATATAGCCTTTCCCGTTGTGAAAGTCAGCTTGCTGGCCATTGAGGTTCAGTTGTCCGCTCAGACGGTGATCCATACTTACCACGCCATGGTAACATTCCATGAAAGGGGCATAGCGATACCACCCCATGATCCCGGGTCTGAGCAGGGTGGCCTGCAGCGGGGTCTGCCCGGAAAAAAATACCTCACCCTGAAAATGACCCCTGGGTGATTGGAGATCTAACCTTATATGGCTGCGGGAAATTTCGTTTTCACCGATCTTCACATGGAAGTCGCTCTTCGAAAAAAGGAATGACTCCGCCGGAAACCGGAAATACCAGGTCTCGCCGGTCTTGCCGTTGATCACCTGAATAAAGGCATGGGGGTCTTCATTGGTGAGTGAAACGCCCGGGATAAATGACCAGGTATGGTTGCCGCCGGCACTCACCAGCTTATAATACCATCCTTCAAAATAGTTCTTTCTTTTCCTGTTGCCCTGAAACCAGGAAGGATTCCAGATTTTAGCTAGATCGTACAGGCCGGAAAAACCCCTTTCCCGAACATGCCCGGGAAAATCCGAAGATTGACTCATTGGCTGAGTTTTGGTCACGAACTTTTCCCCTCCGGGATGAGCAGTTTAAAGCCTTTGCCATGTACATTCAGCAACTCCACCTCCGGATCGTCTTTCAGGTATTTGCGCAGCTTGGCAATATACACATCCATGCTCCTTGCATTGAAGTAGTTGTCGTCCAGCCAGATCTTGTTCAGTGCTTCTGAACGGTCAAGTACACTATTGGCCCGGTCACACAGCATTTTAAGCAACTGGGCTTCCTTGGAAGTGAGTTTTTCTTCGCTGCTATCATGTTTCAGGAGCTGCCTGGCGTAATCAAAGGTGTACTTCCCTATCTGGAACAAGGTTTTGTCCGAATCACCGGGTTTCTCATCGTAGGTCCGCCGGTGAATGGCGGTGATGCGCAACAAAAGTTCCTCCATGCTGAAGGGCTTTGTTATGTAGTCGTCCGCCCCGATTTTCAACCCCTCCAGGATGTCGTCCTGCATATTCTTTGCGGTGAGGAAAAGGATGGGTACTTTCTTGTCTACTTTTCGGATATCCCTTGCCAGGGTGAATCCATCCTTGACCGGCATCATCACATCCAGCACACAAAAGGAGAAATTGTCTTTCAGATAAGCATCATAGGCTTCCTGTCCGTCGACGCACAATGTGGTGAAAAATCCTTTGGCCTCAAGATAGGCTTTCAGGATGGTGCCGAGGTTCGGGTCATCTTCGGCCAGCAGAATTTTGATTTTTGACTTTTCCATAGAGGGTCAGTTTCATTAGTTGTTGGTCTGTTCATTCCCTTTGCCGTCATATCCAAAGGGGATGAAGACTGTAAACCGGCTGCCTTTGCCGGGTTCGCTCTCCAGGGAAATATGCCCGCCATGTTTTTCGACAATGGCCTTTACATAACTCAGACCCAGTCCGAAGCCTTTAACGTCATGGACATTTCCCGTGGAAACCCGGTACAAGTTATCAAAAATTTTCTTTTGATTGGCCAAGCTGATCCCGATTCCCCGATCATCCACATGCACAATCACCCCGTTGCTGCTGTTTTGGGTTGTAACAGTGATCTCCGGGCTGTGCGGTGAATATTTGTTTGCGTTGTCCAACAGGTTAGAAAATACGTTGGTCAGGTGAATTTTATCTGCCTGGATGAAGCTATATTCTGCATCAAAATTTGTATTGATTTTCCCGTGTTTTGCCGCCACCTGTATCCCGATTTTCTGAATGGCGCTATCGATCATATCATGCAGATCCAGCCCGGTCACGTTCAGCCTGATCTTTGCTTTTTCGATGAGCGCAGTCTGCAGTACTTTCTCTGTCAATAGCCCCAGACGCTGGTTTTCCTCGTTAATTACATTGATATAACTTTGGTAAAGATTCTCAGATTTTTGTACATCCTGATCGCTCAGGGCCTGGCAGGCCAGGGAAATGGTTGAAATGGGGGTTTTCAACTCGTGGGTCATGTTGTTGATGAAATCATTCTTCATGACCGAGAGTTTCTTTTGCCGGATGATGGTAAGGATGGTAATGGCAAAGGAAGAGATAATCACCAGGATCAGCACAATGGAGGTGGCCAGCATGGCATTCATCTGCGAAAGAATGTACCGTTCCTGCTGGGGAAAGTGCAGTAGCAGGTATTCGGGGTTCATAAAGATGTCGTTGGGGAAAAGCTGAAAGGCATAAGGGCTTTCCAGCAGTTGCCGGCTGTGTTCCCCTGTTTTTTCTTTCACCAGGGCATGCCCGGCCGGGTTGTAAATGCCGAATTCATATTGTGTTTTTATCCCCTGCCTGGTAAGCTCCTCAGCCAGCAGTGAATCCAGGGAGGAAATGCTGCCTTCGTTGGTGACCTGAAAGGTGTACCTGCTGGAAAACAGCTCATCAAACAGGTCATTGATAATCTGGCTTCTCTCAAAGAATCTGCTGAAGGGATCATCCATGCCCTGACGCCTGCTGTCAGGGAGATACCCCGGGGCTGAACCCGGATACCTGCTGCGTCCGCTGATCACTATGGAAGTATCAAAAGCACTGGTCTGCTGCCTGTCACTCAATTGTCCGCTGAGCGGCAAATCAACCTCGGCCTGAAGGATTCCTGTGGGACGCTCTTGCTGGACAGCCTCCCCCTGCTGGGAAAAAATGCGGTTATAATAAAGCTGGTTCAGGGAGTCAAGCATCTGCGTCAGCTGGTTCAGGTGCCGGCTGCGCTCTTGCTGTTCCATCATCTTACGGGCAAGCTCCTGTTTGTTAAACTGATTGATGGCCCGGGTGGCTGCTTCACTGACCCCCCGGTCGAAATTCACCTCCTTGATTGCTACCGCATTGCGTATCCAGTAAAGCTGGATGCCCAGTAAGCCTACCAATGAGATGGTAATCGCAATTACCACCAGTATGATAAATCTTTTTTTCATCTTCTTTAAACCAGGATGGTTGAACCCTCCCTACAAAGGTAAGATGGAAATAAAGATTAAACCCATACTTAACACATTTTAACAGCCTTTAACGTAATTTACATCGCCACCCTTCAGATATAATGGATGGGAAAAGGTTTTTTTATAACCGGCCTGCCACTTTGTCCCAGTCAACAATTTTCCAGAACGCAGCCAGGTATTCAGGTTTCCTGTTCTGGTAGTCGAGGTAAAACGCATGTTCCCACATGTCGCATGTCAGCAGGGGTGTTTTCCCGTCACGCAGCGGATTACCGGCATTGGCCGTTTTGACGATCTCCAGTTTTCCGTCCTTATTCCTTACCAGCCAGGTCCATCCCGATCCGAATAAGGTCGTGGCCGCCCCGGTAAATTCTTCTTTGAACTTTTCAAAAGAGCCAAAATCCGCCTCTATGGCTTCTTTTAGCTTTCCTTCAGGTTCTCCGCCACCATTGGGAGAGAAACCTTCCCAATAAAAAGTGTGATTCCACACCTGTGCGCCGTTGTTGAAAACTCCGCCGTCTGCCTTCATGACAATCTCTTCAAGGCTTGATTCCTCGAAAGGGGTACCGGGTATCAGGTCATTGAGCTTTTTCACATAGGTCATGTGGTGTTTTCCGTAATGATATTCAATGGTCTTTTTGGAGACATGGGGCTCGAGTGCTTCCGGGGAATAAGGCAGCTTGGGTAATGTGTGTGTCATAACAGCGTCGTTTTGGGTTAATGAATAAGAATAGCTAAAATATGGAAAATATCTTTTAGTTCCAAATACGATGGGGGTTATATGAGCGGATGCCTGCGTATAGCCGTATATGTGTGCGTTAGCGAACAGGATTGTTCAGCAGCGTGCATTTGGTGTCTGAGGAAATAAAGTGCAACCATCTGATAATGAAGGTAAAGAATTTTATAGCATGTTGTTTGATTGATTGTTGCATAATTTTGCCGCGCCATCTATAAGTCGGAGTAAGCCAAAAAACAAAAAGGTTATAACTATATGAATCCAAATATTAAAGTATCCCTTCGCCGGCTTGTCCGGGAAAAACAGTATTCCATTATCAATGTGGGAGGTCTGGCTATCAGTATGGCCGGTGCCTTACTGATTCTGCTTTTCCTGCAGTTTGAGTTGAGTTATGACAGATACCACCCTGAATACGAGCGCACATATCGTCTGGCCACCGATGCAGTGTCTTCGGGCGAAAGAGAAGTGCTGGCGATCAATTCATTCCCTGTCGCCCCATTGATGGCTTCCGGGTTTTCGGAAATAACCGATTATACCCGTGTTTTTCCTTTCAGTTTCTTTTTCCGGGAAGTGGTATACCGGTATGAAGACAGGAGTTTCTTTGAGGACGGCGTGTTTGCTGCCGATTCCACCTTTTTTGATTTCTTTCATTTTGAGTTCATCCACGGCCGGCCGGATAATGCACTCACTGAGCCGTTTTCCATTGTGCTTACCAGGGATATGGCGGAACGGTATTTCCAGGATGAAGATCCGCTGGGTAAGATGCTCAGGGTGGACGGATCAGGGAGTTTTCGGGTAACAGGGGTGATCGAAAACCCGCCTTTGAACAGTCATATGCAATTTGAAGGGTTGATATCCATGTCATCCCTGAACCAACTCGGACCCCTTTTTGAGTCGGCATTGGGGCCCGGAGCATCTTTTGATCTGCTGGCGTACAACTTTAACAGCCGTACGGTCTGGGCCTACGTGAAAACCACTGAAGGATTTGACCCGGATCTTTTTATAGAAGATCATTGGGACACATTTTACGAGAATCATTTGTCGGAGGCCGAGTCCGGTATCGATTACAAAAGCAGCCTGCTTTTTCAGCCGATCCACACCATCCACCTGCAGTCTGATCTTCCCTATGAAATGGCAGCTGAAACCGGAACCATCAGTATGATGAGTCTGGAGGTGGCGGGCATTTTCTTTGCCATTGCCTTGTTCCTTCTGTTGATTGCCTCCATTAATTATACCAACCTGGCTATCAGCAGGTTTACCAGGAGAAGTAAAGAGGTTGGGGTGCGAAAAGTAATGGGGGCCGGTAAAGGGCAACTGGTCATGCAGTTCATGACGGAATCGGTCATTACCACAGTACTGGCGCTGCTTTTGGCACTCGTGTTGGCAGAACTGGTCGTACCTTCGGTAAACAATATGCTGAATGTATCCATCACCACCAATATTGTCTCCAATCCCGCCGCTTTTCTGATCTTGCTGGGAATGGCCGTTTTTGTCGGATTGGTGGCCGGAGGGTATCCCTCCCTGTATTTTACGTCCTTTCCTCCCGTGAAAGTGTTGACCCATCGTTTCGTGCCGGGCCGTTCTGCCATGTCGCTGAAAAAAATGCTGATTGTGATCCAGTTTGTGATATCCATTTTCATGGTGATTGCCACTTTGGTGGTGAACGCACAGTTGCGCTATATCAATCAAAAGGACCTGGGTTATGACTACGAAAACGTCATGATTGTGGAAATGCAGGGCGAAAGGCAGTCTGCCAGGGCAGCTGACTTCCGGCAGCGCCTGCTGCGACAGCCCGGGGTTGTTGATGCCACTGTATCCAATTACTTTCCTTCTGTTACCACCATGCAGAACAATATAAATATCAATCAGGATCAGGGGAGTGGTCTGGTTGCGTTGAATTTTGCCCAGACAGGACCTGAATTTCTGCAGTTTATGGGGATGGAAATGGCTGAAGGGCGATTTTTTGATCCGGAAAGCCATATTGACCTGGAAGAGAGCATTGTCATCAATGAGGCTGCCCTTCGCCAGATTGGCTGGGAGGAACCCCTTTCCCACAGAATTCATGCGCACTACAGGATGGCAGATTGGACGGACGCCAGTCGCCGGGTGATCGGCGTGGTCAAAGATTTCCATTATGCCCCCCTCGGTGAGCCGATTGAACCGATGGCCTTTTTTCCAATGGAGGAGCAGGGGAACTTTATGTTGATCAGGTTTTCCGGCGAAAATACCCCCGGAAATATTGCTTTAGTGAGAAAGGCGTGGAGTGAGTTTGCCCCTGACAACCCATTTACATATCGCTTCCTTGAAGAAGAGATTGGCGGCTTTTATGAATCACAAAAAGTGCTGAGCAGGTTTTTTGGATCATTTGCCCTGCTTTGTATCCTGATCTCTTTTTTGGGGGTTTATGGCCTGTCTGCGTATTCCGCGGAACAACGTACCCGTGAGATTGGCATCAGGAAGGTGCTGGGTGCCTCATTGCAAAACGTGTTGTTTATGCTGAACAAGGAATTTTCATGGTTGCTGGTGATTGCTTTTGCCATTGCTGCACCCCTTGCCTGGCATGCAATGGACAGATGGCTCGCCGGTTTTGCCCACAGCACTGACCTCACCGTATGGCCCTTTTTGCTGGCTGCAGTGGTGGCTTTCCTGGTCACTTTCATGGCTGTCGGCTATCATGCCTGGCGCAGCATGCGGCGTAATCCGGCAGAAACCCTCCAGTATGAATAAAAAAACGCCCCGCATAAAACGGGGCGTTCCTGGTACCCGGGGTCGGGATCGAACCGACACGGTATTGCTACCATTGGTGTTTGAGACCAACGCGTCTACCAATTCCGCCACCCGGGCTCGGGTTGGGTATTTGAAGACGGCAAATTTACGCAATTTGTTGAACCTGACAAAAAAATCCCAAATTACCACATAACGGGGATGTGTTGTGCGGTTATTATTCCTATTTTTGTCAGCATAAAGCGTATTTCTCACCAAAAATTTCAGCTCATGGCTTCTGTGGTAAAAATATTCTCCGGCTCCAAATCTCGTTTACTGGCGGAAAGAATTGCCGAGAATTATGGCAAACCACTGGGTAAAGAGATGGTGCAGCGGTTCGCCGACGGAGAATTTCAGCCATCCTACGAAGAAACTTTACGGGGAAATGATGTGTTTATCATTCAAAGTACCATCCCCCCGTCTGACAACCTGATGGAGTTGTTGCTGATGATTGATGCCGCCAGGCGCGCATCGGCCAAACAGGTCGTAGCGGTGATCCCTTATTTTGGATTTGCCAGGCAGGACCGCAAGGATAAGCCGCGTGTTTCCATCGGAGCCAAGCTCATTGCCAATTTGCTGGTTGCTGCCGGGGTGAACCGCATCATTACCATGGATCTGCATGCCGATCAGATACAGGGATTCTTTGATGTGCCTGTAGATCACATGTACGCTTCTGCCATATTTGTTCCGTACCTGAAAAAACTCAATCTTTCCAACCTGGTGATGGCTTCACCGGATACCGGGGGTACCCGTCGTGCCGGAGCCTATGCCAAATTCCTCAACAGTGAACTGGTTATCTGCTATAAACAACGGGAAAAAGCCAATGAGGTGGAGCGGATGACCCTGATCGGGGATGTGAAGGGCCGCGATGTGGTGCTGGTGGACGACATCATCGACACGGCAGGTTCCATTACCAAAGCCGGTGCCATGATGCTGGAAAAGGGGGCAAACAGCGTTCGTGCCATATGTACCCACGCTGTGTTCAGTGATAAAGCATATGACCGTATCGCCAACAGTGTTTTTGAAGAAGTGATTGTTTCAGATACCATTCCGCAAAGCAGGGAATGCCCCAAAGTTACGGTGCTCTCTTCTGCACAGCTCTTTGCAGATGTGATTCAGCGGGTGCATAACCACGAATCGATCAGCTCCCATTTTGAGTTTTCCACCATTTTGTAAAGCCCTGCCTTCCTAATTTTTTGCCGGCTTTGTTTAATTCATTATCTTTGCGGTCTGTTTTTTAAGGGTGACAGAGATTAACCCTTTCATTATCAAAAATTTAATCCGTAAACAAATGAAAAAAGTATCTGTTAGCGGTTCTCCGCGCGAGGACGTAGGGAAAAAAGATGCGAAGCGTTTACGCAGGGAAGGCAATGTGCCTTGCGTTGTTTACGGGGGAAAAGAGCAAATCCAATTCTTTGCTTCAGAAAAGAGTTTCAAGGATATTGTGTATACCCCCGATGCCTGCATCGTTCAACTTGATATAGACGGAAAAAAAATGGAGGCGGTATTGCAGGATATTCAGTTTCATCCTGTAACTGAAAAGATCCTCCATGCTGATTTCCTGGAAGTATTCTCCGACAAACCGGTTAAAATGGCCATCCCGATCAATGTGGTCGGTGACAGCCCCGGGGTTATTGCCGGCGGAAAACTCCTTACCAAACGCAGGCGCCTGGATGTCATGGCCCTGCCCGACAAATTGCCGGCAGAGATCGACATCGATATTTCCTCCCTGGACATTGGTGACTCTGTAACCGTAGGCAACCTGGAGCTTGAGGATGTCGACTTCCTTGATCCTGAAAATTCTGTGGTGGTCATGGTGAAATCTGCCAGGGCAGCTATGATGGCACCAGTTGAGCCTGAAGAAGAAGAGGGTGAAGGTGAAGAGGGTGAAGAAGGCGAAGAAGGCGAAGGAGAAGAAGGCGAAGAAGGAGAAGGTGGAAAAGAGGAATAAGCCGTTTTAAAATAAATACGGTTTCCCGCTTAAGGCATAAGGCCATCACAGGTCTTATGCCTTATTTGTTTATTTTTGAAAAAAAGTTTCGATGAAGTACCTGGTTGCCGGACTTGGAAATATTGGCCCTGAATATGAACGCACCCGACATAATATCGGGTTTATGGTGGTTGACAGGTTGGCGGAAAAGCGTGAAGTGATTTTTTCTCCGGCCCGCTATGGAGACATGGCCTCTTTTCGCCACAAGGGGCGCAGTTTTTTTATGCTGAAACCATCCACGTTTATGAATCGCAGCGGCCGGCCGGTGCTCTACTGGATGAACAAGGAAAAAATTCCACTGGAAAACCTGCTGGTGATCACCGATGATGTGGCCCTGCCAACGGGAACACTCAGGCTTCGCCCCAAAGGCGGCCCCGGGGGTCATAACGGGCTGTCGGACATTATCGATTCCCTGGGAACAAGCAACTTTGCCCGGTTGCGTTTCGGTATTGGAGATGATTACCCGAGGGGTTTTCAGTCTCAATACGTTTTGGGCAAGTGGACACCTGAGGAAATGGAGCTGGTCGGCCCGAAGATTGAGACCTGCTGTGAAATGGTGCTCAGTTTCGGGTTGCAGGGTGTGGCGCGGACCATGAACGAATTTAACCGCCGTGTTGAGTGATTGCCGTGTTGAGCGATCCCCAGAGCAAACCTTATGGGTTATACTTTATGTGGTGCTGACCGGGATGTGGTGATGACCGGGCCAGAACAATGGTTGAGGCCGTGTAACCCGGATCTTATTCTTCCTTTGTCGGCTGAACAGGAATGATGTCATCAATGAATTTTTGCTCCCGGGCACGTCCTTCATTGTACATTTTAATCCATTGAAGCAGGCCTAAAACCGCCAGTACCAGGAATATGGAAAACTGGAAGCTCGTAAAAACCAGTCCTTTGACAAAATAAAGGGGAACAGATATGATGTTCCCGGCGATCCAGTAGATCCAGTTCTCAATTCTTTTCCGGGCCATATACCACATACCGATCAGGAAAATGGCCGTGGTGAAAGAATCCACGTAAGGAATGTATGAATTCATGTACTCCGGATCGTCCTGTTTGAAAACGTACAGAAGTGCGAAAATAATCACATACAGCACAGGGATAAGGGCCAGCCCGATTATCTGCTCCTTTTTGGTGTTCCAGCGTATCGGAATATGTCGTTTCTGTTCATCTTTCCGGGTCCATACATACCAGCCGTATACACTCATGCTTGCATAAAACAGGTTGATCCCCATGTCGGCATACAGCTGAATGTTGAAGCAGATATAAATATAAATAACGGTACTGATTATCCCGGTGGGATAGACAAGCAGGTTGGCCTGCCTGGCAAACCATACACTTATTATGCCGAAAGCCACTGCTACCAGCTCCAGCCAGGTGGTGGCCATAATATTTGCGTAAAAAACTTCGAAGAATGTCTGAGCCAGCATGATATATGGATATTCGGCAGATATTGCGGATTGAAAAACAAGGGGCAAATATAAGGAAAATGCGTATTTATTTTATAGTTTTGAAGTAGCCCGAACCTATTTTGCAGCTTTATTCCTGTAAATGGCGGGATTCTGAGAAAAACTCGTATTTTTGTTTTTCAGGCATTGCTTTCAAACGCGCAATAATATACCGTAGTGAACAGTCTGGCTTCGTCTTTATTCAAGCAGCGTCACAATGGGGCTGAAGAGATTGATCTCAACCCTTTTACCCTTGCGTTCCGCGATGGCCGGGAACCGGAGTTTTTAAACAACTACTTCAAAGATTCCCTTTTACAATTCCGGACTGCTTTTCTGCTCCTGATTTTATTGTATGGTGGTTTCGGGTTTCTTGATTCCATTATTGTTCCCGAGCTGAAGCAGTATTTCTACCTGATACGATTCGGGATAGTGATTCCTGTCTTCTTATCGGTATTTATACTTTCCTTTTTTCCGTTTTTCCAAAAATACTGGCAGTCCCTGCTGCTGATCTCCTTTGTTATAGCCGGAACCGGAATTACCCTCATGCTGGTCGCGGAACCGGAGAACTACGCATATTATGGCGGGATGATGCTGATTTTTTCCGCCGGATACTTTTTTATTAAATTGCGGTTTTTTTATGCCACCATCGCCGGTTGGCTGACCGTGATCGTTTACAACATCGGGGCCATATTTTTTTCAGGCTCCGATATGGAACTGATCCTCAACAACAATTTTTTTTACGTGGCTGCCAACCTGATCGGAATGTTTGCCGCCTACAATATTGAATATTTTGCCAGGCGTGACTTTTACCTTAACCAGGAGCTGGATGAACGCAAAGCTGAAGTGGAGCATGCCAACCAGACCCTCGAGAAAAAAGTGCAGGAGCGTACTGCCCAGTTGCGGAAAGCCAAAGAGCAGGCAGAGCAGTCCGATAAACTGAAGTCTGCTTTCCTGGCCAATATGAGTCACGAAATCCGTACACCCATGAACGGGATTCTCGGTTTTTCACAACTGCTGCTGGAAGCGGAAAATGAAGAGGAGCGGAAGGAGTTTGTGGAAATCATCAATAAAAACGGGATGCATCTTTTGTCCCTGATCAATGATATTATTGATCTTTCGAAGATAGAGGTGGGGATGCTCAATATTCAGAACAGTGAATTCTCCCTGAATCACCTCATCGAGGAGGCCAGTGTACTGTTTCGCAACAACAGCAAGGTGCAGGAAGGGAAGATTAAGCTGAATATCTATAAAAGCCTGGAGGAAGGGGATGATGTAATTATTGCCGACCGTACCCGGCTGAAACAGATATTCATCAACTTGATAAGCAACGCCTTTAAGTTCACCAATAAAGGGATGGTTGAGGTGGGTTATGTGTTGCGAACCCACAGTCTGTTGTGTTACGTGAAAGATACCGGTGTGGGGATCAAGGAAGAGGACCAGGAAGATATATTCAACCGGTTTATGCAGGCAAACCTTACCCATCGCCCCGAATTTGAAGGTGCCGGGTTGGGGTTGGCCATATCAGAAGCATTTGTGCAACTTATGGGAGGAAAAATATGGGTAGATAGTACTCCCGGAGAGGGGTCCACATTCAATTTTACCATCCCGTTTCAACAGGGAACCCAGCCGTTATTTAAATATTTAAAAGTAGATAATACCACCATGGATACCAACTGGAACAATAAAGTAATACTTGTGGCAGAAGACGTGTCAACCAACTATCTGTTGATTAAAACCGCACTGAAAAAGACCAATGTGGGTCTGGTGTGGGCGAAAAACGGGCAGGAAGCTGTGGATGAATGCAGAAAAGATCAGCAAATAGACCTGGTCTTAATGGATGTGCGAATGCCCGTAATGGATGGTTATGAAGCGACCCGGCAAATCAAAAAGATGCGACCCGGCTTGCCCGTGATCACCCAGACATCCTATGCCATGGATGGTGATCGCGAAGAAAGTATCAGGGCGGGATGTGATGATTATATTTCCAAGCCTTTTGAGATAAAGGACTTGATGGAGATGATTGCCAGGCATTTTCATTTAGAAAAATAAAAGAATGGCCAGCATTGACCCCCATAAGGATGCGCACCTGCCACACAATATCTCTTTGTTGTTCGTAGAGGATAATGAGTCGGTGCGAAACCTATATCAGAAAAGGTTGAAAAATCGCACAGAGCAGTTTTTTGTTGCCGAGAACGGGCAGGAGGGCCTTGAAATCTTCCGGGAGCACTGTCCTGACCTGATTATCACAGATATCAGCATGCCGATCATGAACGGCCTGGAAATGATCCGGGAGATCAGAAAGCAATCTTCCGATGTCCAGGTAATGGTAATGTCGGCTTACAGCATTAAGGAGTACTTTCTGGAGGCCATTAATCTTGGGGTGAACGGTTACCTGATAAAACCGGTAAATCCAGTTAAACTTTATGCGCTCATTGATGAAATGGCCGGAAATATTCTGCTGAAAAAGTCACTGGCAGAAAAAGAGATCAAGCGGCGCGTGGCTGAAAAGAATCTGAAAAGGTCACTGGACGAAAAGGAGGTGTTGCTCAAAGAGGTTCACCACAGGGTGAAAAACAATATGCAGATCATATCCAGCATACTGAAAATGCAGGAGCGTCTCGTAGATGATACAAAGTTACAGACTGTACTGGCTGAAAGCCGCAACCGCATCCGTTCGATGGCCCTGGTGCACGAGAACCTGTACCAGAACGAGAACCTGGCCAATATCCAGTTTCACAATTATGTGAAAAGCCTGGCGGGTAACCTGGTCAGGACTTATTCCGATATGCAGCACAAAGTGAAGATCCATTATGATGTGGAAGATGTTTTTCTTCCGCTTGACATCGGGATACCCTGTGGGTTGGTTATCAATGAATTGATATCCAATTCTTTTAAACATGCTTTTGTGGGAAAGGAGCAGGGTACGGTCAGGATTGTGCTGCATCGCACAGACAATAAAATGTTTAAGCTGCAGGTAACGGATGATGGGGTAGGAATGGATCCGGATTTCAAAGTGGAAAAGTCCCGGTCATTGGGTATGCGTATTGTCTATAAGCTGGTGCAGCAGATCGACGGAGAACTGGACTACGATTTTTCGCAGGGAACGAGTTATTCAATTCAATTTAAAATTTAATCGTTGCAATCATGAGCCAATTAGACATTCTCGTCGTGGAAGACGAATTCCTGGTGGCTGCCGATATTGAGGAGAGCCTGCTGGGTCTCGGTTACAATGTTCAGGCAACCGTGGCATCCGGGCAGGCGGCCATTGAAGAGGTGGAGCGCAAATTGCCCGACCTGATCCTGATGGACATCATCCTGAAGGGAGATATGACCGGTATTGAAGCAGCCAATATCATCGGGCAGAAGCATGATGTGCCTGTCATTTTCCTGACTGCCAACGCAGATGTGTCAACCATTGAGAAGGCAAAAATCTCTCTTCCGTACGGTTATATTATCAAACCTTATTCCGAAAAAGACCTGCAGACCAATATCGAAATTGCCCGGTATAAGTTTGAGAACGACATCCAGTCCAAAATGGAAAGTGACCAGTTCAATAAATTCTTTAAATCCAGCAGCAAGATCAAAAATCAGCTTATCCTGGAAGGAGAAGAAGGGCTGGAAAAAATTAACCTGCCGAACGTGTATTATGTGGAGCAGAACGGCGACCATTCCATGGTACACCTCAGGGATGAAAAGGTGGCCGTTGTGGGCAGCCTGGATGAAGTGGAAAAAAGATTTCCCGAAAACACCTTTGTGCGGGTGAGTGAAGATTTCCTGATTAACCTCGATAAGGTCTTCATTGCCAAATATCCAGAACTGATCATGGCCGATAAAATGACAGTGATCATGGTGGAAGATGAATACCGTGATCTCCTTGAAGCCATGCTGAGCAAATAAGGTAATTGACTATGAGAACATTCGTTGACAAATGCTCTCCCGAGGCCTATATCCGTGAGCTTTTTGAGAAAAATGGTCCCGATCCGGAGGATTTTGATGAGGTCATGGAGCTGATCGGACAGCTCCGTGCCGATGATGTGGAACCATTCAGGGAGGCCATGAATGGGATACTGCATCCGGGAACGATCATCGGGTTTTCATACACAAAACCTTTTGGGTACAATGGTGATTTTTTCATTATTGAAAAGATTTATCAGCAGTATGTGAATCCCGATCCCCGCTACAGTAAGTGGGACGAATTTTTTCACCGCTTGCCTGCCGCCATTGCTGTGATCAACAGGAAAAAGCTGGCTGTAGAGATGCTTCACACGTTGAACCGGGAGGCTGATGGAGAGCCGCGACACGTGTTGATTTTGGGAAGCGGACCGGTAACGGAAGTGTTCGAGTATTTTGAAGAAACGGACCACAATCATCTCTATTTCGATCTGATAGACCTGGACCAGCGTGCCATTGACTATGCAAAGTCAAAGCATAAGGCCAATATGTCTTACCTGACCTTCCACAATAAAAACGTGATTCGCCATACCCCTGACAAAAAGTATGACCTTTTGTGGAGTGCGGGGCTGTTTGATTATTTTAAAGACAAGCACTTTGTCTTTTTGCTGAAAAGGTATTATGAATTTGTGGCGGAAGGCGGGAAGATGGTGATTGGCAACTTTAACACAGAGAATCCTTCCCGGAAAATCATGGAGGTACTTGGAGACTGGTTCCTGTATCACCGTTCAGAGGAAGAACTCCTGGGCTTTGCCCGGCAGGCAGATATTCCGGAAAACAGTGTCCGTGTAATTCGCGAGCCTTTGGGGATCAATCTGTTTTTGCACGCGGAGAAAAAATAAAAGGCACTTTTGTTTTCCCGGACATTGATTCCGGGATGCAAAAGCGCCTTTTGTAATTATTCTGTGCCTGTTCAGTAACCGGCTGCGATCGCTTCAACTTCCCTGAAAACACGCAGGAAGTTCCCTGACCATATCTTTTCGATCTCTTCTTCGGTATATCCTCTTTTAACCAGCTCCAGGGTAATATTACCCAGTTCCGATACATCAAAACAGTCTTCCAGTGCACCTCCGCCATCAAAATCGGTGCCGATGCCCACGTGGTCAATGCCTATCAGGTCCACTACATGATCTACGTGATCTACAAGGTCAGCTACTGTGGCCATCGGACGGGGGTACTTTCTTCCCAGTTCCTGCCATTCTTCCCGGGCCTGATCCATTTCCTCGTCAGTCAGTCCGTCAAAATTGTTCCATTTCTCCCTGAGTTCATCAAAAGCGGCATCCCTTTCCGGATCTGTTTCCATCTCTTTTACGTATGAACTGAGTACGCACAGCTGCAATACACCGCCATTGTCAGCCAGGGCAACGAGCATGTCATCATCCAGATTCCGTGGGTGATCGCAAACGGCACGGGCGTTGGAGTGGGAAGCAATTACCGGGGCACTGGTCACCTCCAGCACATCATAAAATGCGGCATCTGAAATATGGGTCACATCAACCATCATACCTATCCGGTTCAGTTTTTCTACCACCTCAACCCCGAAGTCGGACAAGCCGTCATGCAGGGGCGGGTTGGAGTCGGTGGATGAATCACAGATCTGGTTATGGCTTGAGTGGGAAAGGCCAAGGTAGCGGCTGCCCAGGTCATAGTGTTGCTGAAGCAATTCAAGGTCTTCCCCGATGGGATATCCGTTCTCTGTACCGATGTAAATGGCAAATTTTCCTTCTTCCCGCAGCCTGTGCGCGTCATCAGCTGTCAGCGCCAGTTCGGCCACGTCATGGTGGTTATCAAGCATCTGGTGGATATTGTCAAAAATACGCATCGCCCGGTCGTGCGATCTCTCATATCCCTCTTCAGTGAGCGGCCCCTGTCCGAGAAAAACGGCAAAGATAGCGGCATCCAGCCCTCCTTCTTCCATCCTGGGGAAATCGAGCTTGCCCCCGCCATCGTGGGGATCATTCCTTTCCCCGATATCAAATCCATCTCTTCCCAGCATCAGGGGGGTATCGAGATGACTGTCAAGGGTAAGTACCTCAGCGTGGATTTCAGCGGCCTTTTCCTCCAGACTTTTTTCCGGTGAGGCACAGGATGTGATGAATAATATGCCGGACAGTGCGGCAAAAAGTGTCAGAAAATTAAAACGCATGGTTTGGTTGGTTGAATAATGAATAACTGCATTAGCGGGGGTAAATATACATATTTTACGCATTTTACCTATGAATGAATGCGGTATCGCTCTCCGGAAGGTGGTTGATTTAGCGGGTTTTTCCCTGAACAGGGACAACGGTTTTGTGAATCGGTGTTTTGCCGGGATGAAAACTATTTATCCCAGGAAACGGCCTTTACGCCTTCGAGCCCGAATAATTCTTCAATTGTTTTTGCCCCGATTTCGGCCTGCCTGTATTTTACAATAAACCGTACTTTGATGAGTCCCTCATCACTGATGGCTTCGATGGTATATCCTTTGATCATGAAGCCCAGACTGTCAATACGCTGGCGGGATTTTTTGTAAAAGCTGATTCCCCCTGTCCCGGTCAGAAATATCTCCCCATAGTGTTCCGATTTGATATCCACTTTGTGCAGCACAAAAAGGGCGAATAGCACGAGGGCGGTGGCGGCGATGGACAAAAAGAACTGACCGAGACCGATTGTGATGCCAATGGCTGCCACCACCCAGATGGATGCAGCAGTGGTGAGCCCCATGATATGGTCTTTTCCTTTAAGAATGGTTCCCGCCCCAAGAAACCCGATACCGGTGATGACTCCGGCAGCAGCCCGTGCCGGATCCAGTCTCAGCAAATCCGCACCACTCTGAGTCAGGCTTGCCTGTAGTTGCTCAAAAGCAACAATGATCAGGGCGGATCCCAGGCATACCAGGATGTGCGTCCTGAGCCCGGCCGGTCTTCCGTGCACCTCCCGCTCGAGGCCTACCAGGGCTCCGAGTACGGTTGCCAGAAGAAGCTGTATGAGCAGCGACCATTCCCAGCTGAAGTTGATCAATGTGTGTTCCATGCCATTTGAGATGAGGTGAAAAAATGCTATATTTGGTTCATTTGTGTGTGATGCGAACGAAAGGAAAGCTGACCCTGCAGGTTGTTGCTTTTTGTTGGCACTTCACAAGTCTAAGGTACAAATTTTACATTATGCAGATCAAGCCCCCGCTTGTTTCCTATTGTGAGCAGGTCAGAAACTTACCTCCGGATAATCCGGACAGAAAACACCATGACCATGTACACGGTTTTGCCGTTAAGGATGACAATGAACTATTCGGAAGACTGATTATGGAGATCAACCAGGCCGGATTGAACTGGACGCTCATCCTGAAAAAAGAGGAAAACTTCCGAAGGGCTTTTGAAGGCTTTGATATTTTGAAAGTGGCTGCATACGGAGAGGACGATAAAAGCCGCTTGCTCGCTGATGCAGGCATTATTCGTAACAGGCGGAAGGTGGATGCCGTCATTCACAATGCCGGGGTTATCCGGGGGTTGCAGCGGGAATACGGTTCATTCTCATCCTGGCTCGATCATCATCATCCCATGGGTATTGATGGGTGGGTGCGGCTGTTTAAAAAGACCTTTCGTTTTACCGGGCCGGAAATCGTCAACGAATGGCTGATGAGTACGGGCTACTTGCCTGGTGCCCACAGGGAGGATTGCCCGGTGTATGACAAGGTGATCAGGTCAGGGCCGGAATGGCTGAAATTGTAGACATGCGAGAAGCCAGATATTATAGCATACAGCAAAATGAAAAGGTGCGTTGCGGGCTTTGCCCCCATCAATGTTCCCTCGCCCCCGGTGAAACCGGCTTGTGCCGTGTAAGAAAAAATGCAGGGGGGCAACTGGTCTCCCTGGCATATGGCAGATTGTCCGGCCTGCATATGGATCCCATTGAGAAAAAACCTTTGTACCGGTTTTTCCCCGGCAGCAGGATCCTTTCTGTGGGGAGTTATGGGTGCAATTTTCGCTGCCCATGGTGCCAGAATGCGTCAGTATCCCAGTGTACCCCAGGCAATGGTACTGCTGAATCAGGAAGTGTCTCCGCAGACGATGCGCTTACCGAACCCGCTGATATACTCGCCATGGCCCGGAAGCAACAGAGTATTGGGGTTGCCTATACCTATAATGAACCCACTGTTTGGTTTGAGTACATGATGGACATTGCCCTGCTGATCCGCCGTGCCGGCATGCAGAATGTGGTGGTATCCAACGGGTACATCAACCCGGATCCCTTAAATGAGTTGCTGGAGGTGACAGATGCATTCAACATCGACCTCAAATCTTTTGATCCCGGTTTTTATGCGCAATATACCAATGGCAGGTTGCAGCCGGTGTCAGACACCCTGAAAGCCATTGCCGGAAAGGGGCGGCACCTGGAGATCACTTTCCTTGTGATTCCCGGGCTGAATGATGACCTGGCGCAGTTCAGAGACATGACAAGGTGGATTGCCGGACACCTGGGCAATCATACGGTTTTGCACATCAACAGGTATTTTCCCGCCTGGCATTTCAGTAATCCCCCTACCCCGGCTGACACACTTCGAAATATGAAAACAATAGCCGGTAAATATCTGACCCATATATACCTGGGCAACATTGGTTAATTTTCTGATCATTCACAGATAGCTATTCTAAATACCATGAAAACTACATCAGATATCAGGCAAGCCAGGGTGGCCGGGATGTTTTATCCGGCCACGGCGGGTGAAATCCGCACACAGCTCGGCAGGGAGGTCCAAAATGTCAGGAAAGCAATGGATGAGCGTTCCCCTGAGGGGGTGATTCTGGGGGGCGTGTTGCCCCACGCCGGAATGGACTATTGCGCGCATCATGCCGTGCACTTTTTTGAGTCGTTGCGCGTGTCCGGCCAAAAACCTGATACCGTCGTGATTGTTCATCCCAATCACAGCGGGTATGGTCCTCCTGTTTCGGTCGACGGTCATCATTTCTGGGAGACCCCGCTGGGACAGGTGGGTGTGGACCTGGAACTTTCTGAGGCCTCCATGCTCCCGTTTTCGTCGAGGGCCCAGCTAAGGGAGCACTCTTCAGAGGTAATTGTGCCTTATCTGCAGTATTTCCTCGATGAAGGTTTCCGGATTATGTCCGTGAATGTACTTCAGCAGAGCGTGGAAATTGCACGAGAGGTGGCTGAAAGAATTGCCAACGGAGCGAATCAGTTGGGGCGTAATGTGTTGTTGCTGGCTTCATCAGATTTTTCCCACTTTTTAACCCCCGAGGAGTCGGCGCCACTGGATGACAAGGTATTGGCAAAAATCCTGGAGAAAGACACCCCCGGGGTGGAAAAAATGGTTCATCAATACCATGTTTCGGTCTGCGGATTTGGCCCGGTGATGACCTTGATGGAATATGCTGCCCTGACAGATCCCGCCTATCGTGTCCGTTTGTTAAGCAGGGGTCATTCAGGTGAAGTGATCCCTTCCGGCAAAGTGGTCAATTATATGTCTTTGTTGTTTTCTTCGGAGAAATAGAAACCGGGCCCCGTGGATGTTCACGGTAAATGGTTAAGTTTGTCCGGATCCGGCCGGGGCTTTCCGGCAGCAGAAATAAACAGGAGAAACGGTATGAAATACATCAATGTATTGTTTTTCGTCTTTATGGTGGTAATGAATTACCTGGCCAATGCCCTGCCCCTGGGCGGCAAAACCACCGGTGAATTGTCGGCAGCTTATCCGAACCTGTTTGTGCCGGCGGGTGTCACCTTTTCTATATGGGGCGTTATCTACCTGATGCTGCTTGGTTTTTGCCTGCTTCAGTTCCGTGAACAAAACAGGGCCCTCGTGGAAGCGACCGGATGGGCCTTTGCCCTGAGCTGCCTGCTCAATGGCCTTTGGATAGTGGCCTGGCATTATAAGTCCCTGCCTGCATCACTGCTGATCATGCTGGCATTGCTTGTGGTGCTGGTATACATCAACTACCAGTTGCGTGGTCAGTCAATGGGGCTGACAAGGGCGGCCTTCGGCGTTTACCTGGGCTGGATCAGTATTGCCACCATCGCCAATGTTACAGCCCTGTTGGTAAATTATAACTGGGGTGGCTGGGGGATAACGGATGTCAGCTGGGCCATATTGATGATCATTGTGGGGCTCCTGATCACAGCCTTTGCGCTGTACCGCCTACAGAGCCCGTTTATCGGCCTTGCTGTCATCTGGGCATTTATCGGGATATACCTTAACCGCCAGGGCGACTATCCTTCCATTGCTGCTACGGCTGTTGTTGCAGCGGTCATCATGGTCGCTTTTACCCTCTGGGCGTTCTGGAAACTTGCACCTTATAACCCTGCCAGTCAATGACCCGTTTTCTGCCCCGGAAACCTTTGCCGGAGAAATGGCTGAAAGCTGCAGTGGTCGGTAGTTTATGGGCCGCAGTAGAGATCATTCTCGGAAGCTTGTTACACAATATGCGCATCCCCCTGGCAGGAAGCTTTCTCTCCTTTGCCACTGTTTACCTGGTAATCTCCTTTTATCAATTATGGCCTCTGCCGGGGCTGATCTGGCGGGCAGGGCTGATATGCGCCCTGATGAAGTCCATTTCTCCCAGCGCCATTGTGATCGGGCCGATGATCGGCATTTTTTCCGAGGCCTTGTTGCTGGAGGCGGTGATCCGCCTGTTGGGTTCCCACCCCGTTGCTTTTGCCTTTGCCGGAGCCCTGGCCGTATTCAGCGCATTGGCACAAAAAGCATTTACCCTGCTGGTGCTCTATGGCTGGGATATCGTTTTGCTGTTGGAAAACATGGTTGACTTTGCAGTTTCGCAGACGGGCTTTACGGCCTTGTCTACCCCCGCGTTGTTGCTTGTGCTTTCAGGGATCTACCTTGCGGCCGGTGCTTCTGCCGCCCTGCTGGGATACCGGACCGGGCAAAGTTTCCTGAGGAATAGGTCTGATCACACAATGCCTCTGCAGATTGCACCGCACGCCCAAAGTGAGTTGTTCCGGCATACCAGGAAACAACACAATGCCATTCCTGTTTTGTTGATGATTTTTGCTTTGCTCGTCATTGGGATGGGCGTGATTACCAGGGCTCCATTGGTTGCTTCATTTATTTTTACGCTGGGATTTATGATTGCAATGTACTCCAGGTACAGCCCGGTGATGAGATACCTGGGAAAACCGGCACTGTGGGTGCAACTGCTTCTTATCCTGTCTTTTTCCGGTATTTTTTACGGCGGAGTTTCGCAGGCTTCGCTGCTGAGTACTGAAGGGCTGACTGTGGGGGTCAGGATGATATTCAGGGCCCTGGTGTTGCTCACATCATTTTCTGCCATCAGTGCAGAAATGAAAGATCCGGCCATAAAAAACCTTTTACACAAACGTGGATTGCATAATGTGTATCAGTCTGTTGACCTCGCTTTTTCCGCCCTCCCTGCCATCATGTCCGCTTACCGTTTCAGGGGCGTGGGGTTAAAGGCCATAAAAAAACTGGTGTTTGGGATGCTGGGGAGTGCGCAGGCTCTCCTGAACGAAATGATGCAGATGGAGGCCCATAAGCCGACCATATTTATTATCTCCGGGGTGGTGCACTCCGGGAAAACTTCTGCAGCAAAAATAGTGGTGCAGTTACTCCGCAGCCGTGGATTGCGCCTCCGGGGATTCTTTTCAGCCGGTGATACGGATGGTTCCGATCGAAGTGCCTATTATATTGAGGATGTTCTTTCCGGTGAAAGAAAAATCCTGTGCGATGAAACTCCCATGCCGGATGGTTTTCGGGCCGGCCGGTTTTTTTTCTCCGAAGAAGGAATCGCGTGGGGAAGGTCCCTGTTGGAGCGATCGGTGCACGACCGGGCTGATTTCGTGGTAATCGATGAGATTGGTCCGCTTGAGATCCGGGACGGGGGATGGGCTCCCGCCATCGGACACCTTTTGAGCCGCAGCCGAACTCCCCATATCTGGGTTGTCAGGGAGCGGCTGACGGATCTTGTGGTTCGCAAATGGAGCGTAGGAGATGTGTATATATTTGACCTTGAAGAGGATCGAGCTGAAAACATCGTTAATCAGCTGCTTGAGTGGAAAAGAACTTCAGCCACTGTTTAATCCTTCCGTATTCTTATGAAGGCCAGAAAAACGTTCATTGCATCAAATTTTTCTTTTACCTGCAGCAATTTGCCCAGGCGAATATGCCCGATCACATAGAAATAGTCCCGGGTGCTGTGATGTTCAGTGATCTCTTCAAAATCAAGCAATAGTAAGTCCTCTGTGAAGCGGTAACGATAGTATACCTCCAGCAGGATGTCGTTGGTATGGGCCGGCGGAGAAAAATATTTCCGCTTTTTGTATTCATACCGGTAGTTATGTGTCCTGGCAGTGATATCAGACAATACGGAACTGCCTGTGGGAAATCCTCCTGCGCCCTTGCCGAACATGAACTGTTTCTCATAAAACTCCCCTTCAATGACCACCCCGTTGTATTCATCTTCCACATTATAAATATATTCTTCACGGGTAACCAGTTTCGGCATCACAAAAAGGGCTACACTGTTGTTGTGTACTTTTTGCGCCTGGGCCACCAGTTTGATCCGGTAGCCCCTCTCCCTGGCAAAACGGATATCCGCCGGGCCTATGTGGCTGATACCTGAACAGAATATTTCATCCTGGTTTACCTTGGTGCCAAAGCCGTGCATGGTCAGGATGATGATCTTGTAAAGTGCATCATGACCCTCCACGTCGAGGCTGGGATCTGCTTCTGCAAATCCCATCTCACGAGCCTGATTCAGGGCTTGTGCAAAATCGATGTTTTTGCTGTACATCCTGCTCAGGATATAATTGGATGATCCGTTGAGAATACCGGTAATTGACAGCAGCAGGTCATTGTCATAGTACTCTTCCAGGTTTCGTATAACTGGGATACTGCCGCAGGCGGAAGCGTCATACAGTAAGGCACTGCCCGATAGCTGCTGCAAGTCCATGAGCTCTTCTATGTGGGTGGCCAGCATTTTTTTGTTGCCGGAAACCACACTTTTCCCGGCCAGCATCGCACTTTTGACAATTTCCAGGGCCTGTTCTGCATCATCTATGAGTTCCACTACCAGGTTGATCTCAGGGTCCTGAATGATCTCATCCCGGTCGGTGCAGAACATTTCCGCAGGAAGGCTCCTTTTCTTATGCGGATCCCTGATGCAGATCTTTACCACTTCGGCATTGGAAGCGTGACTGTTTGTGATCACATGATGCAGGCTTTCGCCCACAACCCCGAAGCCGAATAATCCTATTTGTTGTTTGCTATTTTGATTGTTCATAGGTGTCGGTTTTTTGATAAAAAGACCCGATGGCTTGCTGAATTTGTTCATATTCAAGCAGAAAACCATCGTGGCCGTACTGTGACTGAATGATATGGAAACTTGCATCACCGGCATGCCGGGCAATAAATTCCTGCTCCTCTGGCGGAAATAATCCATCGCTTTCTATGCCAATACTCAGGGTGTTTGCCCGTATCTTTCCCAGCGCCCTTGCCACCCCTCCGCGGTACCTTCCCACATTGTGGGTATCCTGGGCTTTTGTAAGCGTATGGTAGCAATAAGCGTTAAACCGGTCTGCCAGTTTCTTGCCCTGGTAACGCTGGTAGGAGGAAGCTGGAAAATCAACGGTTACCACCCCGGTCTTTTCCTGCTGGGTGGAATTGTAAGCCTCGTAACTTCTGTAGCTCAGCAGGCCGATTGCCCTTGCTGCGGCGAGTCCGGTTTTCCCCCCCTCAGGATCTTTGCCGTCAAACCCCTGGTCTGCTTCAATGGCCATCCTTTCCGTTTCGTTGATGGCAATGGCCCAGGGGGTTGCCTTGCTGCCGGTGGCAATCACAACCAGGTTTTTGAATACAGCAGGTTCCATGATGGCCCATTCCAGTGCCTGAAACCCACCGATCGACCCGCCCGCCAGGGTATGTATCCGGTCAATGCCCAGATGTTTTCTGAGTAGTATATGACCTTTCACAATGTCACGCATGGTAATGACCGGAAAGCTTTGAAGCCAGGGTTTTCCCGTATCAGGGCTGGTGTCTGCGGGCCCTGTTGTGCCGTAACAGCTTCCGAGAATATTGGCGCAAACAATGGTATATTTTTCCGGATCATAAAACCGGCCCTGCCCCACAAGGCCCGGCCACCAGGCTGTGACATCTGAGTTGGCTGTCAGCGCATGACAGATCCACACAACCGGCTTGTCCGCAGTCTTATCTTCTCCGGATATATGGTAAGTGATGACCGGGTTTTTGATGGTCGACCCGCTTTCGAGCACCATGTTTCCTTCGTATTGAAATACTTCTTTCTGCATCGTTGTTTACTTTTATATTTGATGGAGGGCTTGTTCAAGGTCACCCATAATGTCGTAAATATGTTCAATTCCCAATGACAAACGGAGTGTTCCCGGAAATACCCCTGCTGCTTCCCTGGCTTCTTCCGATAATTGCTGGTGGGTGGTATTGGCCGGCTGAATGATCAGTGTTTTGTTGTCTCCCACGTTGGCCACATGGCTGATCAGCTTCAGGTTGTCTACCACCCGGGCCGTTTGCTGCAAACTTCCTTTGATCTCAAAAGAAAGCACACCTCCAAATCCATTTTGCAGGTACTTCTTTGCATTTTCATGGGATGGGTGACCAGGAAGCCCCGGGTAATTTACTGCTTTTACCAGTGGGTGTTCCTGAAGCCAGCGGGCAACCCGCAAAGCATTGTCACATTGTTTTTGCATTCTCAGTGAAAGGGTTTCTGTTCCGTTCAGCAGCAAAAATGCATTGAAAGGGCTGAGGCAGGGTCCCAGATCTCTAAGGTATTCTGCCCGGGCCTTTGCGATGAATGCCAGTTCCCTGAATTTTTCAGTGAAACACATCCCGTGGTAACTGGGGGAAGGGGTGCTGAGTTTTGGAAAAAATCCGTTATCCCAGTTAAACCGCCCACTGTCAGTGATCATGCCTCCCATGGCCTGGCCGTGACCGCCGATCCATTTGGTGGCTGACTGCACCACGATGGCCGCCCCGTGGCTGACGGGCTGGCAGAGGAATCCTGCCCCGCCGAAAGTATTATCCACGATCAGGGGGATCCGGTGTTTTTTGCTTAATAATGACAATCCGTCGAAGTCCGGCACAGAGAAGCCGGGATTCCCGATGGTTTCCACATACAATGCTTTTGTTGTGCTGTCGATCAGCGCCTCCAGGTCCTCAGGTTTGTCGCCCGGGGCAAACTTTACGGAGATACCGAAATTACCCATGCTGTGCTTGAACTGGTTATACGTGCCGCCATAAAGATAAGGAGAGGACACAACAGAATCACCGGGTGAAAGAATGCTTACCAGTGCGATAAGCTGTGCGGCATGTCCCGAAGAAAGAGCCAGTGAGGCTGCTCCGCCTTCCATGGCGGTGATCCGCTCTTCGAGCATGTCGTTGGTTGGGTTGTTGATCCGGCTGTATATGTGACCGTTCTCCTCCAGGTTGAACAGTCTTCCGGCATGGTCGCTGTCATCGAACTGGTAAGCGGTGGTCATGTAAATGGGGGTGGCCCTTGCGCTGTTTTTTTCATCCGGCCGATATCCTGAATGGAGTTGCAGGGTGTCAAAATGATAAGGTTTATTGGTCATGTCCGGGGATTTTAGTTGTTAACTAATGAACTGAAAGTTTGTTCGCCTGCCGGGTAAATGTTTTCCGGCGGCCATTGCCTTTTCCCGTGCGGGTCAGACAGGCTGTTATCAGGAAAGAATTGAATATGCGCTACACGCGCATAGAGTAAACAGAGCCATGCATGATGTGACAGAGGAAAGAAAACCTGTGGGCAATGATCGAATGGATCAGGTCAGAATGGTTTGGCCAAAGTGGCCACAAGAATGGATGTGTGGTGTGCATCGTAATGGTTTTAATTTATAACTCCCGTTCGGGCAGGTTTTAGCACCTTTGTCATCAGACCGGTTGCTAGGGCATCACTGAGCCTGTTCTCTCAGCCCTTCCTTATAAATAAACCCTTTTTTGAGAAGGATGTATCTGCGGCAAAAGTAGCCATAATTTTTTAAAATGCAATTTTTTGGCGGATAATCCTCCCGGTGTAAAGGCAAAAACAGATGCAGGGATCGCTGCAGCAAATGTTCAGAGTGATTTTGGTATATTTGTTTAGGTGGTGCGCATAAAATAACTGGATATGAAAAAAGGAAACAACTCCGGTTCGGGGAGAAATGAACGGAAATCAGCAAACAACCGGTGGCACGCTATTGCCGCAGAAAAAGTTGTTCAATCACTTGAAACGGACGGGGAGAAAGGCCTTGACGAAAAGGAGGCAGAGAAGCGGTTGGAGACGTATGGCCCGAACAAGATGCCCGAAAAAAGGAAACGGACCTGGTGGCAGCGGTTGCTGGCGCAGTTTACCAATGTACTGATCTATGTCCTGATAGGTGCTGCCGTGATCACCGCCCTGATGGATCACTGGGTGGATACCTGGGTGATTCTGGCCGTGGTACTGATCAATGCGGTAATCGGGTTTATCCAGGAGGGGAAGGCCGAGAGTGCCCTGAAAAGTATTCAGCAAATGCTTTCATTGGAGGCCAACGTAATGCGTGGTGGGAAAAAAAAGACCATTGACGCCGTAGAGCTGGTCCCCGGTGATTTGGTAATGGTGAAAGCGGGTGACAAGGTGCCTGCCGATATGCGGCTCGTAAAATCCAAAGACTTACGGGTGGAAGAATCGCCTTTGACCGGAGAATCATCGGCCGTGGAAAAAAATACGGAGGCCGTGGAGGAGGATGCCGTTGTGGGAGACCGCTTCTCCATGGTGTTTTCCGGTACGGTGGTCACCTATGGCAAAGCCACCGGGGTGGTGGTCGGAACCGGTGAGGAAACGGAGATTGGCAAGATCAACAAAATGATGTCAGAGGTGGAAGAGATCACCACCCCACTGCTGCAGAAAATTGACAGGTTCGGGAAGTATCTGTCACTGGCCATTCTGGGGATCACGGCCCTGTTTTTTCTATACGGATACCTCTTTGCGGAATATGAGTTGTATGAACTGCTTATGGCGGTTATTGCCCTTATCGTGGCTTCCATTCCGGAAGGGCTTCCGGCCATCATGACCATCACCCTGGCCATTGGTGTGCAAAAGATGGCTGACAGGAATGCCATTATCCGGCGTTTGCCTTCGGTAGAGACACTGGGAGCGGTGGATGTGATCTGTTCAGACAAAACGGGAACCCTGACCCGTAACGAGATGACCGCCAAACAGGTAATTACAGCCGAACAAACCTATACAATAGAAGGAACGGGCTACAAACCAGAGGGTGACATCCTGCTGAATGACGAAACCGTTGATCCGGAAAAAGATAAGGTTCTCCTGCAATTGCTTCAGGCCGCGAGGGTATGTAACAATGCGGAGGTCAACAAAGAAGAGGATGGAACCTGGAAGCTGACCGGTGCGCCAACTGAGGGAGCTTTGCTGGTTGCGGCCTATAAGGCAGGGCTGGAAGACTTCAAACCTGAACGCATTGACAGCATCCCTTTTGAATCCGATCACAAATACATGGCGACCCTCAACAAGGTGGATGACAAGCGTTATATTTTTGTGACGGGGGCCCCGGAACGCGTGATGGATTTGTGCACCAGGCAATATACCGAAGAGGGGGCGAAAGATCTTGACCGGGAATTCTGGGAAGAAAAAATGGAGGAAGCCGCCGGAGAGGGTCAGCGCCTGCTGGGAGTTGCCTTCAATGAAACGGACAGCAACCGGCAGGAACTCGACAAGGATGAAATCGAACACAAGAAAATATTTCTTGGGGTGATCGGCATCATTGACCCACCAAGGAAGGAGGTGGTTGATGCCATCAGGGAATGCCGTGATGCCGGTATTACCGTTAAAATGATCACCGGTGATCATGCAGCCACGGCCCGGGCCATTGGCAAGGAAATTGGCATCGGCGACGGGGAAAAGTCCTTATCGGGAAAAGAACTTGAAAAAGCAAGTGATGAGGACCTTCGAAAATTTGTCCGTGAATATGATGTGTATGCCCGTACTTCTCCTGAACATAAATTACGCCTGGTGAAGGCCATACAGGCCAATAACAGCCTATGCGCCATGACGGGCGACGGGGTGAATGATGCCCCGGCCCTTAAAAAGGCGAATATCGGCATTGCCATGGGCATTAAAGGCACCGAGGTTACCAAGGATGCCTCTGAAATGGTGCTGGCCGACGACAACTTTGCCTCCATTGTGAATGCCGTTGAAGAAGGAAGAACGGTTTATGACAATATCCGCAAATCATTGCTGTTTATTTTGCCCACCAATGGGGCGGAAATGCTGGCCCTGATGTCGGCCATCCTGTTGGGGGTCATCATGCCCATTACGCCCCTGCAGGTGCTGTGGGTGAATATGGTGACTGCAGTTACACTGGCCCTGGCCCTGGCTTTTGAGCCCATGGAGCAGGAGGTAATGGAAAGGCCTCCCAGGGCACCCGACGAGCCCATCCTGGGAAAAATGTTTATCTGGCGGATTGGGTTCGTTTCAGTGCTGATCGGGGGGATGACACTGGGGATCTTCAGTTACATGCATCATACGGTGGGTGCCGGTGAGGATGTGGCCCGCACAGTGGCGGTGAATACCCTGGTGGCGGGTCAGCTATTTTACCTGTTCAACTGCCGGAAGATAAAGACCCCGGCGTTTGGGAAAGGTTTTTTTGACAACAGCTATGTGTTTTATGCTGTCGGTGCCCTTATAGTCTTGCAGGCATTGTTTGTTTACCTGCCTTTTATGCATACCATTTTTGACACCTCACCTATCGGGGGTGGGTTGTGGCTATACTCACTGGCCGGGGGAGTACTTGTATTCCTCCTCGTGGAGTTGGAAAAATTCCTCTTCTATCGGTTGGTGAAAAAACAATAAGACTGCACATCGCCGGTTTCGGAACACTGCCGGCTCCGAAAGCCGGAGGGATCGTCGTTTGTCGCAATGCCTCCGGCTTTCGCTATGACAGCCTCATTGCAGGAAGATAGTGCTTGATTGATTACATGCCCAGGCCTTTGACCACTCCGTCTGCCAGTTTTCTACTGGCTTTGCTGAAATGATCCAGTTGCCGTTTGATGATCTCTTCCCGTTTGGGTCCGCTGATCCCTTTCATGTGACCCACCAGGTTGTTGATGGTATTTTCCCTTTCCTGGTCTGTCATCACCTTGTCAAACAGAAGGCCGGGCTGGGTAAAATGGTCATCGTCATGCTCATTCCGGTCATACCAGTCAGCAATGTCGGAGTCCATCTTCATGGCCGGCTCCCTGTATTCTTCATCGGGCTCAATGTCATCAAAACTATTGGGGAAGTAGTTTGGTTTGTCTCCTCCGTTGTCATCGACCCGCATGAATCCGTCACGCTCATAATTGTGTGGTTTATTCAATGGCCGGTTTACCGGGATCTGTTCGTAGTTTGGGCCTAAACGGTGGCGATGCGCATCAGGGTAGGATAACAACCGTCCCTGCAACATTTTGTCGTAGGAATACCCGATCCCGTCCGGCACGTGGGCCGGGGCAAACGCTGCCTGCTCCACATCGCGGAAGTAGTTCACCGGGATTTTGTTCAGTTCCACCTCGCCGTCCTCCGTCAGCGGAAAGTCACTGTGCGGCCATACTTTCGTCAGGTCGAAGGGGTTCCATTTGAATTTTTTGGCCTGCTCTTCTGTCATCACCTGGATATTGAACGACCATTTCGGGTAATCGCCCGATTCAATTGCCTTTACCAGGTCACCCTGGGCCCAGTCCGGATCCTTGCTGCGCATGGCATCGGCTTCAGGCCCGGTAAAGTTTTTTATTCCCTGTTTTGTCTTGATATGGAATTTTACCCAGACCCTTTCATTTTTATGGTTGATCATACTGAAGGTATGACTGCCATAGCCGTTCATGTTCCGGTAGCTATAAGGGGTTCCCCTGTCACTGAACAGGATCATCACCTGGTGCATGCTCTCGGGGTTGAGGCTGAGAAAGTCCCGGAACATGGTGGCGTCTTTCAGGTTGGTTTTGGGGTGGCGTTTCTGGGTGTGGATAAAATCACCGAATTTTTTCGGATCCTTGATAAAAAACACGGGGGTATTGTTGCCGACCAGGTCCCAATTGCCTTCTTCGGTTTAAAATTTCATGGCGAACCCTCTGGGGTCCCGCTCAGTGTCGGCACTGCCTTTTTCACCGCCCACGGTAGAAAAACGAATAAAAACCGGGCATTCATTGCCAACTTTATTGAAAATAGTTGCCCGTGTATATTGGGTAATATCGGCTCTTCTTATTGTCGCTCATCGTGCAAGAGGTTTAATTGGACGGCTTTTATACAAACAGCCATCATAATACCGTAAATATAGAAATTTTTCCTGCAGCAGGCAATGGGGCACCGGGATTATTATTGAGGGCAGAAGGGTGTCCGTTTTTAAACAGAAGGTGTTCGTATATGAACGGACAAAACCCCATTATTGTAATTTAAATAATTGTACTCATCTCATTTATAATTATTTTTGTTAAGTGGCACGGAATTCGAGGACCGATAACCCGGTTAAAGGAAATTAAGCATGCGACCAATGCTATTCAGCTATCTGAAAATTGCCTGGCGGATCCTGCTCAGGAACAAGGGGTATACATCCATTAATATCATCGGGCTTGGGCTTGGCTTCTCAATTTCCCTGATGCTGATGATCTTTGTAGCCCATCAGCTCAGTTATGACAAGTTTCATGAACGGAGTGAATACATTTACCGATTGACCATCGACGGATCCATGGCAGACGGGCAGCGCCTTTCCGCTCCGCTGACCGCCGGGCCTGTGGCGGAATTGCTGGATGACCGGGTTCCCGAGGTGGAACATGTGGTCCGCGTTTTTCCCAGGCCCGGTCAGGAAATACACATTGACGGGCTACGTTTCGGCACCGAAACAGTGGCCTGGACAGATCCTGCTTTTTTCCGGCTGTTTAACTTTCCCCTGATTGCAGGCACTCCGGATTCTTCACTGGATGATCCTTTTTCTGTGGTGTTGTCTCTTTCCGCAGCGGAAAAGTATTTTGGCACCGCAGATGTTGTCGACCGGACCATTGCAGTTTCAGAGCAGGAGTACAGAATTACCGGGGTCATGGAGGATATGCCCCTCAACTCTCATCTCCGATACGATATTGTTGCCTCCATATCCTCTCAGATCCGTTCAGACTTTAATATTATTCAGGAGCAGGGCCTGTCTTTTCCTACCTATCTTCGGTTCCGGCCCGGGAGCGATCCCGGCGAATTTACTCCCAAAGTGATTGCGGTGGCGGATGACTTTGTCAATGAACTGTTCGGGCCCATGGGCCTCAATATGTCGCATGCTCTGCAGCCGCTGGAAAAGGTTTACCTGCATTCCCGTTTTACCATAGCCACAGGGGGCGAGACCGGAGACATCCGGAATGTATATGTTTTTTCTTTTTTAACCTTGTTTGTGTTGCTGATCGCTGTGTTCAATTTTGTAAACCTGATGACGGCCCGGTCAGAAAAGCGCGCAAGGGAAATTGGCCTGAGAAAGGTAATCGGGGCTGGTAAGCCTGACCTGATCAGGCAGTTTGTGGGTGAGGCTGTGATTGTTTCCCTGCTTGCTTTTGTGTTCGCCCTTTTGCTCAATGAGTTGTTTATCGGGCCCTTTTCGCAGATGCTCGGAGATCAGTTTCGCCTGTTATACTGGGAAGAACCACTGGCGTTGTTGGGAATTATTGCGTTTGTCATTGTTGTCGGCATTCTTGCCGGGATGTATCCGGCTTTCTACCTTTCCCGCTATCAGCCGGCCGCAGTGCTGAAAGGAGAATATCGTGGCAGGGGAAAACCGCATGCCCTGAGAAAGGTGTTGGTGGGGCTTCAGTTTGCCATTTCCATATTCCTGGTCGCCTCTTTGCTCCTGGTACAACAGCAGGTCAGCCATATGAAATACCGTGAACTGGGATTCGACCGTGAACAGGTGCTGACAGTCCGCAGTCTGACCAGAACGCTGCATAACAGCTACGACGGGATAAAAGCCGAACTGCTTCAACACCCGGGTGTTTTGAAGGTGACCGCTTCACAGAGTGTTCCGGGCCAGAGCCGTTCGGTTCAGAATGCTTACCGAAAAGGTCAGGATCCGTCAACTGCCATCATGATCCATGAAAACCGCATCCAGCATGACTACCTGGAGACTTTTGGGCTTCAGCTCATCGAAGGCCGCGATTTTGACCCGGAAATGCGTACCGATACGGCTTCATTTGTGATCAATCAAAAGGCTGCCCGGGAACTGGGGCTTGAAGAGCCTGTAGGGGCAGAGATCAATGTCTGGCAGCAGTCGGGAAGGGTCATCGGGGTTATTGCGGACTTTAATTTCCGATCGTTGCATCATGAAATCGATCCGCTGGCTTTGACCATGTATTCGTCCAATTACCACCAGTTCAGCGTTCGTTTCAGTTCATCGCAACTCAACCAGGTAATGGATCATGTCCGTAATGTGCTTGAAACAGCTGACCCCAATTATGTGTTTGATTACTTTTTTGTGGATGAGTTGTTCGAGCAGATGTACAATCAGGAGGAGCGAATCAGCAGGCTTATCACCGTTGCTGCAATACTGGCCATTGTTATTTCATTTATGGGGCTGTATGCACTTACCTCTTTTACGGTGGCACAGAAAGTAAAGGAGATTGGCATCCGGAAGACTTTCGGGGCACCCGTCTCCGGGATTGTGGCAGGCCTGATGGCTGAAATCTCAAGGTGGCTGGTTTTTGGGGCCCTTGTCGCCATTCCTGTTTCCTGGTGGGTTGTGGATCAATGGTTGCAGAATTTTGCTTTCCGTATTAACCTTGTGGATCAATGGTGGGTTTTTGCCCTGGCTGTATTGTTTGCGGGTATTGTTGGAAGTATGGCCATGCTGTACCAGGCCTTTTGCGCTGCGCGGGCTAATCCTATCGACAGTCTCAGAACAGAATAGATGTCGGATATGCACCAATTGTTTGACCCTGCTTTCGCAGAAAAGGTGATCGCATTTAATGCACAATTGCATCTGGATGTGAAGCTTCCTGAAGGGATCCGGGTCATGAATCCGTTTCAGGAGAACCCGGAGGCATTCAGGGTTTCTTCTGCTTTTTACAGGAAATTTTATAACGACCACCGTAAGCGATACCTGATCCTGGGTATCAACCCCGGGCGCTTCGGTGCCGGTGTTACCGGTGTGCCTTTTACCGATACCAAAAGGATGGAAGAAAAATGCGGTTTGCCCGTTGAGGGCAAGCACACCCATGAGCCTTCCTCGGTGTTTGTGTATGAAGTGATTGATGGGTATGGAGGGGTGGAAGCTTTCTACAGGGATTTTTACATCAACTCACCAAGCCCGCTGGGTTTCGTAAAGCGGACCCCTGAAGGGAAGGAGTTGAATTTCAATTATTACGACAGCCGGCAGCTGCAAAATGCGCTGGAGGAATTCATGACGGCATGCATTCAGGCGCATATTGAGATGGGGGCCTTTACAGACAAGGCGTTTTGCATGGGATCCGGAAAAAACCATGCGTATCTCAGCCGGCTCAATGCCCGGCATGGATTTTTTGACCGCCTGATCCCCCTGGAGCATCCGCGGTATGTGATGCAGTA
>SKUN01000081.1 GCA_007129945.1 Bacteroidales bacterium
CACTGTCAACGGATAACCGGCTGCCGTGGCGGGCAATGTACTCCCGGCACAAAAGCACACCCAGCCCGGTCCCGGTTTCTTTGGCCGTGCCCTGTTTTGCATCCAGATGCACCCCATTCTCAATGGCTTTGCGGGTACTGGCATCCATCCCGATCCCTGTATCTGCGACCTTAACTCGCACACCCTCATCGCAAGTTTCTGCCCGGCAGCTGATCTGGTCGCCATAGTGGGAGAACTTGATCGCATTATGAAAGAGGTTTCGCAGGATGATCTGCAGCATGGACCGGTCGGCCTTTACCACCAGGTGATCCGGAATATCACACCGGAAGCTGATCCCTTTTCCCTTTGCCGGTGCTTCCAGTGAAGCTTCTACATCCCTGATCACAGACCGCAATGAAATTATTTCCGGCCGGAAGGAAATAAAATCAGTCTGCGACCTGGCCCAGTCCAGCAAGTGTTCGAGCAATTCATAGGTAGATTTTGACTGCCGGTGAATGGTCTCCAGCATTTGCTTAACCTTTTCGGGTTCAAAGCCATCAAGGCCTTCCAATAAAAGTCCGGAGAAACCAATGATACTGTTGAAAGGATTTTTGAGGTCGTGGGCAATGACAGAAAATAATTTATCCTTGGTCTCATTAAGCCGTTTCAGTTCATCCTTCTGGGCCATGATCTCCATGGTGCGTTCAGATACTTTCTCCTCAAGCTGTCGGCTGCGTTCAAGCAGCAAGCGGTAAGGGACGCTTTCACCGGGTCCTATATCGCTGTCCGGCTGCGACCAGTGCCCGTGTGCCAGTTTCCAGACACCAGCTTCCTTCACCATCACAGCCGTTGTTCTGTTATCCGTACAAAGCACCTCCTGTACTTCGTTGTTCAGGGTGACATCCATGGTAAGCATCAGAAGGGCCACATCAGCCGAAACGGAGTACACCTCTTTGCTCTTTACCTTATAGCTGATGGAATCCGGTGCCTGTGAAAACTCCCTGCGGAGTATGGCAAGGGTTGTATGACCCGCATAACTGACCTCATCAATACCAGTACCGAACATGGTGATGGAATCCGAAAAATAGCGGGTCATCTCCTCCCACCGGCGGTTGGTGTAGGCTTCGTAATAGGCGAAATAGGTATCGAGAATTTCCCGGCGGAGTTGCGGGTCTGTAATAATTTTCATGTCGACAAAAATTATATATCCCCCCGGTTGGGGCACGTTGCGCCTTTTATCTTATTGAATAACAGAATAAACCACTAACGTATAAACTACCGGGATAAGAGAATACACTGCCCTGCAAAATTATACAATTTCCACTCAATTCAAAATTAATCCTGCTCAAACCAACTTGCGTGGAACCAATAATCAAACACATCCAGATATTTAAAGAAGGAGCAGATTGCCTCCACATTTTATCCGTCCGGAAAAATATTCTCTCACCTTAAGCCGGAAAAAAGTTGCGCAAAAAAAAGAAAGGCGTATTTTTGTAAAAACCAAAAAATAGCCATATGCAAAATAATAAGAAGAACGTAATCATTATCGGTGCCGCAGGCAGGGATTTTCACAACTTCAACACCTATTTCCGTGGAAACGAAAATTACAATGTTGTCGCTTTCACCGCTGCCCAGATCCCCGATATTGACGGGAAGATCTACCCAAAGGAACTTGCCGGTGACCTTTATCCGGAGGGAATCCCCATTCACGCCGAAGAGGATCTCACGGAACTGATCCACAAGCACAATGTGGATGAATGTGTGTTTTCTTACAGTGATGTATCCTACAACCAGGTAATGAACCTGGCCTCTGTGATTAACGCTGCCGGGGCAGATTTCAGGCTGATGGGGCTGGATGCCACCATGCTCAGGTCGAGTAAACCCATCATCGCCACCGGGGCGGTACGGACAGGAGGCGGCAAAAGTGAGGCCTCCCGCAGGATTATTGACATCCTGAAGGCACATGGCATCAAGGCTGTGGCCATTCGCCACCCCATGCCTTACGGCGACCTGGTGAAGCAGGCCGTACAGCGGTTTGCCACCATCGATGACCTGAAGAAGCACGAGTGTACCATCGAAGAGATGGAAGAATACGAGCCACATGTAGTGCGCGACACCATCATTTATTCGGGCATCGATTATGAAGCAATTCTTCGTGAAGCTGAAAAGGAAGATTGTGATGTGATTTTGTGGGATGGCGGAAACAATGACTTTCCATTTTACAGGCCGGATCTGATGATCACCATGGTTGACCCGCAAAGGGCCGGTCATGAGCTGAGCTATTACCCGGGTGAGACCACCCTCCGCATCGCCGATGTGGTGGTCTTCAATAAAATTGAAAGTTCTGACCTGGCAGACCTTCAGCTGGTGAGAGACAATGTAGCCAAAGTGAACCCGGGTGCCGTCGTGGTAGACGCCTGCTCCCCCACTTTTGTGGATAAGCCTGAAATGATCCGCGGGAAGCGGGTACTGGTCGTAGAAGAAGGCCCCACCGTTACCCACGGGGAGATAAAGTTCAGTTACGGAAGCACCACCGCCAGGAAATACGGCGCCGTTGAACTGGTTGACCCCCGTCCTTATGCGGTAGGCAAACTGAAAGAGACCTTTGAGCAATATCCCAATGTGGGTCCGATTTTACCTTCCATGGGTTACAGCGATCAGCAGAAAAAAGACCTGGAAGCAACCATCGAAAACACACCCTGCGACCTGGTGGTGATTGCCACCCCCATTGACCTCAACAGGGTCATTAAGATCAACAAGCCAAGCGTAAAGATTGGTTATGAACTCCAGGAGGTGGGCAAACCTGACCTGTGCGGGGTCATTTGTGACTTCCTGAAAGAAAAAAACCTGATCCGCGACTGCGGTTGTAAATAATTCATTTGGGGGCTTTAAGCCCCCTTTTTTTTGCCCTTTTTTTTAACTTTTACTATTTATCACGCACAAATCCGACACACATGAAACACAAAAGCCTGGTATCCATTAACGACTACACCAAAGAGGAACAACTGCGCATCCTTGAGCTGGCACAGGAATTTGAAAAAAATCCCGTGCAACGGATCATGGAAGACTATGTGGTGGCCTCCCTGTTTTTTGAGCCATCAACCCGCACACGACTCAGTTTTGAAAGTGCGGCCAACAGGCTGGGGGCCAAAATTGTCGGCTTCTCTGAAGCTTCCAACACAAGTGTCAAGAAAGGGGAGTCGCTGCGCGACACCATTCTTACGGTGGCCAACTATTCCGACCTGATCGTGATGCGCAATCCCATCGAGGGCAGCGCCCGCTTTGCTTCGGAGATCTCATCCGTTCCCATTATCAATGCCGGAGACGGTGCCAACCAGCATCCCACACAAACCCTGCTTGACCTCTACAGCATCCAGAAAACCCAGGGCAGCCTCGATAACCTGGAAGTGGCCCTGGTAGGCGACCTGAAATACGGCCGCACCGTACACTCCCTGGTGATTGCCCTTTGCAACTTCAACACCACTTTCCACCTGGTTTCCCCGGTAGAGTTAAAATTGCCCCGGGCTGTCAAGATGCATATCAAGGAAAAGAACCTGGCCTACCACCAGTATACGGAACTGGAGGATGTACTTCCCAAGTCAGATGTGCTGTATATGACCCGCATCCAGAAGGAACGCTTCAGCGACCCGCTTGAATATGAAAGGATCAAAAACTCCTATATTCTCCATGCCGATATGCTCCCTGATACAAAGGAGAATTTCCGCGTCATGCACCCGCTGCCCAGGGTCAATGAAATTCACACCAGCGTTGACAAAAGCCCCAAAGCCTATTATTTCGAACAGGCCCTCAACGGTGTATTTGTCCGCCAGGCCCTGATGACATTAATACTGGGCATTAAATAAGCACAAACGATTTGACCACTTTTAAAAAAGCAGCAATGAACAATAAAAAAGTAAAGGAGCTCAAAGTATCGGCCATAGAAAACGGAACCGTCATTGACCACATCCCCGCCCAGGCCATGTTCCATGTCATCCGCATTCTGAACCTGGAAAACTTTGAAAATATGGTGATGTTTGCCACCAACCTGGAAAGCAAAAAATACGGCACCAAGGGAATCATCAAAGTGAGCAATAAATATTTTGCCCCGGAAGAACTGAACAAGATCGCCCTGGTGGCCCCGCATGCCAGCATTATTGAGATTCGTGACTTCCAGGTGGCCAGAAAGACAGTGGTGGAGATCCCGGATAAGATCAATGACATTGTCAAGTGTTTCAACCCGAACTGTGTAACCAACCATGAAGACGTCAGGGCGCATTTCACCGTTACCGACAAAGAGGAGATCAGGCTAAAATGCCATTACTGTGAAAAGATCACCAGCAAAAATACCATGGAGTTCAGGTAGGATACCAGGTTCAGGGCCGCATTCAATGGCGGTCCTGAATTTTTAAGACAGCCGGTCTTCCAGTTGCCGGATGGCTTCAGACGGCCTGACATTGTTGTAGAGGATGTCAAATACCGTATCCACAACAGGCATTTCCACCCCATAATTCCTGTTGATCTCTTTGATGCATTTGGTGGCATAGTATCCCTCCACCACCATATTCATTTCCATTTGCGCGTAACCGGGGCTGTATCCGCGGGCAAGCATATGACCGTAACGCCTGTTGCGGCTGAACTGGCTGTAGCAGGTCACCAGCAGATCGCCAAGGTACACCGACTTTTTAATGTCACGGTGATTGGGCCTTACCGCATCCAAAAAACGATTGATCTCCTGGAGGGCATTGCTGATAAGCACTGCCTGAAAATTATCCCCGTAACCCAGGCCGCTGCAAATGCCACTGGCGATGGCAATGATGTTTTTCAACACCGGGGCATATTCCGTTCCGAAAATATCATCTGAAAGCGAGGTCTTGATGAACCGGCAGGCAAACAATCCGCTAACGGCAGCTGCATTTACACGGTTTTGAGAGGCCACGGTCAGGTAAGTAAGTTTTTCCTGGGCCACCTCTTCGGCGTGACTGGGGCCACTCACCACCACCAGCTGGTCATAAGGCACCTCATAGTATTTATTAAAATAATCAGCAATGATCAGATTTCTCTCAGGCACAATTCCTTTAATGGCGCTGACCAGGGGCTTCCCTTCAAGCAGGGAAGCGTCAATTCCTTCCAGTGCTGACGGCAGGTAGGCTGAAGGGACACAAAAAACCGGGATGTCAACCTGACTCAGTATCTCGTTGAGATCGTGAGAAACCACCACCCTTTGCATGTCAAATCCCACCGAACTCAGGTAGCGTGGGTTGTGTCCGTATTCACGCAGGTGAGTGGCAATTTCCGGCTCACGCACCCACCAATGCACAGTATCCACACTATTGAGCAGTATTTTCAC
>SKUN01000180.1 GCA_007129945.1 Bacteroidales bacterium
ACCGCCTGGGAAGAGGGATATTTCGCCATCCCTCCGTTAGAGTTCCGGTATGTGGATCAGGGAGACACCCTCATAGTTGAAAGCGGGGCATTGTTGCTGTCTGTGGGAGAGGTGGAAGTTGACATGCAAAATACATATAGGGATATTAAGCCATTGTTCAGTTTTCCCCTTACATGGAGGGAAATAATTCCCTGGTTACTGGCTGTCGTGGCATTGGTTGCCGTATCATATTATCTCTATAAAAGGTTTAAAAACAGGGCAAGACCGGATACCCCTCCCGCAACTCCGGAAAAAACGGAAGTTCCTCCGCACATTGCCGCCATTTCAGGGCTGGAATCACTAAGAAGAAAAAAGTTATGGGAAAAAGGACTTGTGAAACAATACCACAGTGAACTGACAAATATAATCCGGAAATACCTGGAGCAACGCTTTGGCCTGAACGCCGTGGAAATGACCACTTCTGAAATTATGCACGCTTTTACTCTGCAAAACAGAAAGCCCGTGGAGGGATCAACACTCAGGGATATCATGGAAACAGCCGACCTGGTAAAATTTGCCAAATACCAACCTGCGGGCGAAAAAAACGACAGGGTGCTGGAAGCCGCCCTGGAATTTATCAAATCCACAATTCATTATGAATCAGCTGAACAGGTTAACCCCCATAAATGATTCTGTATATAACAGCCCATGAATATTGAGTTTGCATATCCTTCATTCTTGTACCTGCTCGGGGTGATTCCCCTGCTGGTGCTCTGGTATGTGCTCCGGAGCAGGAAACGTGCAGCTTCCATCAACTATGTTCACTCAGCATTTGTAAGCGGAGTTAAAAAGAGTGTCAGGCTGCGGCTGATCAATCTTCCCTTTGCCTTGCGGATGCTTGCGCTGGGCCTGATGATCATCGTCATGGCAAGACCTCAGCGGTCAGATATCATCGAGGAGGTGACCGTGGAGGGAATTGATATTATGATCGCCCTGGATATTTCAGGATCCATGCTGGCGGAAGACTTTTCTCCGAACAGGCTTGAAGCAGCCAGACAAACAGCAACAGATTTCATTGAGTTGCGTGAAGGTGACCGTATCGGGATGACAGTCTTCAGCGGGCAGAGCTTTACATTATGTCCGCTGACCACCGACCATGCCCTGCTCAGCCAACTGACCGCCGGTGTCACCACCGGCATGGTAGAAGACGGTACCGCCATCGGAGACGGACTGGCCACGGCGATCAACAGGCTGCGCGACAGTGAGGCTGAAAACCGGGTAATCATTCTGCTTACCGACGGAATCAACAATACAGGTTCGATCGACCCTATGACGGCAGCAGAAATTGCCGCATTGTATAACATCCGGGTATATACGATCGGTGTGGGAAGCACCGGGCCGGTCCCCTACCCTTTCGAAACCCCGTTCGGGGTTCAGTACCGCGAAGTGGAGATTCCTGTTGATGAACAATTACTGCAGGATATATCGACCATTACAGGCGCAGAATACTTCTGGGCAGATTCGCCCGATTCATTGGAAGGAGTGTATGAAGCAATCGACAGCCTGGAAACTTCTGTGGTGGAGGTGACCGAATATACACGCAAAAAAGACGATTATTTGCCGTTGCTCTTTATTGCCATGGCATTCCTGGGTTTGGAAACCATGTTAAAGCATACCTGGTTACGGACGATACCCTGATAAAAAGCTAAATGACAGACCAATGGATATGATCCGCTTTGCACATCCTGAATGGGCTATTCTTTTTCTCCTGATACCCCTGTTTATCCTGGTATTTTTTCTGGCCGGGCTTCTCAGGAGAAAGGCCATTAAACGCTTTGCCCGGGAAGAGACTTTCCGTTATTTAAGTCCTTTATTCTCAATGAACCGTCGCCGGATCAGGTTTATTTTGCTGATGTGTGTTCTTTCGATGCTTGTCCTTGCTGCCATGAATCCGCAAACCGGCAGCCGAATGGAGGAAGCCACCCTGGAGGGCGTGGACATTATCGTAGCCTTGGACGTCAGCCGAAGCATGCTGGCAGAAGATATGTCTCCGAACCGCCTTGAACGTGCAAAACTGGCAGTGAACCGGCTAGTTGATCAGCTGGATAACGACCGTTTCGGGCTGGTGGTATTTGCCGGTACCGCACACACACAGATTCCGCTTACCACAGACATCCGGGCTGCAAAAATGTTGATGAGGCCTCTCAATACTGAAAGTATTCCGGTACAGGGTACCGCCATAGAGGCGGCCATCGACAGGTCACTTGCTTCATTCCCGGAAGGAGATACTGCCAATAAGACCATCATTCTGGTGAGTGACGGTGAAAGTCATGAAGACAACCCGGTGGAAGCTGCCCGACGGGCAAAATCAAAAGGGATAACAATTCACACCGTAGGAGTCGGGAGTCGTGACGGAGCCCCTGTCCCCCATTTCGTAAACGGTGAACGGAGCGGTTACCTCAGGGATGATGACGGCCACACAGTCATTTCCCGGTATGATGAAGAAACACTCAGGCAAATCGCAGATATTACAGGAGGCGTATTCCGCCACGGAGGCGAAACAGGCATGGGCCTGAGTGAAATCCTGGACACAATCCGCCAGATGGAGGCAGAAACCTATGAAACGTTTATCTTTACTGAATATGAAAGTCGTTATCATTACCTTGTTGCCCTGGCACTATGTTTGCTTCTGATCGAATTGCTGCTGTCGGACAGGAAAAACAAATGGCTCAGGACAATCCCCTGGTTAAATGATGGCACAGAACCTGAAAACAAGCAGTAGAAATGAAGATATCATTGATTTTATTTGCCTTGTTACTGATTGCATCGCCTGCCCCTGCCGATGATGGCCTGAGGCTCCTGCGCGAAGGGAACCGCTTATTTGAAGAGGAAAACTATGTACAGGCCGGGGAAAAGTTCAGGCAGGCCCTTGAGCAGGACCCCGGCAATACCAAAGCCCTTTTTAACCTCGGAAACGCTCTATACCGGCAGGGCAGACCTGAGGAGGCTGCAGACGTGTTTGAAGCACTGAGTCAGTTAACCCAGGATGCATCGCTTCGCGCAGATGCATTGCATAACCTGGGGAACAGCCAGCTGGGGAGCGGAAAAATTCCCGAAAGTATTGAATCGTATAAAGAATCGCTGAGACTGAATCCGGAGGATGAAGACACACGGTACAACCTGGTATATGCCATGAACCTGCTGGAAGAAATGCCCCCCGAAAACGGAGAATCTCCTGATGAAGCCGGTGACGAAGATACGGATGATGAACACAGAGCGGACCGGCCGGAAGGTCAGAAGGAAGAACAGCAGCCGGGGGATGACCAGCCGGGAAATGACCGTCCGGAAGATGGCCTGCAGGATATTCCTCCACACGAGTCTGAAACACAGGAGCATCGTCCCGAACAACTGACACAGGAGGAAGCGGAGAGGATACTGGATGCACTCAACCGCCAGGAGCAACGAATACAGGAACAGGTGGAAAGAAAAGCGGACACCACAGCTACAGTAACACCTCGAAGAAACTGGTAAACAGACATTTGATCCCATGAAACGAATGATGCTGACCATACTGACTTTGCTTTTCCCCGCAGCCCTGATGGCTGATGGATCTGCTCTGGTATCGGATAGCGAGATTGACTTCAGGGTTTCAGCTCCCAGTGAGGTGGCAGCGGGGCAGCAATTCAGGCTGACTTTTTCCCTGAACGAACGTCCCGATGATTTTCAGGCCCCTGACTTGTCTGACTTTCGCATACTATCCGGGCCAGGTCAATCGTCCAGTTCCTCCACACAAATTATTAATAACCAGGTGACCACCACTGTTTCCTTTTCTTACTCATATGTGATTCAGGCCAGGGAGGAAGGAGAATTTACCATCGGGCCGGCAGGTGTGGTTGTGGAAGGAGAAACTCATTACACAGAAACAGTCACCATTAAGGTGGTTCCATCAGACAGCAGGCCCTCCGGGCAGGAAAGAGAACAAACGCCCGCAGACCCCGGTGCAGATCAACCCACAGAAAAAGACATATTTATCCGGGCAGAGGCCAGCAACCCCGAGCCTTTTCAAGGTGAGCAGGTTATTGTCACATACCGGTTATATACCAGGCTTCCGGTTACCAACTACTCCATTGAAGCCCTTCCCGGGTTTCAGGGTATGTGGTCGGAAAACATTACCGGAAGCGGACAAACTTCCGTATCAACCACCGTAGTTGACGGTATCACCTATAATGTAGCAGAGATCCGGAGAATGGCTGTTTTCCCGCAACGTGGCGGAGAATTGCGCATAGACCCGATGGAAGTGGAAATGCGTGTGAGGATGCAGCAGACCGAGAGACAAAGAAGACCAGGCAGTTTTTTTGATGATTTCTTCAGCGGTTCACCCTTCGATTCATTCAGGACCGTCAGCCATATGGTTGTTTCCAACGCGGTTACACTCCGGGTCAGGTCCTTCCCGGAATCAAACAAACCGGAAGGGTTCCGTGGCATTACCGGGAACTATGAATTATCAGCCAGTTTACAGCCCCAACAACTGGAAGTAAATGATGCAGCTAACCTGAGAATCACCATACAGGGGAAGGGAAACCTGATGATGCTCGAAGACCCTTCTGTGGATTTCCCGGAAGAATTGGATGTGTTTGACCCTGAAATAGATGACAATTTCACAAGAAGCAGGGAGGGCATTACCGGCAGCCGGACATTTGATTATCTTATCATTCCAAGGCAAGGGGGAAACTTCACAGTCCCGGAAATACGCCTGAGCTTTTTTGATCCGGAAACCCAGATCTATGTCACCCGCCAGGCAGGGCCTTTCGACCTCAACGTAAGTGGTGATGCGATGGCAGCAAGGGAGAGAGGAAGCGGCCCGGCGATTGCCAGGCTCGCCAATGATATCCGGTTCATCAGCCTGGAGGAGGATTCATGGCAACCGGTGGGATATGTGTTTTTCAGGAGTATTTCCTTTTACCTGTTATTCATATTCCCGCTGCTGTTACTGGCACTGTTCATTTATCTGATGAATAAACAGCGTGAATTAAAGCAGGACGTGACCGGGCAGCGCACAAGAAAAGCCAGAAAGCTGGCCCGGAAGCGGCTGAAAAAGGCAGCCGCAGCCATGAAGAACGGGGCAGAAGATACCTTTTATGATGAAGTTTTCCGGGCATTATGGGGGTATGTATCCGATAAACTGAATATTCCTGTTTCCAGGCTAAACAAAGAGAATGTGACAGCCCGGTTCAGGGATAAGAAAGTGCCGGAAACCCTGGCAAATAAATTCCTGGAAGGCCTGAGGACGTGCGAATTTGCCCGTTTTGCTCCAGCCGGCA
>SKUN01000068.1 GCA_007129945.1 Bacteroidales bacterium
CCCACTCATCCCCAAGATACTTTTCCACCGGGTCAGAAGTGTGATGGCTGATGTCGATGCCGATCTCCTTCATCGCGGCAACGGCCTTTTCGTTTAATTTACCGGAGGCTTCCGTACCGGCGGAACGCACGGTAAGCCGGTCATCAAATGATTCCAGGAAACCATGGGCCATCTGGCTGCGGCAGGAATTGCCGGTGCAAAGGATCAGGATTTTCATAAGGTTTAAATTTAATGTTTGGATTTGTTTTGATGATTTTGGCTTCTTCACGTTCAAATTATCAGCAGTGATTTTCCCCGACATGAATCCCGGCCAGAAAATCATCGGCATCCCTGCGTAGGGCGTCAACCGCGCGGGAATTGAGGCAATAATTGGTCTTCACCCCTTCCACGGTTCCCTTAATCAGGCCGGCATCACGCAACTCCTTCAGGTGTTGATTGACAGTGGTCCGGCTCAGGGGCAGCTCTTCGGCAATGTCGCCGGTGATACAGCTCTTAATCTCGGCCAGGTATTCCAAAATGGCCAGCCGGGCAGGGTGTGCCAGGGCCTTGAATATCCGGGCACGCTGCATCAGTTTTTCATCAAATGTGGTTCCTTTGGCGGGATGCATCATTGTATTGCGGGTTTAAATTATGACGCAAATATACGTCACATTTTTCACCTGACGTAATTTTACGTCATACTTTTGCAAAAAATTCAGTTTGTCAGGGAAGCAGGCTAAAATGCACTACCTGCAGCAGTCATTCTGTTGCTGTAAGGGAGGGCTGCAGTGATGGTCACGAATGACAAAAATATAATGGGGAGCCATGGATTAATCAGGGGAAATATTCGTAAAGTCGGCAAGCGGCAACCCATTGCGGGTCCAGCCCTGGATGCCGTCACTGATAAAGATGATCTGACCCTGGTAGAATTCTTCCAGGGTCTCAGTAATTTTACCACTGCGACGAGAAGTGGTGCAATACACAACAATCAACGGTTCATCCGCATGTGCTTTCAGCTTTTCTTTCAGGCCCTCCCTGTCTGCATCAATGTTAATGGCGCCGGTCAAGTGGCCCCGGGAGAACATTTCAGCAGTCCGGCCGTCAATCACAAGCGCGGCCCCATCTTCCAGCAAGTGCCGGTATTGGTCATAAAACTCCTTTGAAGACACCCTGGTAATTTGGGAATCTCGCTGTTTGCAGGCAGGAACTGCGAGAACAAGCAGCAAAAGCATGCCTGAAATAATAATGATCCGTTTGCTGTACATCAGTCTATTGCTGTTTGGTGGGTTTCGGCAAAATTAGCAATTATTGTTTCATATAATTCAGTAAAAAAACTGATAGAGCATGATGAAACCTCCACAGCAACTAAAGCAAAACCTTTATCTTTATAAGAAAAAAGCATCCTGCTCATGAAATACCTCGGTGCACATGTCAGCGCGGCAGGCGGTGTGGAAAATGCCCCGCTTAATGCCCATAAAATCGGCGCCAAAGCCTTTGGGCTATTTACAAAGAACCAGCGAAGATGGGTGGCCAAACCCCTGGAGAAAAAGAGCATCATTGCCTTCAGAAACAACTGTGAAAAGCTGGGGTATGAGCCGTTTCAGATTTTGCCCCACGACAGCTACCTGATCAACCTGGGTCATCCGGACAAAGAAGCCCTGCAAAAATCACGCAATGCCTTTTTGGATGAAATGCAGCGATGTGAACAACTTGGGCTGGATCGCCTGAATTTTCACCCCGGCAGCCATTTGAACCAAACCGATGAAGAACAATGTCTGAAAACCATTGCGGAATCGGTTAACCTGGCACTGGACAAAACCAGGGGAGTGATTGCCGTGATTGAGAATACTGCCGGACAAGGCACCAACCTGGGGCACCGTTTCGAACAGATCCGCTTCATCATTGACCACATCGAAGACAAAACAAGAGCAGGGGTCTGCATCGACACGGCCCATGCCTATTCAGGGGGCTATGACCTTAAAAGCGAAGAAGGGTTTAAAAACACTTTCGATCTTTTTGATGAGATCATCGGCCTGAATTATTTAAAGGGGATGCATTTGAACGACTCCAAAAAAGCCCATGCTTCCCGTGTCGACCGCCATGATCAGATCGGGCAGGGAACCCTGGGCAGTGAAGTATTTCTCCGCATCATGCAGGACCCCCGGTTTGACAACATCCCCCTGATCCTGGAAACCCCGGATGAGAATATGTGGGCCGAAGAGATTGAGTTTTTGTATTCCCATAACGGATAATCCGGCAAACCCGGGGGCAGGTATAATTGTTCCGTATTCCTTCAGAAGCTGAACCTTGCCGAGAGAAATAATTGCGAAGGGCGCAACATATAAGTGGACTCCGTTACTGAATACACACCGGGGTGAAAACTGGTGTATGTATCTGTATCAAAGATATTGACCCAGCGTGCTTCAATATCTACATTGTACGGCTCAATGGTAAACCGGTAAAGCAAATCCATAAAATAGTGCTGGCTGTTTTCATGGCGATAGTATTCGGTGGACAGACCAAGGTAATGGCCACCGGAGTAAAAAGCATGGATGTCCAGGAAATGCCGCAGCATGGAAATGTTGTTTTTACGTCCGCCCTGCATATGGGTTTGTATGTAGCTGAGGTTGGCGCGGTATTCTGTTCGCAACCATTGTGTAATGCGGGTGTTGACCTGTGGTCTGGCATTGAGCATCCGGTTACGCGAGTCAAACAGCTCACCGTTTACCAATGACGTCCGTTCGTTCAGGCTGTAAGAGCCCTGGAAGGTCAAGGTTGAACGCAAATCACTGAAATACTTGCTGGTGCGGCCTGAAACATTATGCGTATACCCGGTATTGGGCATCTCAAAAGCCTCCCGTATGGTGCTGCCGTTATCCAGGACCCTGCTGCTGTAAACAAGATTGTAATTGTTGGCGCTGTAAAAATAGCTTATGGAATTAAAAAAAGAGGTAATGGGGTTGCGGTGCATGAGCGAGGCAGAAACAACATGGCTTGTGGTCTCCTGTATGGGGGCTGCGTTTTGTTGGATGCTGCGGTAGTTTTTCATCAAAAAACCGTAATGCATGTTGTCCATTTGGCCCAGGTTATTGGAATGGCGGTAAGATCCCCTTACCCGCCAGAAGCCAGAGATCTGGTAGTTTATACTCAGCCTGGGGTCGAAGTGCAGGCGGTTAATGTCCTGCCCCTGATCCAGGGCTTCATCTTGCAGATCAAGGCGTTGCAGGCTAAATGGCAGATCGGTTGTTACGGTAAGGTCGCCGTACCGGTAGATGACCTCGGTTTCCAGGTAGGTTCTGGCATGCTTTCCCCTCAGGGAGTTTGTAAAAGGTCCTTCTGCAGCAGAATTGTAATCATCATCCCCTGTGTAAATACCAGAGTCCATGTCGAGTGTCCGGTAAGCGAAGCCAACCCGCGGAGAAAAGGAAAAGCGTCGCCACCCAAATGAAAATCCTGCCGAATGATTGGCAAAGAATCTTTGCATCCTGACTTCCTGCAGTGTATGGTCATAGCTTTCGCCCTGATGCAGCAGTTCTTCAAAACGGCCCGGACCCACCAGGAGACTTTGCGGGCTGCGGTCCCATGACACATTTGATATAAACTCCAACAGGTAATCTCCGACCGGGTTGACCGATCGCAACTCGTTTGATACTGCCCGGAACGGCTGATCAAGCGACTGCCTTATCAGCTCTTCGTCACTATTCAACAAGCCACTGCGCGTATCCCAGTGCGACTGGAACTTCAGCTTATTCTCCATGTAGTTTTCCTTTACGTTCCGGGTAAGTGTAAATTCTCCCTGGAGGTAGTTGTTTTTGATCTCGTTTTCCAGTGTTTCGGCGAACAGCAGTGTGTCTGCCGGTGTGTAGAGTGTACGAAACACATTGCCTTTCTGTTGCTGGGTGTCGTTGATATAAAACAGGTTGGCCCTAAGCTGGAAGTCGTTGCTGAGCCGGGTCAGTGCATTGGCATTTCCGAGGTGAATGTTGTTATCGAGATAGCGGTTTTCGGAAAAGTCGGGTGGACTCATGGTTTGGATGTTCAGAATATTGGGATTATCGCGTGGCCCTTCCATTTGGCGCCGAAGTGACTGCAGGGTAAGGGTATGGAGTTGTTTTGACACATCATTGCCTGCGTTGTTGGCCTGGTAGGAGGATGCCATCTGGAATTTCCTGGTAAACATCATAGGGGTGACGTTCGCATCCCACAGCCAGGGCTCTAAGCCGCTGCCGAGTTGTGCGGTACCTGTGGTGGTAATGTCGCGTTTAAGTTTCAAGTTCAGTGATGCACGGTATGAAGGCACGCGTTGTTCAAGAATGCGGATGGGTTGGTGATTTTCCAGTACTTCTACGGCAGCAACCGAGCGATGCGGCATGTTATTGCTGACAAGCCCGTAACGCCCGCCCATCAGGTCAAGGCCTTCTACATAAAACTTCTGGATGGGTTCGCCCTGGTAAAGGATACGGCCGCCGGCCTCTACTTCGATGCCCGGCATTCGCCTCAGAACGTCCGCAATGGCCCTGTCTTCTTCGCCTGCAAAAGAGCTCACCAGGTAACTGATGGTATCACCGCGTTGCTCAATAGGTGGTGCCTTAATCGTAAAAGTTTCAAGGTCCTTAATCTCGGGATCCAGTTCGAATTGAAGGTTTTGGGAGGTATTTGCGATGGTGCGCCGCTCGCTTCGGTAGTGTATGGCGCTGGTTTCAATGTCGAGACTGTCGGATGCACTGCGCACGTGAGCCTGAAAACTTCCTTCGCTGTTGCTCACGGCAAAGGCGATCAGTACATTGCTCCCGGCCGGGTATATCAGGATGTTGATGTTGGGAAGGACTTCCCTTTCGGTGTTTGTTACGGTTCCTTCCAGTGTGGTTTGGGCCATACTGGTGAAAACGGGCAGAAGAAAAACCAGAAAGGAAAATAAAAGAGTCTTCATCCTGTTTTTTTATTTTGTCACCACAAAAATCGTGCTATTCAGCAGTTAGTTCGATCAATTCAATAGGATTGTTTCTGCGCAGCATGTTTTTCTGTGCTCTGTCTAGATCGGTGTCTTCATGAACTGGAACACCAGACGACAAAAGACCGCCAATAACATCCTGGCGGAACCGCTCTCTTATTTTAAAAAACTGTTGTTTGTTGGTTTTGATTATGTTGCTTCTGGTTAAAAGATAAATATTTTGACTTTCGGAATCAGATCGTGCAATTGATTCTATTTTAAAAATATGATGTTGCCGGCTGTCTTCGATATGAAGTATCAGACCTGGTAGTCCACGAAATTTGTATGGTCCATCGCTAATTGGTATTTCTGGGGTAAACCATGCAATCC
>SKUN01000175.1 GCA_007129945.1 Bacteroidales bacterium
AGCGCCGGCGGGCTTTTGATCGGTGCGGTGGTCAATGACCGCCCTGATTTGTTCAGGGGGGTGGTTGCAGCCGTTCCCTTTGTGGATGTTGTCACCACCATGCTGGATGAGTCTATTCCGCTGACTACCGCAGAATATGATGAATGGGGGAACCCCAATGATCCGGAATATTTTGAATATATGTTGTCCTACTCTCCCTACGACAATGTGCGGGCACAGGAATATCCGCATATGCTGGTTACCTCAGGCCTCCATGACTCACAGGTGCAGTACTGGGAGCCCACCAAATGGGTTGCCAGGCTGCGTGACTTCCACACAGGTGATGAGAATATTCTCCTTTCCACCAACATGGAAGCCGGTCATGGCGGGGCCTCAGGCCGTTTTCAGCGTTTGAGGGAGCTGGCCATGGAATATGCCTTTTTACTGGATCTTGCCGAAAATTGATTTGATGTTTTTATAAACCCAAAACCAACATCTTATGAAACGCTATATTGTATTTGTATTTGCCGGTATCATGGCCGCAATGATGATCGGGGCCTGCCAGACAGAAACCGATCAGCAAATCGAGACCCGCTGGGCCGGGGAAACCATAGAGGAGATTATTGGAAGCATTGAGAGCCAGATAGGAGGCTTCAGTGCAACCATGGTTGAGGTGAACTACCGTTATGATGAGTTGTATTGGGCCGGACAGGACGAAAACTGGGGGTATGCCGAATATCAGCTTGATAAGTTAATGGGCAGCATGGAAAATGGATTCATTCGCCGTCCTGACAGAGAGGCCTCTGCCACTCAGTTTATGAACCAGGTATCTCCTGCTTTGGCTGAAACCATTGAAACTGGTGATAAAGATGCCTTTGTTGAGCAGTTTAATCGCTTTGCCAGCAGCTGCAATACCTGTCATCAAATGGAGGAAGTTGGCTTTATTCAGGTGATTATTCCAGAAATACGGTCCACTTTGGTACAATTTTAAAGAGATATGTTTTACCGGCTTTGGCCAGAATTCCCCAAAGCCATTCTTACAGACTTTTATATGCAAGCATCAGTGGAGATCAGTATGTATCCCCTCGGGAGGGAATATGTTCCCGAAATTCAGGATTTTATTGACCGGATTAAAATGCGGCCGGGAATAGAGGCTGAGGTGAATGGTATGAGTACCCAGTTGTTTGGTGATTACCGGACCATCATGCAGGCACTGACCGATGAGATGGCTGCGTCTTTTGAGAAGGAGGGCAGCAGTGTTTTCGTCATGAAAGTCATCAACAGTCACCTGAAGCAATAAAATCCGGTAATCCATTGACTGTTGTCCGAAAAATTGCAGTTACAGGCCCGGAATCTACCGGTAAAAGCTGGCTTACCAGGCATCTTGCAGATTATTACCAGACTGCTTATGTTCCTGAGTATGCCCGTGAATACATTGAACAGCTCGGCCGTGAGTATGTGCAGGACGATATTACCCGGATAGCTAAAGGACAGTTGTCGGCAGAGTATGAGGCAATGAAAAAAGCCCGGGGGTTGCTGTTTTGTGACACGGAATTGATTGTGACCAAAATATGGAGTCTGCATAAGTACGGAAGTTGTGACCCATGGATACCCGGGCAGATAACAAACAATCCCTACGATCTGGTTTTGCTTTGTGATGTGGATATGCCCTGGGAACCGGATCCGCAGAGGGAGCACCCCCATTTGCGCAGTTTCTTTTTTGACTGGTTTCTCAGGGAGTTGAATGCATATGGGTTCCCTTACCGCATAATCAGGGGCAGGGGGGAGGAACGGCTGAACAACGCCATTAAAGCAGTAGACGACCATATATCAGAAACGGGTTGATATGGACTCGCACGAACTAAGCAGACATATCCAACTCCACTCCACGGTGGTGTTGCTTGGCTTTACCGCCATATTGGGGGCGCTGATCACCCTGGGTGCCGCCGATCTGGTATGGTACCGGATGTTGTTCGGATTTGTTGGGTTGTGGCTCTTCTTCGTGGCGCGGAAAATCCCTTTTGTGCTCCCCTGGCGCAAATTGCTCCCTTTACTGGGCATCGGTGTGGTGGTGGCCCTCCACTGGATCACCTTCTTTCACGCCATCAACGTTTCCAATGTCTCCGTAACCCTGGGCGTATTCGCCTCAACCACGCTGTTTACAAGTTTCCTGGAACCCATTTCACAGGGCAGGCGTATTTTCTGGCTGGAGGTGGTAATCGGCGTTGTCATTTTGTTTGGGATTTACCTGATATTCCAGTATGAATTCCATTACCTGACAGGGATCCTTTATGCACTGCTTTCAGCCTTTCTGAATGGATTGTTTGTGGTACTGAACAGGAATATCAGTCTCAGGCACCACCCCTCAGTGATCAGTTTTTATGAAATGATCGGGGGCTTTTTATTTATTTCCCTGTTTTTTGGATTTACCGGTGGCTTCAGTGCCGGGTTGTTTCGCATCTCTGCCGCCGATCTGTTTTACCTCGGATTGCTGGGGTTTGTTGGTACGGCTTACGCCTTCACGGCCATCGTCAACGTCATGAAGGTGCTCTCAGCCTACACCGTGGTATTGGCCATCAATATGGAGCCCGTTTACGGCATTGTGATGGCTCATTTTTTCTTTCCGGAGGATGAGCGGATGTCGGCCGGGTTTTACCTGGGAACCCTGATCATCCTGATTTCCGTTTTTTCCTACCCGTTAATCAAACACAGGTTACGAAAAAAACTTCCCTGATGCTTCCTTGTCTGCAAAAGCTATGAAAGGGGGGTTTTGCAGCTCTTTTTTGGTGTAACGCAGGGGTTTTTTGGTGTTGAGGTCAAACAGTTCGCCCCCCGCTGCATTCAAAATGGCATGACCGGCTGCGGTATCCCACTCAAAAGTGGGCGTATAGCGGGGATAAATGTTGGCCATGCCCTCTGCCAGGTCACAGAATTTCAGGGAACTTCCTTTAGCCTGCGTGGTAAGCTTTGAATGATTGCGTTTCAGCTCCCGGACCAGAGAGGTTGTTTTCGGGTCCGGGTGTGACCGGCTTACGGCTACATGAATGCCATCGCTGAGATGCATTTGTTTCTCAATGAACGTACCGGGCATGCCCCTCTCCGTGTCGAAGGGTGGGATGTTCCCGGTATTTTTGATTTTCCGGGGCCGTTCACCTTTTAACCCAACCCAGGCCATTTGCGTGGCGGGTGCGGTTATTACCCCGATGACCGGTTCCCCTTCAGTGATCAAAGCAATGTTTACCGTAAACTCACCGTTCCGGCCAATGAACTCTTTGGTGCCATCCAGCGGGTCAATGATCCAATAGCGGGGCCAGCTCCTTCTGACGGAATGATCCGGAATATCCGATTCTTCACTTACAACAGGGATGCCTGTTTTTTTCAGATGGTTCAGGATTATTGAATTGGCCTTTTTGTCAGCCAGCGTAATGGGGCTGCCGTCCGATTTTTCTTCGGGAATGATCTTTCCCGAATACACATCCATAATGGCGACATTGGCCTCCAGTGCTGCTGTTAAGGCAATGTTCACCAGGGTTACGTAATCCCGGTTATTTTTTTCTTTGTGTGGATGGGGGTTCATGATCATGGATTTGTGGATGCATGAGGGGTCTGAAAAAGACAAAAGTAAGGAGTTTGGCAGAACAAAAGCATCATTCTGTTTGTTTAAATAGAAATGAAAAAAATACAGACATGAATAAATCAACCAAATATTATGCGCTTACCAGGCGCTTCAGGATGTCGGTCATCACCACCCTTGCCATTTTAGCGGGTCTCTTTTCCGGAGGTTTTGCATATGGTGTTCAGCCCGGAGGATTTCATGATTTCGTGGTAACAGATATTTATGGCGATAATTTTGATCTTTCGCAGCTGCAAGGAAAAAAAGTGATGGTGGTAAATACCGCCTCCGAATGCGGATTAACTCCCCAGTATGAAGAGCTGGAAGCGCTATACCAGCGCTACAGGGATCAGGATTTTATGATCATTGGGTTTCCTGCCAACAATTTCATGAACCAGGAGCCGGGAAACAATGAAGAAATCATTGCTTTTTGCCAGGAGAATTACGGGGTAAGTTTCCTGATGATGTCGAAAATATCGGTAAAGGGAGATGATCAGGCACCCTTATACCAATGGCTTACCCAAAAAGAACGCAACGGGAACGTGGATACAGAAATATCCTGGAACTTTCAGAAATTCCTTATTGATGAGGACGGGCAAATCGCTGATGTGCTTGCGCCACGTGAAAGTCCTCTTTCTCCGAAAGTAACCGAATGGATTTCGGGTGAATAACAGGTAACCCGGCCGGGCGAAAATGGCATTGCTCACGCAGTGATTGCCTACGCATCAATGTTTGCATATTTGGCATTCTTCTCAATGAACTCCCGCCGGGGTGGTACCTCATCGCCCATCAGCATGGAGAAAGTCCGGTTGGCTTCCGCCGCATTTTCAATGTCAACCTGACGCAATTTTCTGAATTGGGGGTTCATGGTGGTGTCCCACAATTGCTCGGAGTTCATCTCACCCAGACCCTTATACCGCTGGAAATGTACCCCTGACTCTTTTCCGTCTTTCGAAAGCTCCCTGATGATCTGTTTTCTTTCTTCGTCACTCCAGGCATAGCGTTCTTCTTTCCCTTTTTTGACAAGATAAAAAGGCGGGGTCGCGATGTAAATATACCCGAGTTCGATCATTTCACGCATGTAGCGGAAAAAGAAGGTGAGGATCAGGGTGGCAATGTGGCTTCCGTCCACATCGGCATCCGTCATAATAATCACCTTATGGTACCTGAGTTTTTCCACATTCAGGGCCTTGCTGTCGTCATCCGTGCCGATGGACAGCCCCAGGGCGGTAAATATGGTTTTGATCTCTTCGTTCTCAAATATTTTATGCGGCATGGCCTTTTCCACGTTAAGGATCTTACCCCGCAATGGCAGTATGGCCTGGAATTTCCTGTCGCGCCCTTGCTTGGCGGTCCCGCCTGCTGAGTCACCCTCCACCAGGAAAATTTCGCACTTCGAGGGATCATTTTCAGAGCAATCCGAAAGTTTTCCCGGCAGCCCGGTGCTGCTCAGTACACTTTTTCGCTGTACCAGTTCACGGGCCTTGCGTGCTGCATGACGTGCAGTGGCAGCCAGAATTACCTTGTTGACGATTGTTTTGGCATCGCGCGGATTCTCTTCCAGGTAATGGGCGAGCATCTCGCTCACGGCCTGGTCAACAGCCCCGCTGACTTCTGAATTTCCCAGCTTTGTCTTGGTCTGCCCCTCAAACTGGGGTTCGGCCA
>SKUN01000046.1 GCA_007129945.1 Bacteroidales bacterium
CAAAGTTGCACCTCGGTTTTTGGGAATACGCTTTCTATGGCATCTGCAAAACCGCTGAGGTTATCAATGCAGGCAATCAGTATATCCTCAACCCCTCGCTGATTAAGATCATTGAGCACCCATAGCCCATGAGAACCAACAACCAACAACCAACAACCAACAACCGCCCTGCCCGTTTACCGGAATACAGGCAGCTTCCCCAACCCATAGCCCATGAGAACCAACAACCAACAACCAACAACCAACAACCAACAACCAACAACCAACTAATTTTTTCATAAAAACTCTAAAATTTTTTCCTATCTTTGTGCCCCTCAAATCCGGGGAGCGATCTCTCTGAAATGCAGGGAAGATTTTGTGCAATGGGGAAATTATTTGCCAAAAGATATTGGTTTTCAAAAAATAACTTCTACCTTTGCACTCCCAAAATTCGGAGAGAATTGGTTTTAAAATAATAATAACGAAGTTTTTACATTAATCGAATTTCAGGTATGCCAACTATTCAGCAATTGGTTCGTAAGGGGCGTAAAAAGGTGACCTACAAAAGTAAGTCACCCGCTTTGGATTCATGCCCTCAGCGACGAGGGGTATGTGTACGTGTGTACACCACTACACCCAAGAAGCCGAACTCTGCCATGCGTAAAGTCGCAAGGGTCAGGCTCACTAACGGGAAGGAAGTGAATGCTTATATTCCCGGTGAAGGTCATAACTTACAGGAGCACTCCATTGTTTTGATGCGCGGTGGTCGTGTGAAGGATCTGCCGGGTGTGCGTTACCACATTGTGCGTGGCGCGTTGGATACCAGTGGTGTGGAAGGCCGGAATCAACGTCGTTCCAAATATGGCACAAAGCGCCCGAAAGACAAAAAATAATGTGATCAGGACTTGATACAGAATAAAATTTATCAGAACCCATGAGAAAGTCGAAACCAAAAAAGCGCATTTTGCTCCCGGACCCAAGGTTTAATGACACCCTGGTGACCCGTTTCGTCAATAACTTGATGCTGAGAGGGAAAAAGAATCTGGCATATAATATCTTTTATGATGCCATGGATATAGTCGCTGAGAAAATTAAAGAAGAGGAGAATCCCCTTGAGGTATTTAAAAAAGCCCTCGCCAATGTGACTCCTGCCGTGGAGGTGCGTAGTCGTCGTATCGGTGGTGCAACATTCCAGATTCCGGCTGAGATCCGTCCTGACAGAAAAGTGTCTGTGGGGATCAAGAACATGATCAAGTTTGCCCGCAAGCGTAACGAAAAGAACATGGCCGGAAGGCTTGCCGGGGAAATTGTGGCTGCCAGCAAAGAAGAAGGAGCTGCATTCAAGCGTAAAGAGGATACCCACCGTATGGCAGACGCCAACAAGGCATTCTCTCATTTCAGATTTTAAGAAAGAACAGGATAAGGATTGTTTTAATATATGGCCAGAGATTTAACATACACGCGCAACATCGGTATTATGGCACATATCGACGCCGGTAAAACTACCACTACCGAGCGGATATTGTTTTATACCGGTGTGAACCACCGGCTTGGAGAGACCCATGACGGGTCTGCCACCATGGACTGGATGGTTCAGGAACAGGAGCGCGGAATTACCATTACCTCTGCTGCCACCACTACTTTTTGGAATTTTAACCAGAAGGAATATAAGGTCAATATCATTGATACTCCCGGACACGTGGATTTCACCGTTGAGGTGGAGCGTAGTCTTCGTGTGCTGGACGGTGCCATCGCCTTGTTTTGTGCGGTAGGAGGAGTGGAACCCCAGTCGGAAACTGTATGGAGACAGGCCGATAAATACGGGGTGCCCCGCATTAGTTTCATTAATAAGATGGACCGTGCAGGGGCTGATTTTTTTAGCGTGGTGGAGAAGATCAAGGAGCGTCTGGGTATGAACGCCGTGCCTCTTCAAATCCCCATTGGGGACGAGGAGTCTTTCAGGGGTGTTGTTGACCTGATCACCAATAAGGCATTTGTCTGGAAAGACCAGAGCCTTGGAGCAGAATTTGAAGAGATCCCGATCCCGACAGATCTCCGGGAGACCGTAGACAATTACCGGACCAAGCTTGTGGAAGGTTGTGCGGAAGAAAGCGAGGAGCTCCTGGAGAAATTCATGGAAGATCCCGATTCGATCTCAGAGGAGGAGTTGTTGTCCATCATTCGCAAAGCCACCATTGATCTCCGGATAACCCCGGTATTATGTGGTTCTGCATTCAAAAATAAAGGTGTCCAGGCATTGCTGGATGCCGTGATCAAATTTCTGCCCTCCCCGATGGATGTGGCAGCCATTGAGGGAATCAATCCGAAAACAGAGAAAGCATATACCATCAAGGCCGACGCAAAAGAACCTTTTGCGGCATTGGCCTTTAAAATTGCCACTGATCCTTTTGTGGGCAGGCTTTGTTTTTTCCGTGTGTACAGTGGTACCCTGAAAGCGGGCTCCTACGTCTGGAACGCATCCACACAAAAGAAGGAAAGGATCTCCAGGATCCTGCAGATGCATGCCAATAAGCAGAATCCCATTGAAAGTATTGAAGCAGGAGATATCGGGGCTGCGGTAGGGTTTAAAAACATTCATACCGGTGACTCACTTTGTGATGAAAAGCACCCTGTGCTTCTGGAGTCTATGTCATTCCCTGAGCCTGTAATCAGTGTGGCCATAGAGCCCAAAACTCAGGCAGACCTTGATAAACTTGGTGCTGCGTTGGTTAAGCTGGCTGAAGAGGATCCTACTTTTATTGTAGAGACCGACCAGGACAGCGGACAAACCATTATCCGCGGAATGGGTGAATTGCACCTGGATGTACTGCTGGACAGGCTTCGCAGGGAATTTAAGGTGGAAGCCAACCAGGGCGCGCCACAGGTGGCCTACAAAGAGGCCATCACCTCTGAAGTTAAACACCGTGAAGTGTACAAGAAGCAAACCGGAGGCAGGGGAAAATTTGCCGATATTATCTTTGAGGTAGGACCGGCTGATGAAGGAGTAAAAGGCTTGCAGTTTGTAGATGAAGTAAAAGGGGGCAATATTCCAAAGGAATTTATCCCGGCTGTGGAAAAAGGCTTTAAGGCCGCCATGCAAAATGGGGTACTTGCGGGATTTCCCGTAGAAAACATGAAGGTTCGCCTGATGGACGGATCTTACCATAATGTGGATTCTGATGCCCTTGCATTTGAGCTGGCAGCCAAGATCGCTTTCAGGACGGCCTGTAAAAAGGCGGCGCCTGTTCTGCTTGAACCGGTCATGAAACTGGAAGTTGTTACCCCTGAAGAATACCTGGGTGATGTTGTTGGTGATATCAACAGGAGGCGGGGCCACCTGAGCGGCGTGGAGGCCAGACTGAATCTTCAGGTTGTGCATGCTGAAGTACCGCTGGCCGAAATGTTCGGCTACGTAACATCTCTGCGGACCCTGACCAGTGGTCGTGCAGTTTCTACTATGGAGTTTTCTCACTTCCAGGAAGTACCGCAAAATATTGCAGATGAAGTGATCGATAATTTATATGGTGTCAAATCCTAATCGTTTCATAAAAAAGAAGTAAAACCGTGAGTCATAGAATTCGAATTAAATTAAAATCATACGATCATAACCTGGTAGACAAGTCTGCTGAGAAGATCGTAAAGACCGTAAAGACCACCGGTGCTATAGTGAACGGACCCATTCCGCTCCCTACCAATAAGCAGAAATTCACCGTGCTCAAGTCTCCTTTTGTCAACAAAAAAGCAAGGGAACAGTTTCAGCTTTGCTCTTATAAGCGCCTGATGGATATCTATTCCTCCAGTGCCAAGACTGTTGATGCGCTCATGAAGCTTGAATTGCCCAGTGGTGTGGAAGTTGAGATTAAGGTCTAGGATACAATCAATTGATATTGCGTACAGATAAAAACGACGAGAGATGTCAGGATTAATAGGAAAAAAAATTGGAATGACCAGCATGTTTGATGCCTCTGGGAAGAACATCCCATGCACGGTAATAGAGGCTGGTCCGTGTGTTGTTACGCAGATAAAGACAAAGGAACAGGACGGATATGAGGCAATTCAGCTGGCTTTTGACGATAAACGTGAAAAGCTGGTGAATAAACCCATGCTGGGGCACTTTGCCAAAGCGAAAACTACACCAAAGAAAATGATTGCGGAATTTACCCGCTTTGAGAAGGGTCATCAGAAAGATTTCGGTGACATTCTGAAAGCGGACATTTTTATTGAGGGCGAATATATTGATGTGGTAGGCATCAGTAAAGGGAAAGGATTTCAGGGTGTTGTAAAAAGGCATGGTTTTGCCGGTGTTGGTCAGGCGACTCACGGTCAGCACAACCGGCTTCGTGCTCCCGGCTCCCTGGGTGCTTCTTCCTGGCCGTCAAGAGTTTTCAAGGGAATGCGGATGGCAGGTCGTACCGGAGGCAATCGTGTAAAAATGATCAACCTTCAGGTGATGAAGCTGATTCCGGAAAAAAACATTGTTGTTGTTAAAGGGTCTGTGCCAGGCCCCAATGGATCATATTTAATTCTTGAGAGATGGAGTTAACAGTATATAGTATTGATGGAAGCAAGACGTCGAAAACCGTTGCATTGAGTGAGGAGATTTTTGGGATAACTCCCAATGATCACGCCATTTATCTTGATGTAAAACAGCATATGGCGAACAGACGTCAGGGTACCCACAAGACCAAAGAACGTGGTGAGATAAAGGGGAGTACCAGAAAACTCCGCCGTCAGAAAGGTACCGGAGCCGCCAGGATCGGGGATATCAAATCTCCTTTATTGCGTGGTGGTGGTGTAATTTTCGGACCCCAGCCCAGGGATTACTCTTTCAAGGTCAATAAAAAAGTGAAGCAACTGGCCCGAAAGTCGGCGCTTTCCTACAAGGCCAAAGATGAGAACCTGATGGTACTGGAAGATTTCTCCATGGAAGCACCCAGCACAAAGAATTTTTATGAGATCCTCAGGAGTTTTGACCTGGACGGAAAGAAAACATTGCTGGTTTTACCTGAAGGTGACAGAGCAATACAACTTTCATCCAGGAACATTCCCCGCACATTTGTTGTCAGGGCTGATCAGCTCAACACCTACATGATTCTGAATGCAGACCGGGTACTTTTTGTTGAGGGTGCAGTGAAAGAGCTGGAAAACATTTTTCCGAAACAGTAATATTATAAGGTAACGGGTTGGAAAAAGATCAACCCCAAACATACATCAACATGGAAGTTTTAATCAAGCCATTAATTACCGAAAAGATGACTGCGGTTACTGAGAAGTATCCCAGCCGTTACGGCTTTATCGTTGACAGGCGTGCCAGCAAGTCACAGATCAAAAAGGCGGTGGAAGATATGTATGAGGTCTCGGTAGCCTCTGTGAATACCATGGTCTATCTTGGCAAGCGCTCTATGCGTTATACCAGGACAGGTTTCCAGACTGGCAGAAAAAATAATTTTAAAAAAGCCATCGTCACTTTGCGCGATGGTGAAACCATTGATTTTTACAGCAACATATAAGGATTTATGGCGTTAAAAAAATTCAAACCGACAACACCTGGGCAACGTAATAAGGTGATCAGTGCTTTCGACGAGATAACTGCACCCAAACCCGAGAAGCGTCTGACTAAAGGATCGCACAAATCCGGGGGAAGGAACAACCAGGGTAAGATGACCATGCGCTATATCGGCGGTGGTCACAAGAAGAGCTATCGTGCGATTGACTTTAAACGTAATAAAGACGGGGTACCCGCTACGGTAAAAAGTATTGAATACGATCCGAATCGTTCAGCCCGTATTGCACTGCTGTTTTATGCCGATGGGGAGAAACGCTATATCATTGCACCCAACGGGTTGCAGGTAGGTCAGTCTGTCATGTCAGGCGAGAAAGCGACACCCGATGTGGGCAATACACTGTTTCTGCGCGATATTCCATTGGGAACTGTGGTGCACAACATCGAACTGCAGCCAGGTCAGGGTGGTAAAATGGCGCGAAGTGCCGGCACTTATGCACAGCTTACTTCCAGAGAAGGAAAGTATGCCGCATTGAAACTTCCTTCCGGTGAGATTCGCATGGTGCTTGTGACTTGCAAGGCAACCATCGGAACCACTTCCAATCCGGATCACATGCATGAAATGTCTGGTAAAGCCGGTCGCAGACGCTGGCTCGGGCATCGTCCGCGTACACGGCCTGTTGTAATGAACCCGGTTGATCATCCCATGGGAGGCGGTGAAGGCCGTGCATCCGGAGGCCATCCAAGGAGCAGGAAAGGATTGCCGGCGAAAGGTTTTAAAACACGGAACCGGAAGAAGGCTTCCAGCAGGCTCATCCTGGAACGAAGGAAAAAATAAGCAGTTTTTAATCTGGAAAATTACATCGATATGAGTCGTTCATTAAAAAAAGGACCTTATATACATTACAAGCTGGAGAAGAAGGTTCTGGCCATGGCCGGAAGCAGCAAGAAGTCTGTGATCAAGACCTGGTCCAGGGCTTCAATGATCTCTCCGGAATTCGTCGGGCTCACCATTGCTGTGCACAACGGGAACAAATTTATCCCCGTGTATATCACAGAGAACATGGTGGGGCACAAGCTGGGCGAATTTGCCCCGACCCGTCAGTTCCGCGGCCACGCAGGTAAAAAAGATAAAGCCAAAAAATAAAGGATTGTAACAATGGGATTAAGAAAACATATCAGGGCTGAGAGGCTCAAGGAGGAGCGAAAAACCCAGTATTACGCAAGTTTGAAGAACTGCCCCACTTCTCCCCGGAAAATGCGTCTTGTGGCGGATATGATCCGCGGACAGGAAGTGAATAAGGCACTGGCCATGTTGAAGTATACCAAGAAGGAAGCTGCTGAGCGACTGGAAAGGCTTCTGCTTTCAGCCATTGCCAACTGGCAGAACAAGAACGAAGGTGTACGTCTTGAAGAAAGCAGCCTTTATGTGAAGGCCATTCACGTTGACGGAGCACGCATGCTGAAAAGACTTCGTCCTGCACCGCAGGGCCGGGCTCACCGAATCCGCAAACGGTCCAATCACGTGACGATTTATGTAGATAGTAAAAATACGAACGAATAAATAATTCTCAGATGGGACAGAAGACAAATCCAACCGGCTTCAGGCTTGGTGTCATCAAAGGATGGGAGTCTAACTGGTACGGAGGCAACAAGTATGCGGCCAAACTGGTGGAAGACGATAAGATCCGCAAGTATCTCCATGCCCGTTTATCGAAGGCAGGTGTTTCCAAGATTTTTATTGAGCGGACACTGAAGCTTGTAACGGTAAATATCAATACTGCCCGCCCCGGCATTATCATCGGGAAAGGCGGTCAGGAGGTTGACAAGCTGAAAGAAGAGCTGAAGAAATTAACCCAGAAGGAGATACAGATCAATATCAGTGAGATCAAACGTCCGGAGCTGGATGCTTACCTGGTTGCTCAGAATGTGGCCAAACAGATCGAAGGACGGATCTCTTTCCGCCGTGCCATGAAAACGACCATCTCTTCTACGATGCGTCTTGGTGCTGAAGGGATCAAGGTCACCGTCAGCGGACGGTTGGGTGGAGCTGAAATGGCCCGGACTGAGACCTACAAAGAGGGGCGTATTCCGTTGCATACATTGCGTGCGGATATCGATTTTGCTGCTGTGGAAGCCCATACCACTTATGGTCGCATTGGGATAAAAGTCTGGATCTGTAAAGGAGAGATTTTCGGAAAACCAGATCTGACGCCGGTACTCGAAGAACCTGCTAAGGGCAGGCCGGGAGGTGGCGGCCGTTTTGGCGGCAGAAGAAAGAAATAATTAGCCATTGAAGTGTCAATTAAGAAAAGCGTTGAATAATGTTACAGCCTAAGAAAACCAAATTCAGGAAGCAGCAGAAGGGCCGCATGAAAGGCAATACCAAGCGTGGCGCTGAACTGGCCTTTGGCTCTTTTGGAGTGAAAGCCCTGGAGGAGAGCTGGATAACCGGTCGCCAGATTGAGGCCGCCCGTCAGGCCATCACGCGTCGAATGAAGCGTGAGGGTCAGCTTTGGATTCGTATATTTCCCGATAAGCCAATTACGAAAAAGCCTGCAGAGGTACGTATGGGTAAAGGGAAAGGGGCTCCGGAGTTTTTTGTAGCCCGTGTTTCACCTGGTCGTATTCTCTTTGAGTCTGACGGGGTCACCATGGAGACTGCCAAAGAGGCCATGCGTCTGGGATCCCAGAAATTACCCATTCTTACAAAATTTGTTGTAAGAAGGGATTATATTGAGAAATAGTTGAGCGGTATTAAGAAAAAATTGTAACTTTGCAGCCTTTTTGCAGGGGATTAAACACCAACACAGCCGTTACCTGTCTGGATTTTTCACCCCTTATATCCGCCGGAAGGCGGGATTGCTGACAAGAAATAAAATTCACGCACAATGAAGCAGAATGTAATTCGTGAAATGTCAACCGGCGAGCTCCTGGAGCGCTTGGAAGAGGAGCAGAAGCAGTTGCGGAAACTGCGGATGAATCACGCGGTATCACCGCTTGAAAACCCGCAGAAAATCAAGGACTATCGCAGAACTGTTGCCCGTATTCATACGGAGCTCCGTCGAAGGGAATTAGAGGAAAATTAATAAAGAGACAGTCAGATGGAAAGCAGAAAAACCAGAAAAGAAAGAACCGGTCTTGTTGTTAGCAACAAGATGGATAAATCCATTGTCGTCGAGGTTTTGCGTCGGGTACGGCATCCCATGTACGGTAAGTTTGTCAAAAAAACCTCCCGTTTTATGGCACATGATGAGAAAAACGATTCCAACATCGGAGATAAGGTGCGCATTATGGAGACCCGCCCTCTGAGTAAGAATAAATGTTGGAGATTAATTGAAATTCTTGAAAGAGCGAAGTAATTATGATACAGCAAGAATCCAGACTATCGGTAGCGGATAACAGCGGGGCAAAAGAAGTGCTCTGCATCCGGGTGTTGGGTGGTACACGCCGCAGATACGCCGGCATTGGTGATACAATCATTGTGTCGGTGAAGAATGCTTTGCCTTCGGGTAACGTAAAAAAGGGCACGGTTTCCAAGGCCGTTGTGGTTCGGACTAAAAAGGATGTGCGCCGTGCAGACGGGAGTTATATCCGTTTTGACGACAATGCAGTGGTACTGCTCACAGCCACAGATGAGATGCGTGGCACACGTATCTTCGGACCTGTAGCAAGGGAACTGCGTGACAAACAATTTATGAGAATCGTTTCTTTGGCACCTGAAGTGCTTTAAACGTAAAACTATCAACTATGCAACCCAAGTTACATATAAAGAAGGGAGATACCGTAAAAGTGATTGCCGGGAATGAAAAAGGTTCCACGGGCAAGGTACTTATGGTCGATTCCAAGAAACAACGGGCTTTGGTAGAGGGAGTCAATATGGTTTCCAAGCACACCAAGCCCAGTGCAAGCAGTCCGCAAGGCGGCATCGTAAAAAAGGAAGCCAGTGTCCACGTGTCAAACCTGATGGTGATGGATGCCAAAGGAAATCCGACCCGTGTGGGCAGGAAGCTTGACAGTGATAATAAACTGGTACGATATTCCAAAAAGACAGGGGAGGTAATTGACTAATGAGCTATACACCGAGACTGAAAGAAAAATTTGGCAAAGAGATTGTTCCTTCACTGATGAAGGAGTTTGATTACACCAATCCTATGCAGGCACCCAGGCTGGTAAAGATCAGCCTGAACCAGGGTGTGGGCGATGCCATTACTGATAAAAAGATCATTGACACCGCCCTTGAGGAAATGACACTGATTGCCGGGCAAAAAGCCGTTCCCACCAAGTCTAAGAAAGACATTTCCAACTTCAAACTCAGAAGAGGAATGCCCATTGGTGTGCGGGTAACTTTGCGTGGCAACAACATGTACGAGTTCCTGGATAAACTGGTTGCTGTTTCGCTGCCGCGTATCCGCGACTTTAAAGGGGTCAATGACAAAGGGTTTGATGGCCGGGGCAACTATACGATGGGCATCCCCGAGCAGATCATTTTCCCTGAGATCAACATCGATAAAGTGAACCGGATTAACGGTATGGACATTACATTTGTGACTACAGCCAAAACCGACCGGGAAGCTTTTGCATTATTGCGTGAATTTGGAGTTCCATTTAAGAATCAGAAACAATAAATCGAATCATCATGGCAAAAGAATCCATGAAGGCCAGAGAGCGGAAAAGAGCAAAAATGGTTGCAAAATATGCGGCCAAAAGAGCTGAACTGAAAGCGAAAGGTGACTGGGAAGGATTGCAAAAACTCCCCAAGAACTCTTCTCCTGTACGTTTACATAACCGCTGTCAGCTGACAGGCAGACCGAAAGGCTATATGCGCCAGTTTGGAGTTTCCCGTATTAACTTCCGGGAGATGGCGAGTAACGGGTTGATTCCCGGCGTCACCAAAGCAAGCTGGTAAGTTTATTTAAAAAACATTTTATTTTCGAACAATGATAACCGATCCAATTGCAGATTATCTGACAAGAATAAGGAATGCCGTAAAGGCCAATCACAGGATTGTGGAAATTCCTGCATCGAATCTCAAAAAAGGGATCACAAAGATTCTTTTTGAAAAGGGTTATATCCTCAATTATAAATTTGAGGACGACAAGGTACCCGGAGTCATCAAGATTGCATTGAAATACCATCCTGTAACTAAACTCCCGGCCATCAATGAAATTCAGCGAGTGAGCCGTCCGGGATTGCGGCGTTATTGTAACAGCAGAGAATTGCCAAGGGTATTAAATGGCCTTGGTGTTGCTGTGATTTCCACCTCCAGGGGACTTATTACTGATAAGGAAGCCCGGGAACTGAAAGTAGGTGGTGAAATTATTTGTTACGTAAGTTAAAGGAGGTACAAATGTCACGAATAGGAAATTATCCGATCAATATTCCCGATGGCGTTACCATAGCGGTATCGGATGACAATCTGGTTACGGTAAAAGGACCCAAAGGTGAGCTGACCCAGCAGGTGGATTCCAGTATCACCGTAAAGGTTGAAGAAGGCCAGGTACAATTGACCAGGGCCAGCGACCTGAAGAAACACAAATCTTTTCACGGTCTTTACCGCTCGCTGATCAACAATATGATTATCGGCGTTTCAGAGGGCTATAAGATTGTTCAGCTGCTGGTTGGTGTTGGGTATAAAGCTTCCCATAACGGGCAGGTGCTTGAGCTTGCACTGGGCTACTCACACAATATCATTTTTGAGATTCCCAAAGAGGTCAAGGTGGAGACCGTAACTGAAAGAGGTAAGAACCCTACCATTATTCTTGAATCTCATGACAAACAGTTGATTGGTCAGGTGGCTGCCAAGATCAGGTCATTGCGTAAACCCGAACCTTACAAAGGTAAAGGTGTACTTTATCAGGGTGAAGTTATTCGCAGAAAAGCTGGTAAAGCTGCTGCCGCCAAGTAATTGTAAACATTTTTAAAATCCGTATCAAGGATGGCAACAAAAAAGAATCTCGACAGAAGAACCAGGATAAAATACCGCGTTCGCAAGAAGATACGCGGCACAGCGGACCAACCAAGGCTTTCCGTTTTCAGGAGCAATAAAGCAATTTATGCACAGCTGATTGATGATTATGCCGGCAAAACCCTGGTCGCTGCTTCCTCCCTTTCCAAGGAAGTGGATGACAAAAAGATCACCAAAACAGAGGCTGCACGCGAAGTTGGTAAGGTGATTGCAGAGCATGCAAAGCAGGCGGGTATTTCAACCATCGTGTTTGACCGCAACGGATATCTTTATCATGGTAGAGTTAAATCATTGGCAGAAGGTGCCAGAGAAGGAGGCTTAAAATTCTAAGATTATGGCAAACGTAAATATAAAAAAGGTTAAGTCGAGCGAGATAGAATTTACAGACAGGCTTGTCGGTATACAAAGGGTTACCAAAGTAACCAAAGGTGGTCGTACTTTTAGTTTTTCTGCCATTGTGGTGGTCGGAAACGAGAATGGTGTGGTGGGTCAAGGACTTGGAAAAGCCAAAGAAGTAACCACTGCGATCAGCAAAGGTATTGATGATGCCAAAAAACACCTGATCAAGGTGCCTGTGCACAGAGGAACCATCCCGCATGCCCAGGAAGGTAAATACAGCGGAGCCCGCGTACTTATTAAACCTGCTGCCCATGGTACAGGTGTGATTGCAGGCGGTGCGATGCGTGCCGTACTTGAAAGTGTAGGTATAACAGATGTGCTGGCGAAGTCCAAAGGTTCTTCCAACCCGCACAGTGTGGTAAAAGCTACCATGGATGCGCTGATGAAACTCCGTGATCCCTTTGCCGTGGCACAGCAACGCGGCGTGAACCTTGACAAAGTGTTTAACGGTTAAAAAGCATTTGGAATGAAGAAATATAAGATTGTTCAGGTAAGAAGCAGGATCGGTAAACCTGCAGTACAGAAGAGAACCCTTGATGCTTTGGGCCTTAAGAAATTGAACCGCCCGGTGTATGTTGAAGGATCACCCCAGGTGGAAGGTATGATCAATAAGGTGAAACATTTGGTTTCCATTGAAGAGGTCAAGGAGTAATATCGTTTTGTTCAATATTTTTAAATTTGCAATATAAAATGGATTTAAGCAATCTTAAACCAGCCAAAGGATCGGTCCGGACTAAAAAGCGTATCGGAAGAGGTGAGGGTGCCGGCAGTGGTGATACCGCAACACGTGGACACAAAGGTGCGAAGTCAAGGGCCGGGCACAGCATGAAGCCGGGTTTTGAAGGTGGCCAGATGCCGCTTGCAAGGCGTGTGCCTAAATATGGGTTCAAGAACCGCAACCGTGTGGCTTATCAGGCCGTCAACCTGGATGCGTTGCAAAAGCTTGCGGATGAGAAAGGCCTGCAGAGCATTGATCCGGATATTCTGATCAGCAATGGCCTTGTGTCAAAAAATGAATTGGTTAAAGTGCTTGGCAGGGGTGCATTGACGGCCAAAATTGAAGTAACTGCCCATGCTTTTTCAGATACTGCCGCCAAGGCGATCGAAGCTGCAGGTGGAAGTGTAAACCGGCTATAATTTAAAGGAATGAAGCGTTTTGTTCAGACTTTAATCAACATTTACAATATTGAGGACCTTCGTAACAGGATCCTTACCACCCTTGGTATAATCCTGATCTACAGGCTCGGATCCTTTGTGGTCCTGCCCGGTGTCGATCCTCATCAATTGCAGCAGCTTCAGGCGCAGACCCAGGATGGTCTGCTGGGACTGCTGAATATGTTTTCAGGGGGTGCCTTTTCCAATGCATCTATTTTTGCACTGGGCATCATGCCCTATATCAGTGCTTCTATTGTCATTCAGCTTCTGGGGGTTGCTGTTCCCTATTTTCAGCGACTTCAGAAGGAAGGTGAAAGCGGGAGGAAGAAGATCAATCAGATCACACGTTACCTGACTGTATTCATTACAGCTGCCCAGGCTCCTGCTTATCTGGCCAACCTTGTTTCTCAGCTGCCTGCCGAAGGAATTATGCCTTTTGATCCGGGTGCCACCAGTCCATCACTCTATTTTATGATCTCTTCTGTGATCATCCTCATCTCAGGCACCATGTTTGTGATGTGGTTGGGTGAAAGGATTACCGAAAGGGGCATTGGCAACGGCATCTCCCTCCTGATCATGGTGGGGATTATCGCCAATCTTCCGTTTGCGCTCTTTGCCGAATTTGTGGCACGTATGGAAGAAGCCGGTGGTGGATTGGTAGTGTTCCTCCTTGAGCTGGTCATCCTGATGGCGGTCATTGTAATGGTGATTTTGCTTGTTCAGGGACAGCGAAGGATTCCGGTCCAGTTTGCCAAACGGGTTGTCGGTAATCGTCAGTATGGCGGTGTCAGACAGTATATCCCTCTCAAAGTGAATGCGGCAGGGGTAATGCCCATCATCTTTGCACAGGCCATCATGTTTATTCCGATCACCCTTGCGGGTTTTTCTGAGGCGCTTGATGGTTTTGCTGCCACTATGTCTGACTTTACCGGTTTCTGGTACAACTTCACATTTGCAGTACTGATTATTCTCTTTACATATTTCTACACGGCCATAACGGTGAATCCGAATCAGATGGCGGAAGACATGAAGAAAAATGGTGGTTTCATTCCTGGTGTTAAACCAGGGAAGCGGACGGCAGAATTCATTGACAATGTCATGTCCAGAATTACCCTGCCCGGCTCGCTTTTCCTGGCCTTTGTGGCCATCATGCCCGCCCTTGTCAGTCTGATGGGAGTTACCGGGCAGTTCGCACAGTTTTTTGGCGGCACATCACTGCTGATTATGGTAGGAGTTGTTCTGGATACGCTGCAACAGATCGAAAGTCATCTGCTCATGCGGCATTATGATGGTTTGACCAAATCGGGCCGCATTAAAGGCCGCTCATCACCGATAGGAATGACCGGCTAAATTTTACCAGGATGATCCATTACAAGACCATCGAGGAGATAGAGTTGATAAGAGAAAGTTCTTTACTTGTTGCAAAAACCCATGCGGAAATTGCCAGGCAAATCCGGCCGGGTGTTCTGACGAAGGATCTGGATATTCTGGCGGAAACATTTATCCGTGATCATGGTGGTGCTCCCGCCTTTAAAGGATACCACGGTTTTCCGTATACCCTTTGTGTGTCACCCAATGAAGTGGTGGTGCACGGGTTTCCTGGAGAAAGACCGTTACAGGAGGGTGACATTGTTTCCATCGACTGCGGTGTGCTGAAGAACGGATATTATGGTGATTCCGCTTATACCTATGCAGTGGGTGAAATCAGGGACGATGTGAAACGCTTGCTGAAAACCACATTGCAGTGCCTGTATATCGGCATTGAACAAGCTGTTGAAGGAAACACACTGGGTGATATCTCCTGGTCTATTCAGCAACACGCTGAGAAGGCCGGGTTCACGGTAGTCAGGGAACTGGTTGGCCACGGAGTCGGAAAACAGTTGCATGAGCCCCCGGAGTTACCCAACTATGGCCGGAAAAGGAAAGGGACGAAAATTCAGAATGGGTTGGTGGTCGCAATAGAGCCAATGATCAATTTGGGACAGCGCTTTATTGTTCAGGAGAAAGACGGATGGACAATCCGTACGGCAGACAGGAAGCCATCAGGTCATTACGAGCATACCATTGCGGTGGTTAACGGAAAGGCAGATGTGTTGTCTTCGTTTGAATTTATAGAAGAGGCATTGAAGAACAACAAAAATAACTCAGTCATCATTCGGTAAATTATGGCAAAACAATCATCGATTCAGCAAGACGGAACAGTGACCGAATCATTGGGCAATGCGATGTTTCGCGTCGAACTGGAAAACGGGCATATTATTACTGCCCACATTTCAGGGAAAATGCGGATGCATTATATAAAGATCCTTCCCGGCGACAGGGTTAAAGTGGAGATGTCTCCCTATGACCTGACCAAGGGACGTATTTCTTTCAGGTATAAATAAGCTCCTGGTTCGGAGAGTTTACGCATTGATTCCTGAATGTCGGCATGGGTTTTGCATATTTGACGAAGACCCGGAACAACCGGGTTAAGATTGAAAATTTTTGACAGGCGATAATTACTTATAAAAAGAATAACAATGAAAGTCAGAGTGTCGGTAAAAAAAAGAAGTTCCGAGTGTAAAGTGATACGCCGGAAGGGGAAGATTTATGTTATTAACAAAAAGAATCCCAAATTCAAACAACGTCAGGGGTAATTTTTTCAACCATACAAAGGAAATAATATGGCACGTATAGCTGGAGTAGACATTCCAAGGAACAAAAGAGGTTTTGTCAGCCTTACTTACATATATGGAATTGGTCAGAGCACCGCCCGCAAAATTCTTGAAAAGGCTGGTGTGGATCCTGAACTAAAGGTTGAGGAGTGGGACGATGCGCAGCTTACCCAGGTGCGTAATGTCATCAGTGAGCAATTCAAAGTGGAGGGTGCTTTGCGCTCTGAGGTACAGATGAATATCAAGCGTTTGATGGATATCGGAAGTTACCGTGGTATCCGGCATCGTATCGGTTTGCCGCTGCGCGGTCAGAAAACCAAGAACAATGCGCGTACCCGTAAGGGCAAAAAGAAAACTGTTGCCAATAAGAAGAAGGCAACCAAATAAAGGCAGATACATTGAAGTGGGTGCCTATTGCACCGCTTGATCAGGATAAAACTGTTTAAACTATGGCAAAAACAACCAAAGGCACAAGGAGTGCCAGGAAAAAAGTTGTAAAAGTAGAGCCTCTCGGCCAGGCGCATATTTTTGCATCCTTCAATAACATTATTGTTACCCTTACCAATCAGCAGGGACAGGTGATCTCATGGTCTTCCGCAGGTAAGATGGGCTTCAGAGGCTCCAAGAAAAATACCCCTTATGCAGGACAAATGGCTGCCGGAGATGCCGCCAAAATTGCCCATGACATGGGTCTTCGGAAGATCAAGGTATTTGTAAAAGGTCCCGGATCCGGAAGAGAATCGGCCATACGTACACTGCACGCCTCAGGTCTTGATGTGACAGAGATCACTGATGTTACGCCATTGCCGCACAACGGGTGCCGTCCACCCAAAAGAAGAAGGGTGTAATTTCTCCATTGTTGTAAATTATCAAAAGAACCAAATATAATTATGGCACGATACTTAGGTCCTAAAACCAAAATTGCCCGTAAGTTAGGAGATCCCATTTTCGGTGCAGATAAATCATTCGAGAAGAGGAATTATCCCCCTGGCCAGCACGGTCAGATGAAAAAAAGAAGAAAGCGTTCAGAATATGGTGTACAGCTTCTTGAGAAACAAAAAGCCAAGTATACCTATGGGCTGCTTGAAAGGCAGTTTCTTAACACCTTCAAGAAAGCCAACAGCATGAAGGGCATTACCGGTGAGGTTCTGCTGCAGCTGCTGGAGGCCCGTCTGGATAATGTGGTGTTCCGGCTTGGAATTGCGCCCACCCGCAGGGGTGCAAGACAATTGGTGAGCCATCGCCATATTACGGTGAACGATCAGATTGTAAATATTCCTTCCTACACGGTTCGCCCCGGCGATATCGTTGGTGTAAGGGAAAAATCCCAGAGTCTGGAAGCAATTACTGATTCACTTTCCTCACGCAGCGGGAACTACCCCTGGCTGGAATGGGATCAGGATCTCAAAAAAGGCAAACTCCTTAACTATCCCGAGCGGGATGTGATTCCAGAAAATATTAAAG
>SKUN01000125.1 GCA_007129945.1 Bacteroidales bacterium
CCATTTATGACAATGTGCTGGTAGGAGCCATGGCTTCACCGGTCAGGCTAAGGGAAAGCCTGATCATGGAGGCCATCTTCAATCATCATCCGATTTTAAAATCCAGGACAATCAACCCGAACCCATCCCCGGCAAAAGATTTAAAGAATTCCAGCATTGCCATTGAAGGCGGCGATGTACTGATAGCCAGGGATGATATCCTGCTGTGCGGCATCGGTTCCCGGACAAGCACTCAGGGGATCGATTTTCTTATTGACGATCTGAAGCAAACAAAGAAAACACAACACATCCTGGTCCAGGAACTCCCGCTGACACCAGAGTCCTTCATTCACCTCGATATGGTATTCACGCTGCTGGACAAAGACATCTGCATGATCTATGACCCGATTATCATGAAGATGAATAAATACCAGACAGTGCATATCTGCCTTGAAGGGGGTGAGGTAAAATTTATCCGGGAGATCAAAAACCTGCCGGAAGGTTTGAAAAAACTGGGGATGGACCTCCAAACCGTATATTGCGGTGGCAAAGACGATCAGTGGGTACAGGAAAGAGAGCAATGGCACAGCGGCGCCAATTTTTTTGCGACTGGCCCGGGCCGGATCATCGGATATGCCAGGAACACCCACACCCTGGATGCCTTGAGTGATGCAGGCTTTGCCATATTGAATGCCGAGGATGTTATCGAAGGGAAGGTTAATCTGAAGGATTACACACGCTATGTGGCCGCCATAGAAGGATCCGAACTGCCAAGAGGCGGCGGCGGGGCACGCTGTATGACCATGCCTGTAAGCAGAAAACCCATCAGCTAATCATTGGTTCCGATGCAAAAACAAACATTACATGTATTGAAGCTGCTTGCTGTCATTCTGTTCATTTCAGGATGCAGCCGGCCCCTGCCGTCAGACATTAATCTGGAGCAAGCACACAACCCCGGTGGTCAGCACATCATCATGCCCGGAATGGGCACTGTGGGGGTCATTGACGAAGGCAGGGTAATGGTATACTTCCGTGATCAAAACGGGGATTGGGTGCCTGATCATGCCTCCACATTCACCATACCGGAAAACAATAGCGGGGTGCTGGCCATGGGCATGGGAACCATCGGCGTATTGCAGCAGGACAGTCTCCATTTTTTCCGTTTAGACAGTGATGATGCGTGGAGAAAAGAACCTTCGATCTCTTTTGAAATCCCCGGTGATTTTGACAGGTTAATGGCCATGAAAATGCCATGGGATCTCGGGTCGATCGGCATAGAAAAAGACGGCGTGATAGAGTTTTACTCATTTTACGACGAACAGTGGCAGCACGACCCCACCGCTACTTTTCAGATCCCTTCAGGCATCAGCGGATGTTACCCCATGGGAGACATGACCATGATCGTTTCAGATAATGATAAACTCGGGATGTACTTTCTCGGTCCGGAAAACGGATGGGAATTTATGGATCATGACGCCTTTGTGCTGTCCCTGCCGGAAAACCATTCAGCCGTGATTCCTTATGAACGCAGACAGGTTGCCGTAAGGGTCAACGACACCCTCCGTTTTTTTCACCTGGATCTTGAAAACGACAGGTGGGTGATACTGGGTGACCTAGAATTCAATTTGCCTGGATGATACTTCTTCCCGGCTTTCTTCCAGGGCTTCTGCCAGGAAATGACTGGTGTACCCTTTACCGGAGGCAGCTACCTCTTCGGGCGTCCCTTCCGCAACAATAAGACCTCCCATCCGGCCGCCTTCAGGCCCCAGGTCAACAATATGATCCGCCACCTTGACCACATCCATGTTGTGCTCAATCACCAGTACGGTGTTGCCCCGGTCTGTCAGCCGGCTCAGCACCTCCATCAGAACCCGTATATCCTCGAAGTGGAGGCCGGTTGTGGGCTCATCCAGGATGTACAACGTTTTTCCCGTGTCGCGACGCGACAATTCAGATGCCAGTTTGACCCGCTGTGCTTCCCCGCCGGACAGCGTCGTACTGCTTTGCCCCAGGGTGACATAACCCAGACCGACATCATTCAGCGTTTTCAGCCTGGACACGATGGAGGGGATGTGCTCAAAGAAATGAATCGCCTGGTTGATGGACATATCCAGCACATCATTGATGCTTTTTCCCTTGTACCTGACCTCGAGCGTTTCCCTGTTGTACCGTTTCCCCTGACAGGTTTCGCAGTGCACATGTACATCGGGCAAAAAATTCATCTCAATCACACGCACCCCGCCACCCTGGCAGGTCTCACATCTTCCCCCCTTCACATTGAAAGAGAAACGCCCGGGTTTGTAGCCCCGTACCTGCGATTCAGGCAATGCTGCAAAAAGCTTGCGAATGTCATCAAACACCTTGGTGTAGGTGGCCGGGTTAGACCGCGGAGTGCGGCCGATGGGCGACTGATCCACCTCGATTACTTTGTCCAGGTATTCAAGTCCTTCTATGCTGTCGTAAGGAAGCGTTTCTTTTTCAGACCGGAAATAATGGTTACTGAGCACCGGGTAGAGGGTTTCATTGATGACTGACGATTTTCCGCTTCCGGAAACCCCGGTAACACAGGTCAGCTTCCCAAGCGGAAGGGCAAGGTCAATTTTTTGCAGATTATGGCCCTGTGCCCCGCGCAACAGGAGATTTTGCCCACTTCCCTTCCTTCGTTTAAGCGGCAGGGGAATCTCTTTATCACCGTTAAGATAGGATGCGGTAATGGATTTGTGCTGCATCAGTTGCAGAGGTGTTCCTTTTGCAACCACTTTTCCTCCGTTCAGGCCGGCCCCGGGCCCCATATCCACCACGTAATCGGCAGAAAGGATCATGTCACGGTCATGTTCCACCACGATCACCGAGTTCCCGATGTCACGCAATTCCTTCAGGGCCCCGATCAGTCGGTGATTGTCGCGCTGATGCAGCCCGATACTGGGTTCATCCAGGATGTACAACACCCCCGTTAACTGTGAACCTATCTGGGTGGCCAGCCGGATACGCTGGCTCTCGCCGCCTGAAAGGCTCCTTGAAGAACGGTTCAATGACAGGTAATCAAGCCCCACATCCAGCAAAAATCCCAGCCGCACACTCAACTCACGAAGAATCTCCAACGCTATGCGACGGCGTCGTTTATCAAGGCGATCCGGCAGACTGTCTACCTGTTCTTTCAGCTGCGACAGGTCCATCTCCGCAAAATCCCCGATGTTTTTGTCATCCACAAAAAAATGCAGGGATTCTTTTTGCAGACGTTTCCCTTGGCAGGCCGGACAAGGTTTTTGCCGCATAAAACCGGAAGCCCACCGGCGCAGGGCCCCTGAAGGGCTGTCTTCGTACTGGCCGCGAATAAAGTTGACAATGCCTTCAAAATTCAATGAATAGGTGCTGGTCACCCCCAGCCTTTCGTGCTTGACCCGGAACACCTCGTCCGACCCATACAAAATGGTATGGACGGCTTCCTCACTCAGCTTCTTGAGCGGGGTATCCAGGTCAAAGCCATATTTCATCCCGATGGATTCCAGCTGTCCGGTAATCCAGGCATTCTTTGATTTGGCTATGGGAGCAATTCCCCCCTTGTTAATGGACAAAGAGGGATTGGGTATTATTCTGGACACATCCATTTCACTGATCATACCCAGCCCGTTACACTCCTTGCAAGCCCCGTAAGGTGAGTTGAACGAAAACGTATTGGGCTCAGGGTCTTTATAAGCAATCCCGGATTGCGGGCACATCAGGTTCTTGCTGAAGTGATGCACACTGTTGTCTTCCTCATCCACCACCATGACCATGCCCTTCCCGTATTTCATGGCAGTTTGCAGTGAAGAAGCCAGCTGTTTACTGCGGGCCGGATCGACAATGACCTTGTCAATCACCGTTTCAATGTCATGCACCTTGTACCGGTCAAGCTTCATATGCGGGGCCAGTTCACGAATCTCCCCGTCAATACGGACACGCAGAAACCCCTGCTTACGAACCTGTTCAAACAGTTCACGGTAATGACCTTTGCGTCCCTTCACCAGTGGTGCCAGCAGTAGCACACGCTTGCCACTGAACCGTTCTACCAGCAAATCACGGATCTGTTCCTCGGTGTACTTCACCATTATGTCACCCGTCATCCAGGATCGGGCCTCCCCGGCCCGGGCAAAAAGCAGTCGCAGGAAATCATAGATCTCGGTGATGGTACCCACGGTAGACCGCGGATTTCGCCCGGAGGATTTTTGCTCAATACTTATCACGGGGCTCAGGCCGGTGATCTTGTCCACATCCGGCCGTTCCAGGGCGCCCAGAAACTGCCGGGCATAAGCGGAGAATGTTTCAATGTACCGCCTTTGCCCCTCGGCATAAATTGTATCAAAAGCCAGGGAAGACTTCCCACTTCCACTCAGCCCCGTAATCACTGTCAGCTTGTGACGGGGGATTACCACGTCAATGTCTTTCAGGTTGTGCTCACGGGCCCCGTAAACCTCAAGGTTTTCGCTATATGTTTTAATATCAGAATCCTGCATTAAATTCTCCCACAAAAAATCAATCTGCAAAGATACGGGAAATTTATGAAGAAACGGGGGCTACTGGTTGTTGGTTGTTGGTTCTCATGGGCAGAGTGATGGGGAAGCTGCCTGTATTCCGGGAAACGGCCCAGGCGGTTGTTGGTTAGATAGTTGTTAGTTTTCATGGGCCATGGGTTGGGGAAGCTGCCTGTGGTTCGGGAATCCGGCGATCAGTTGTTAGTTGTTGGTTCATTCGTACCTCTGGCTCGGCTTGGGGGCGGTCCAACCAACAACCGCATAGGCCGTTTACCAGGCTATTGGCAGCTTTCCCATTATGTGGCCCATGATAACCAACAACCAACAACCGCATAGCCCGTTTACCAGACCATCGGCATCTTTCCCATTATGCGGCCCATGAGAACCAACAACCATCTACCCTCTACCTTCGAGCTTCTTTCCATATAATTTCCTATTTTTGGTCTGAAACATATCAATCAATAAAACCTTCACCCATGAAAGGCATTATTCTGGCGGGCGGATCGGGCACACGGCTGTACCCCATCACATTGGCCATGAGCAAACAGCTTATGCCGGTTTACGACAAGCCCATGATCTATTACCCGTTA
>SKUN01000079.1 GCA_007129945.1 Bacteroidales bacterium
GCAGCACTCTATGAACAGATAACGGGAGGCAACACCATCAAACCGCAAAACCTGGCGGATGCACAATACGGCCCGGCGTCGAACTAAACCACTTACCTAAACAGGATCTATGGTTCATACCATGCTGACATACAACAACGGATTTCAATGGATACAGACCGGCAGGGTTTCCTTTAAAGGGTACTTCCTGGATTCCGGAGGCAGGTTCATGACCGGGGAGGCAGCTGCCGGGACTTTTGAGCAAGTGGAATCCCCGGGGCAACTTTCAGGACTGCTGAAGCAAATTGACGGGGCCTTCTCTGTGATTATCCGTACGGCAGACGGACTGCTCGCCGGTGTAGATCCCATGCGGATGTTTCCACTTTTTTACACAAGCGAGGGCGGGCAGTGGTACATATCCGACTCAGCGGAGGCCCTGCTGGAGAGCGTGGCATCTCCTGAATTACACAAAAAAGTCCTTCCTGAATTTTTATCGGGAGGATTCGTCATGGGGAAAGACACCCTCGTATCCGGCATTCATAAAACCAGTGCCGCTGAAGTACTCTTTTTCAGTGGCACTGAAAAACCACTTGGCCAGACTTATTCCTATTTCCTCCCGGAAAATTTCAGTGACAAGGCAACACCTGCCCTGAAAGAAGAACTGCATCATGTGTTACAGCGTTTGTCCCGGCGCATGATTGAGTCACTCGGGGGCCGGACAGCCATTGTTCCGCTCAGCGGGGGATATGATTCCAGGCTGATCGCCTGTATGCTAAAAATGCAGGGGTATAAGAAGGTGGTCTGCCTGACTTACGGCAGGCCAAACAAAGAATCACGGATCAGCCGGCAGGTTGCAGAGCAACTGGGTTACCGGTGGGAGTTTGTGGATTACACCGGCATCCCCGCTGAGGGACTAACGAATGACCGATTGTTTCTGAACTGGACCAGCTATTCCGGCAATCTCTCATCCATGCCCTACCTGCAGGAGTATTTTGCCGTAAAAACACTGAAAGAAAAAAAGCTGATCCCTGAAGACAGTGTTTTTCTGCCGGGTCATACAGGTGACTATATCGCAGGTAGTTATACCGAGAAAACCATCCGCATCAGGCAAGGGAATACCCAAAGGGCTCAAAGGCTGGTCAATGGCTACTTCCGGTTCTTTCCCCTACAGAAAGAACAAAAAGAAATTCTGTTCAAAAGACTGGAGGATTGGTTCGGGGCATATCACCCTCCGTCCGGGGCAACTGACGAAAAATATGATGTATTGACGGAAGACTGGGACCTGAAGGAAAAGTTTTCTTCATTTGTGTTCAACTCAGCCGGGGTATTCCCCTTTTTCGGGTATGAATTCCGTTTACCACTGTGGGATAAACAATTTCGTGATTTTTTCCGGGAGGTCCCCTTTGCACTACGTTCCCACAAGAAATTGTATGATGAAGTGCTCGAAGAAAACTATTTTATCCCCCTGAAAGTGTATTATAACAGGGAAGAGATCAGCGAAACACCAAAACGCCTTAAAATACAGCGGATCAAGGACATTCTGCAACCACTGGTGCCTGGCCATATACGACACAAACGGATGACTGAACGGGATTACCTGTGTTATAAACGTTTTACTTTGCCCATGAGGCGGTCACTGGAGCAGGCAGGAAAGCCGGTGCCGGATCAGCTGAACAGTTTCAATGCGATTATTACGCATTGGTATGCAGATCGCATTCAAAATCTGATTACTCACCAAGCTGCCCCTCGAAGTTCTGAATAAACGCTTCCAGGTCATTGGTTTCTTTGTACACACCTTCGTTAAAAAAAGTCAGTACCGCCTCCATGTTGGCCGGAGGGCGGAACCCCGGAATGGCTGTGAGGAGCTCAACGTTCTCATCAAAAAAGACAACGGAAGGATAGCTCATGCGTCCCTGCAAAAGGGCAATGGCAAAATCATGTGTCGGACGGCGTTCCCCGAGGTTATTATTTTCGTATACCGTGCCCCTGAACTCTATGGGGTCTCCCTGTTCGGCATTGAGTTTTACCGGGTAAAAATTATCGTTCAGATAGGAGGCGATTACCGGGTGGGAAAAGGTTTCCGCATCCATACGACGGCAAAATCCGCACCAGTCGGTGTATACTTCCACAAATATCATACGGGGATCTTCTCCGGCCTTTTCCACAGCTTCTTCCATACTCAGCCAGTTGACCTTGCCGTCTTCCGGCCCTGAAGCTCCGGACGCCTGGCCAAAGACCGCGGCAAGCATCAGGGTAAAAAATATGTTTTTCAGCATTTGCATCGCTTTCAGAATTATCGGTTTAATCTTGCAAAGATAGGGTTGTTTGGTCATTACCCGTACAACCTAACACCAGAAAATTCAGATTGTTTGCTAAATTTGTCCATCTTTACCGCAGTGATATTCAAAAAAACAAAAATATCAGCGAATATTAGCCCGGGCAAACTTACCTGGAGACGCTTCCGGCGTATTCCAACGGGAATGGCAGGCCTTGGCTGGATCGTTATTGCAGCTGTGCTTGCCACAACAGGGTACCTGTTTATCCCGGACAAAAGCCCACACGCCAATCACCAGCAACTGGAACTGGCTGCCCACAAACCCGGGACCCGGCAGGATGTACTCCATGTGGCAAGAAATGAAACGTACGAACCTCCTTCTTTTATAGGGCAACTATTGTATGGCAAACCAAACCCCCACACCACCATCCCCATTCAGTCATATTGGTTTGAAGCAGACACCCTGTATTATGAAACCTACCCGGGACAGCCCGGCTACCCGGGGCTTGAGGGTTTTTATCTGCTGCCGGATGTACTGTATCACCTGGATGCCGGCACTCCGGTAAGGCAGGTGGCAGATGATACCCTTTTCTTTCGTGATGCGTGGGGGAGTGCACATCGCAGGAGCATCCGGCAAATGCAGGATGAAGTGACGGAAAAACAAATTCGTGAAAAATTATTTCTGCTGGGAACCGATCGTTTCGGACGGGATCTTTTGAGCCAGCTTGTGATTGGCACACGGGTTTCGTTGTCTGTGGGCTTCATTGCGGTTTTTATTTCCCTGCTTATCGGAGTTACCCTGGGAAGCCTCGCCGGTTATTTCCGGGGAAGGACAGACCAGCTGATTGTCTGGCTGATCAACGTCGTGTGGTCGGTTCCTACGCTGTTACTGGCCATAGCCATCACCTTTGCATTGGGCAAGGGGTTCTGGCAGGTTTTCGTAGCGGTGGGGCTGACCATGTGGGTGGAAGTGGCCAGGGTGGTGCGCGGCCAGGTAATCAGTACGAGAGAAAAAGAGTTCGTTGAATCGGCCCGGGCACTGGGTCTGGGAAGCTTGCGCATCATCCGCCGTCACATCCTGCCGGTTATTACAGGTCCCGTAATCGTAATCTCCGCGGCAAATTTTGCTTCTGCCATACTTATTGAAGCCGGCCTGAGTTTTCTCGGCATTGGCGTCCAGCCCCCGGTGCCTTCCTGGGGAACCATGATCAGGGAGCATTACGGATATATCATCCTGGATAAAGGCTATCTTGCCTTCCTGCCCGGGCTGGCCATCATGCTGATGGTCCTTTCATTCATGCTGCTCGGAAACGGATTGCGTGAAGCACTCGACAGAAGTGCCAGGGATTGAAGAATTATCTTTCCTTATCTCCAAGCATGGGTACAAACCTGAATTGTCCGAATTCTTGTTTTTCAAGTTCGTCATCACCATGTTTCACCACCCGGGTCATGATCTGTGTATCCCCTTTTCCCAGGGGAATCACCATCATTCCGCCAATTTTCAGCTGATCAAGCAGCTTTCGGGGAACCTGGGGTGCTGCTGCGGTTACAAGAATACGGTCAAAAGGCGCAAAAGCAGGCAAGCCTTCATAGCCATCTCCAAAGAAAAGCTTGATGGTGTATTTCATTTCGTTCAGCAGCTGCTTTGTTTTTCGGTACAAAGAATGGTGGCGTTCAATGGTGAACACACGGGCTCCCATTTCGGCCAGCACACATGCCTGGTAACCACTGCCGGTTCCGACCTCCAGTACTTTGTACCCTTTTTCAACCTGAAGCAGCTCTGTCTGAAAGGCCACTGTATACGGCTGGCTGATGGTTTGCCCTGCTCCGATCGGGAAAGGTTTATCCTGGTAAGCGATCTCCACAAAAGAAGAATCAAGGAAGAAATGCCTGGGGACAGCCTGCAGTGCACTGAGGACCTCTTCATTGCGGATGCCTTTTGCCCGCACTTCCTCCACAAGCTTTTTACGTAAGCCCTTATGCCGGTATGAATCATTCATTATACTGAATTGCCTTGATGGTTGATTGTCGGTCTACGAAATTAAGCATTTCACAGACCATAAAAAACTTTACTTTTGTAAAAACAACAACTATTATAAACAACTAACTGCTTTTCATATGGTTAAAAAAATTGGTGTGCTGGGCGCTGGTCATCTGGGTAAAATCCATATCAAATGCATCGTGGCATCTGACAAGCTGGAACTCGCAGGGTTTTATGATCCTGATGAAGAAACAGCTGAACATGTGGCCGACACATTCGGGATTAAGCGTTTTTTCTCAGATGATGAACTGATCAGTGCAGCAGATGTTGTCGACATTGTTACCCCTACCGTGTCGCATTTTGATTGTGCATCCAAAGCCCTTAAACACGGGAAACACGTGTTCATTGAAAAGCCGCTGACAACGACCCTTGAGGAGGCCCGGAAACTGATGGAACTGGCCAGGGAGGCCAGTGTAAAGGTACAGGTGGGCCATGTGGAGCGCTTTAACCCGGCCTTCATTGCGGCAAAGCCCTACCTGAAAACCCCCATGTTCATCGAGGCTCACAGGCTGGGCCAGTTTAATCCCCGCGGAACAGATGTGCCTGTCGTACTTGACCTGATGATTCACGATATCGACATTATCCTGAATGTGGTCAAAGCAAAAGTGAAGAACATATCAGCCAGCGGTGTGTCCATTGTTTCAGAAACCCCGGATATTGCCAGCGCAAGAGTTGAATTCACCAACGGATGTGTGGCTAACCTTACTGCCAGCAGGCTTTCCATGAAGAATATGCGCAAAACCAGGTTTTTCCAGCACGAAGGATACATTGCTGTTGATTTTCTCTCTAAGGAAACACAGATTATCAGGTTGAAAGATGTGGGGGCCAGTCCGGATCCGATGGCCATGGTTATTGACATGGGCCCTGAAAAAAACAAAAAGCAGATTTGGGTGGAAAAACCAGAGATCAGACCGATCAACGCCATTCAGACAGAGCTTGAAACTTTTATTGAGGCCATTAAGGACAATACCGACCCGCTGGTAAGCATTCATGATGGATATGCATCTCTGGACCTTGCTTACAGGATCATGGAAAAAATCGAACAAAGTGCAAACTACCTGAGCTGAGTTTTTCACTTCCCATGTTAATAAATCGGTGTAAAAACAGACAATATGTACCACCCCTCCCCGTTATCCTGTTATAGCAGGCTTTCCGGCAGGGTCCGGTCGTGTTTTTTTCTCATCAACGGAGCAGTTGACAGAACCAATGCAGTAAAAAATGGACAAACGCTTACAAAGGATCCAGCTGGCTAAATACGTGCTTTTCGACTACCTTGCAGCAGTCCTGGCGTGGTTATCTTATCTCAGCTACCTGATTGTCAACAACGGGTTTTCTATTCATTTGCTTGCCGAAGAACTGCTGACAGAAGAAACCTTATTGTTCGGCCTGCTGATCATCCCTGTATTCTGGCTGGCCCTGTATTACCTCAGCGGAGCTTACAATTCCATTTTCAGGCAATCGCGCCTCGGGCAGTTCGGCCATACCCTCCTGACATCCCTCATCGGCGTACTTGTCATATACTTTGTAATACTCCTGAACCAGGAGGCCACCCTGATCAAGGGTCATTATCAGTCATTGCTGGTATTGCTGCTGCTCCATATCCTGTTCACCGCCAGTTTCCGGTTCATTCTGTCCACCAACGTCATACAAAGGATCAACAACAGGGAGATCGGTTTCAATACCATCATTATCGGCAGTCAGAAAAAAGCAACAGATATTATCCGGGAACTGGAATCCCGGAAAAAGTCTTCAGGCCAGAAGCTGATCGGCTTTGTCAATGTCAGCAAACAGGAGTCCCATATGGCTGCCGGACACCTCCCCTGGCTGGGCCATATTAATCAGGTGAGGGAAATCATTGAGCAACATGAAGTGGAAGAAGCCATCATTGCATTGGAGGCCAGGGAACATAAGAAAATCAGCCCGATCCTGGCTGACCTTTACCCCACCGACGTAGAAGTGAAGGTTATCCCGGAGATGCACGACATTTTGCTCGGCGCGGTTAAAATGACCGCCATCTTCGGCACCCCGCTGATACAAATCCGTCCCGGACTGATGCCGGCATGGCAGCAATCGATCAAGCGCATGATCGATTTGGTAGTTTCTGCACTGAGCCTTGTCATTCTTTCGCCCGTTTTTTTGGTCACAGCCATTGGTGTAAAATTATCCTCCAGGGGCCCGGTTTTTTATAAACACGAACGCATTGGCCTGCACGGAAAGCCTTTCATGATGCATAAGTTCCGGTCAATGTACGTCGATGCGGAAAAAAACGGCCCCCAATTGTCCTGCGAAAACGATCCCCGGGTCACCCCTTTCGGTCGCTTTATGCGAAAAGTGCGTCTGGATGAGATCCCCCAGTTTTACAATGTGCTGCGCGGATATATGTCGCTTGTCGGCCCCCGGCCGGAGCGACAGCATTATATTGATCAGATCGTAAAAAAGGCGCCCCACTATAAGTTGCTGCAAAAGATCAAGCCAGGGGTCACCAGCTGGGGGCAGGTGAAATACGGATACGCGGAGAACGTGGATGAAATGATCGAGCGGCTGAAATACGACCTGCTTTACCTGGAGAATATGTCGCTGGCCGTGGATTTCAAAATACTGATTTATACCGTACTGATCATCCTGCAGGGCCGCGGAAAATAAAGGACCGGATATCGTCCGGCTCACATCAGATAAAGCCCTCTTCTATTAATTGAACGATTTCCTCAATGTGCCTGTCTTCCCCGTAAGGGTCATATTCTTCGCGCAGGTTATACCCGAAAATCCGTCCCAGCGACTGCCAGAAAACCGCTGAGAAAGCACCTCGGAACTCTTTGAGTATATGATAGGAAGTCTGATCCGTTTCACGGTCAATCAGCTTGATCAGTATCAAGCCCTGGGAAAAAGTCAGCCGTTTCAGGTCAGCTTCAAAGTTGTCACGGATCTCTTCTTCAGCTTCACTGATAAATTGCCTCCGCTCCCTTTCCGTGTCCAGTTCCATGAGCTCTCTGCTGTATTCCCTGAACATATGTCCGGCAAGCTTGGCATACGGATAGGCCACTTTTACATTTCTTACAGTACGGTTATAGCGATATGCCTCCCATCGACTGCCAAACTCCCGTTCTGCAATTACATTTACCGGGCGAAGTTCTATTACAGGAATGGTATCACCGTTCACCACCCGGGCGGCAACGGTATGCCCCCCCCGAAGCTGATCCCCTGGCAGAACATCCAGGGTGTCAGGCGGGACAGCGCCGGCAAACACAAATAATATGAGCAGCAGAAATTGCATAAATATCCATTGAAAAAAAAAGCGTCCTTTTTAGTTTGAACGCTTTAATTTACAAAAAATTTCAGGGATGGCCAAGCGGCCCTGTACCTCAGGAAGCCGCCCTGAGTTGACTGAGTTGGTTTTCATCCAGCCTTTTCCGGGTATAATCCAGTGTCAGGTGGAAAGTCTCCATCTTATCGGTATCCTTGCCTGCCTTTGAGGGGATGTCATACATGGCATCAAGCATCACGATTTCACAGATGGACCGGAGTCCTCTTGCTCCCAGCTTAAACTCCACTGCTTTATCCACCAGGTAATCAAGCACCTCATCCTCGATAATCAGTTCCACATTATCCATTTCAAACAACTTCTTGTATTGTTTGATCAACGAATTTCTGGGCTCTGAAAGAATCTGGCGCAATGCATCCCGGTCAAGGGGATTGAAGTGGGTCAGCACAGGCATCCGCCCTACCAGTTCGGGAATAAGCCCGAAACTCTTCAGGTCCTGTGGTGCAATGTACTGAAGCATATTCTCGCGGTCTATCCTGCCGCTGCGTCTTGTACCGTAACCGATGGCATTGGCCTGCATACGCGACATGATCTTTTTCTCAATCCCGTCAAAAGCACCGCCACATACAAACAGGATATTCTGGGTGTTCACCTGGATCATCTTCTGTTCGGGATGCTTGCGTCCACCCTGTGGCGGCACATTAACCACCGCACCCTCAAGGAGTTTCAGCAAAGCCTGCTGGACACCTTCACCGGAAACATCCCGCGTAATGGACGGATTGTCGCTTTTTCGTGCGATCTTATCCACCTCATCAATAAAAACAATTCCCCGTTCGGCAGCGGTTACATCGTAGTCAGCCACCTGGAGCAATCTGGCCAGGATACTTTCCACATCTTCGCCCACGTAGCCTGCCTCGGTCAGTACCGTAGCATCAGCTATGCAGAAGGGAACCTGCATTTTTTTTGCAATGGTCCGCGCCATGAGGGTTTTTCCTGTCCCGGTTTCACCCACCATCACAATATTGGATTTTTCCAGTTCAACACCTTCATCATCCTCAGGTTTCGGGGCCGGATAATTGATTCGCTTATAATGGTTGTATACTGCCACAGAAAGAACCTTTTTGGCTTCTTCCTGTCCAATCACATAATGATCAAGGTGTTTTTTGATCTCAACCGGTTTAAACAACCTGAAAGAGGGAATTTTTTGCTTTTCCTTCTGGGTTTTCTCTTCTGCCACAATCGTGTTGGCCTGCTCCACACAGCGTTCACAGATTTGGGCATCCACCCCGGAGATCAGCATATCAACATCTTTTCCCCCTTTGCCGCAAAAGGAACATTTCCTGGTTTCCTTGGTCATCTCAATGTATTTTTCGTTGGTCAGATCTGATGGTTATTCATGGCGTTTATTGGACAGCAGTACCTCATCGATCATCCCGTATTCTTTAGCCTCTTCAGAAGTCATCCAGAAATCCCGGTCTGAGTCTTCCCAGATCTTTTTGTAATCCTGGCCGCTGTGAAGGGCGATAATCTCGTACAATTCTTTCTTGATCTTCTGAATTTCCCTGGCCGTAATTTCAATGTCAGAGGCCTGTCCTTCGGCACCACCCATGGGCTGATGAATCAGAATACGACTGTGTTTCAGGGCGGTACGCTTGCCTTTGGTTCCGGCTGCCAGCAGCACTGCACCCATTGAAGCAGCCATTCCGGTACAAATTGTTGACACATCAGGGGAAATATACTGCATGGTGTCATAGATCCCCAATCCGGCGTACACCGAGCCACCCGGTGTATTCAGATAAATCTGGACATCTTTCTTGGGGTCGACAGACTCCAGGTAAAGCAACTGTGCCTGGATGATATTGGCGACATAATCATTTACAGGAACTCCCAGAAAGATGATCCGGTCCATCATCAGCCGGCTGAACACATCCATGGTGGCCACATTCAGTTGCCTTTCCTCAATAATGGTCGGGCTGATATAGTTGCCATAGGCCGATGTGTAGTTGTGCATCGTCTGGCTGCTGATTCCCCGGTGACGGGTCGCATATTTGAAAAAATCATCCTGTTGGCTCATGGCTTATTGGTTTTCTGTTTCGGACCCGGACGCATCCTGGCCCTTATCTTGTTTATATTTCTCTGTAACTAATTTAACAAAATCATCGAAGCCAGTCTCCTTTTCCTTCAACTTTAATTTCTCTTTAAAGAGACCCAGGAGTTTTTCATCAAAGAGCTGATCATACACCTTTTTGACCTCATCTTTGTTGGCAGCGATCTGTTTTACATACTGATCAAGCATCTCCTGCTCAACATTTTCCTGGCCATATTGTTTGAGCTGCGCACGGATAAATTTCTCAATCTGGGCGTTGACCTCCTCCGGCTCCACCCTGATATCATATTTTTTGATCAGATGATTCTCCAGAAGCTGCCACCTGAAGGTATCGGCAAACTGGTCAAACTCATTGTGCACCTTCTCTTCGGTAATCTCCTCGTTGTCTTTATTGGTGTCAAGCAGCCATTTTTTCAGAAATGACTCCGGCAGTGACAAATCTGTCTCTTTTACCAGCTTTTCCATTACCACATTTTTGAAATGCTTGTCCGCATCTGCCTGGTACTGCTGACTGATCTGCCCGGCCAGATGCTCACGGAATGCCTCTTCCGTTTTGATATCCTCTTCCGGCGCTACTTTTTTGAAAAGCTCCTCATTGAGTTCAGCAGGCTCCACACGGCTGATGCTTTCTACCACAAAACGGAAAAGCGGACTGTACTGGTCAAGCTCCTCCTTTTTGACCCCCACCATGGCTGCCGCTTCTGTTTCTGAATCTACGGCTTTCACAATATCCATCTCAACGGTGGTACCAGGCTTGGCTCCCACCAACTGGTTTTTCAGCTCTTCGTCTTTCAGGTACTGAATGTACACATTTGCTTTGTGGGTATGACCTTCATCCTTGGGTTTACCAGGCGACTCCATTTCGGTGAACTCACCAAAAAGCACATCCTCGGCTTCAGCGGTACCCGGATTGGTCATCTTGCCATAACGCTTACGGATATCTTTCAGGTAGTTATCCACAATGTCATCTTCCACCTTGATTTTATGGTATTCAACCTCTATGTCTTCCGATAACTCCAGGTCAATCTCCGGAGCCAGGCCGATCTCATAATGAAACTCAAATTCAGTCTGATTGTCCCAGTCTATGGCGTTGGCCTTTTCATTGTCCGGCAGCGGGTTCCCAAGCACATTTAACTCGTTCTCCTTGATGTAATTATAAACGGCATCAGCGAGGATCTTATTGACTTCCTCAGCCAGCACACTTTTCCCATACATCTTTTTTACAATGCCCATGGGCACTTTTCCGGGCCTGAAACCGGGCATCTGGGCCTTCTTCTGCAGGGTGCGAAGCTCTTTATCAACCTGGTCGCGATAATCTTCTTCATTGAGAGAAACTTTCAGCACTGCTTCCAGGGGGGCGGTGTTTTCCTGTACTATATTCATATCGTTCAATCGGTTTTAGAAACAGCAGCCAGGCTGTCTGTTTCAGCTTTTCAAAAATAAAAACAACCCCGCCAGACCAGGAACTTCATGTCTATTACGGGGTTCAACAATCCTGTTTATTGTGCGGATGGAGGGACTCGAACCCCCACGCCTCTCGGCACCAGATCCTAAGTCTGGCGCGGCTACCAATTACGCCACATCCGCGTTCCTGAAAATTGGAGTGCAAATATACGATTTTTTACGCACCTGACATGGATGAGTGCCAAAAACTTAAGTGCTGACCGGGGCAGACGTGGTCTTCTTTGGGATGGAAAAAGTAAACACTGTGCCTTCACCTTCTCCGCTGGAGAGCCGGATGGTACCACCCTGTTTTTCAACAAATTCTTTGCAAAGCAACAGCCCAAGCCCACTTCCCTTCTCATCCCGGGTACCATAGGTAGTATAAACGGCATCCACACGGAAGAGTTTTTTCTGATCCTCATCGGATATCCCGGTTCCGTTATCTGCCACAGAGATCTCCACCATGCCGTTATGTTCATCCGACCGGAGTTCCACGCCTCCCCCCGGCTCGGTATATTTAATGGCATTAGACAAGAGATTACGGATAATGGTGTTGGTCATGTTGACATCCCCCCATACCACTAGCTGCTCATTCACTTTGTCACTGACCTCAACACCTTTTTCCCTTGCATTCGCCGAAAACAGGTTGATATTGTCACGAATGATATCCTTCAGTTCAAAAAATTCGGGGTTGTAATGGATCTTACCGGTCTGCGAACGCGACCATTGCAGCAGGTTTTCAAGCAGGTTGCTGATCTTGACGACAGACTTATCCAGTTCCAGGGCCAGCTCCTGCAGTTCATCCTTATCCAGATCCTGGATGTCTCTTTTCAGTATCCTGGAGAAACTCACAATGGAAGCAAAAGGATTGCGCAAATCATGTGAAATGATGGAGAAAAACTTGTCTTTGGTCTTATTGGTTTCTATCAGGTGCTTCTCCGACTCCTGCAGTTTGTGGTTGAGCTCTTCCACTTTTTTCTTCTGCTCTACCAGTATCGTATTGAGTTCCTTGAGCTGGGTATTGTTCCGGCTGATCTCGGCTTTTTGCGCCTCCAGCATTTTATTGGCCCGGTTGGTCATGCGGAAACGACTGTAAACAAGCAACATCAGAATCAGGATCAGGCCTGTAAACAACAAAAGAAAGTTCCGGAACTGCCGCTGCTTTTCAAGATTCAGCGCATTGATCTCATTGGTTTTTCTCAGCAATTCGATCTCGTTCTCCTTGCGTTCACGGTCGTACATCATCTGCATCTCAATGACCCGTCGCTGACTTTCATGGTCATAAATACTGTCCTGTATGGCCAGATAATCCTCCTGGTACCGGAAAGCTGTCTGGTAATTGCCCAGGCTTGCCATCACGTCACTTAATCGGGCATAATTGTCTGACATCAGGGAGGGTAGAGACAGTTCCCCTGCCATATTGAGGCTTTCGCGGAAATAATCCCTCGCCGCGTACAACCGCCCCATGGAAACGTATACCTGCCCAAGATGATGGTAAACCCTGGCCACGCCCCGCTGGTCACCTACCTCACGGTATAAGTCCCGTGAACGGGTCAGGTTACTGATGGCTTCTTCATAAGATTCTTTCTGATGATAAAGAGTGCCAATGTTCCTGAGGGTAGCGGCCATTTCCCTTGTATCCTGATACCTTTCCCGGATCTCAAGAGACTCCATGAAATAGTCGAGGGCCCTTGAATAGTGTCCACGCAACTGGTTAACCCGTCCAAGGTTATTCAGTGAAAAAGCCTTCCCTTTTTCATCACCAAATTCTTCCTTGATGGCCAGTGACCGTATGTGGTATTCCTCGGCAAGCTCATAATTGCCCTGGCGCTGGTAAGCCGTGCCAATATTGTTCAGCACCGATGCGGTGCGGGAAATGGAATCGATATTCTCATAATGCCTGAGAGCGCGGAAGTAGTGTTCAAGGGCATTGTCATAATACCCCTGTCCGGAAAACACAATGCCCATGCTGGCCAGGGTTCTTGCATAGCCGAAACTGTCTCCTTCGCGTTCCTGAATCTGCCTGGCCTCCAGAAAAAAATCATAGGCCATGCTGAAGTTTCCCATCCGCCAGTATATGAGGCCGATGTCGGTCAGCGCCCGCCCCACAACCCTGGGATGATTCAGCTCCTCGGCAAGGGCGAGCCCTTCACGGGCATATTCCATCGCCCTTGCGGGATTGGATGACCGGATAGACCATGCCAGCTCCAGTAAGGCATCCATTCGCAAAGAATCCTCCAGCTCAGGCTCCTCCACAAGTTCTTTCAGGCTGTCGACCAGGTCCTCCTGCTCGTCTGTTGAATTCGCGTCAACCGAAGCATAAAGGGGCGTGCCGCCTGAAATGTAAATCAATACCACAAAAAATACAACAACCCTAATCATCAGTGTATTATGAAAGTAACCTGGCTAAATATATTTAAAAACTTCATATACAATATTCCAAGCCACAAAATTATTATACAAAAATAGGATATTTCAAGGATAAATAACAGAAAAAAGATAACAAAATATGCGTTTTCTTAAATATATGTTAAATTACCATGGATCCGCTATAGCTATCCCGGAAAGTTCATACCACGAGTTCCCGAATTCAATTTTGAGTACAACTTTTTAAGTATCATTTTATTACATTATTTTTATTAAGTCTAAAGAACAATTTCCGGAGCTTACGGGAAAGTTTTGTGCCATTTGCATATAATTCGTACATTTCAGTGGTTTTTGTCTTCTAATCGACAAATTCATTGCACCATGAACCGGATAAAACGCCTCTATTATTTTCTGCTTCCTCCTCCCCAGTGGAGAAGAACTGTTGTGATTCTGGCCGGAATCTTCACGGGCATCCTTGTGCTTGTTGTTCACGCATCCAACGCTTTTTCCTACCTGTCAGACGAACCCGAGACCTGTATCAACTGCCATGTAATGTATCCCTATTATGCTTCCTGGGATAAAAGCAGTCATGGACGCGAAGCCACTTGTGTGGAATGTCACGTCCCCCAGGATAGTTTTTTCAGAAAGTATTTTGTAAAAGGAACAGACGGCTTGAAACATGCCACATATTTTACCTTTCGATGGGAGCCACAGGTAATGAAGATCAAAAGAAGAGGTACCGCTGTTGTACAGGAAAACTGTATCAGTTGCCACATCGACCTGGTTGACATGGTACAGCTCGTGGAAGTGACAAGAGACAGTGCGGAAAAAGGGGAAGGCAAACTGTGCTGGGATTGCCATCGTGAGGTGCCGCACAGCAGCGTAAGGAGTTTATCAGCAGCCCCCCACACCCTGGTGGAAAGGCTGCCGTCAGTGCTGCCATCATGGATCATGAATATTGGCGGAGAGGAAACGGCACGCGGCAAGAGAGTTGTTGAATATCCAAAATAAATAACCATAGACACATGAAGAGCATAAGAGAAATTTCAAAAGAGAAGCCCTGGGTCAATTGGGTGCTTTTTTTCGCTACCATCGTGATCGTTTTCATCATCGGGCTCTTTGCAGCTTCTATCGTAGAACGGCGCAGTGAAGCCGAGCTCTATTTTCAGATGGTGAGTCCGATACCTGAATGGGAGCCGGACAATGAAGTTTGGGGGGAGAATTTTCCCAGGCAGTACGAAAGATATCTCATGACCCTTGATACCACTTTTGAAAGCAGGTATTATGGATCGGTCATGATCGATTACCTTGAAAAATACCCTGAGTTGGTTGTAATGTGGGCAGGCTATGCTTTCTCCCGTGACTATAACCAGGGGCGGGGGCATTATTATTCCGTGACAGATGTACACAACACCCTCCGCACCGGCGTAGAGCAACCCGCCACCTGCTGGACATGCAAGAGTACGGATGTACCCCGGATGATGAATGAGATCGGTGTCGGTGAGTTCTATGCCCAAACCTGGTCTGAAATGGGCCCGAATATTCAACATCCCATTGGCTGCCAGGATTGCCATGATCCGGAAACCATGAACCTGCGGATCACCCGCCCGGCGCTGGCAGAAGCCTTCGAACGCCGGGGCATGGACATTAATAATGCTACCCGCCAGGAGATGCGGTCACTGGTATGTGCGCAATGCCATGTTGAATATTATTTCGCAGCGGACAACTACCTGACTTTCCCATGGGACGAGGGGTTTTCTGCTGATGCGATGGAATATTATAAAGATAACATAGACCATGTAGACTGGGTTCATGCTTTGAGCCGGACGCCCATGCTGAAAGCCCAGCACCCGGATTACGAGTTGTATATGACAGGGATTCATGCCCAGCGCGATGTTTCATGTGCAGATTGCCACATGCCCTACATGCGCGAAGGCGGGATCAAATTCACAGATCATCACCTGATGAGCCCGCTGGATAAGGTAGACACCTCCTGTATGGTTTGCCACCGTGAGGATGAAGAGGCCCTGGTTTCAAGAGTTTACGAACAACAGGACAGGGTCAGTGAATTGCGGCGAATTGCGGAGAGAAATCTAGCCAGGGTACATATAGAGGCAAAACATGCCTGGGATGCCGGGGCCAGCGAAGAGGAAATGGATCCGGTGCTGCAGCTGATCAGGCATTCACAGTGGCGTTGGGACTGGGTGGCGGCCGCCAACTCCATGGGGTTCCATTCTCCCTCCGAAGCCCTCAGGGTGCTGGCCACCTCTATTCAGAAAGCCCAGGAAGCCAGCCTGAAACTTACTTCCATTTTCAATAAATATGATGTGGACTATCCAATCGAAATGCCCGACCTTTCAACAAAAGAAAAAGCACAGGAGTTTATCGGGCTCGACATGGACAGGATCAACAGGGAAAAAGAAGAATGGAAAGAAGAGGTACTTCCCCAATGGATCAGTGCTTATAATTAAAGAAGGTTCTTCGGAACAACCCGGTTTTATTCAATATTTACACCAGCCACTGCTTCATTGATATTCAGTATGGCATCACCGATCTTTTCACAGGAAGTGATCATCTTATTAAAATAGAAAGCACCTTTCACATGCGAGGGGTCTTTCTCAATATCCACGATCACCGACTCCCTTACCTTATCGCGGAATGCATTGATCTCTTTCTCGAGGTCCATTGCCCGGGGGAGCTTTTCCCTGGCTTCGATCGTACTGCTCTGCAGGTTCTCCAACATTAATTCAAACCCGTTATTGACCAGTTTGAACATCTCAAACAGGTCGCTTCGCTGCGACGGGGTAAAATAGATCTTGTCCTTTTTCTTGTCTGCAAGGATGGAAGACATTTTAAAACACACATCCCCGATCTTTTCAATCTCGCTGCTCACAAGCCGCATTCTCCTGAGTTCTTCTGAAGCCTGCATGCTGAGCTGTTTACGGGAAATTTTGATCAGGAATGAGGTGATCTCCACCTCTACCCTGTCAGTAATTTCCTCGTACTTACTGACCTTTTCCAGTAAGTTTTTGTATTCTTTTTTGTCGGTTTCAATGATCAGAGCAGGGATAAAGTTAAACATCCTCTGGGCCAGCTCACAGAACCTGCGCACCTCTTTCTTTGCCTGGAAGACAGACAGCTCAGCCATATGCAGAAATCCACTGCTGAAATATTCCAGCTGGGGTCGCTCAAACTTCTTGCCCCTAGAGGGCAGCATATACTCGACAAACCTGACCAGATACTTAATGAATCCGATCAGCAACAGGGAGTTGGTAATGTTGAATACAGTATGAAAAATGGAGAGTCCGATGGGAATCATGGTAGGATTGTCCATTGGCGAGCCAAGACCAAAATGCACCATGAAATAATCAATCTGATTGAGAAAAAACCGGAAGAGCAGCAGCATCCAGATAATTCCTATAATGTTGAATACTGTATGGGCAAGAGCCGTACGTTTTGCATACACATTCCCTACAAGAGCGGCGAGGTTGGCGGTAATGGTTGTACCGATATTCTCTCCCAGTACAATGGCAGCTCCGTGCTCATAGCCGATCCA
>SKUN01000034.1 GCA_007129945.1 Bacteroidales bacterium
CTCCCTGGAGTTTATCCTGGGAAAATTGTTTAATGTTTTTCTGGTAACTAAGCGGAGAAGTAAAATCCACGCTGACCGCCAGCACCTCAAAAACTTCTTCCTCCGGGTCAATGCGAAAGACCCGGTTCGACGTAAACAACCAGAGAAAATGCCCGTCTGCGTGACGAAAACGGTAAAAAGAGGTATAAACCCCTTGTGGGTTTTGACTCAGGTGTTCACGCAGGTGAAACAGGTAATTACGGTCCTCAGGGTGGTATAAAGAAAGAAATCTCTGTTCTTCCACAGGGCGACCATCCGGGGCATCATACCCGAGATAATCAGCAAAATTATCATTGGCCCACCTGACACATAACTGATTGATATCCATCACCAGCACAATGGCATCCAGTCCTGAAACAATGGTTTTATAAAATGAAAGCTCCTCCCTGGCAGCCATGTATCGGCGCAGTAAATCCGGGTCGTTCTGTTTAGGCTGGCCTGTTTGATTGTAGAATGTCTGATCCATATATTTAGCTAATGTCTATAAATATAATTTTTTCTTATCAGATAGCCTGTAACTGCACTTCTGTGTCGACAAATATAATTATTTAATCGGTGTAAGACTAAAAAAACACCTTTTTTCAAATTTGTTTTGTTCTTTTGTTTCCTTACTAGCAGGGGCAGACGGCAACCCTGACGCAAAACAATCGGAACATTGAAGCGTACAATTCGGTAACTTGCCATATATTTGTACAAATTTCCGACATGAACCGATTGTTGATTTTCTTCACCTTTTCGATGATGATTATGGCAGGTTGCGGCCAGGCCGGCAACAACCATAATGCAGCTGGTGATCAGGATGCTGTCACAGCTCAGGAGGTAAGTGTCCCCGCTTTTAACGCCGATTCAGCCTATCATTATGTAGAAAAGCAGGTAGCATTCGGACCCCGGGTACCCAATTCACAAGCCCATCGTGAAGCAGGACAATGGCTTGCCGCCACATTAGGAAACTTTGCGGATACATTATATACACAGGAAACAAGGGTCAGGGCCTACGACGGGACCACCCTGAACATCAAGAACATTATCGGCGTATTCCAGCCTGACAATCCACGGCGCATATTGCTTTGCGCACACTGGGACAGCCGGCCGTATGCAGATTATGACCCGGACCCGGATAAACACTACACCCCCATTGACGGAGCCAATGACGGGGGCAGCGGCGTCGGTGTGTTGCTTGAGATAGCCCGCCAGGTGCAACAGGAACGACCTGCCATCGGTTTGGATATTATTTTTTTTGATGCAGAAGATTACGGACGCCACCGTTTCTCTGACGGGCCAAATGAAGACAGTTGGGCACTGGGGTCCCAGCACTGGGCAAGAAACCCCCACCGCACAGATTATTTTGCCCGGTACGGAATCCTCCTGGATATGGTGGGTGCTTCCGGGGCCACCTTTAAAAGAGAGGGATACTCCATGCTATATGCCCCCGGTGTGGTCAGAAAAGTATGGGAAACGGGCAGAAACCTGGGTTACGAAAACGTTTTCCTTAATCGTGAGGGAATCTATATCACTGATGATCACTATTATGTAAACACCATCCGAAACATCCCGACCATCAACATCATCCATCAGGATCCGGATACTGAGCACGGTTTTTTCCCCGAATGGCATACAACCGGAGATACCATGGAGGTCATTGACAAATATACCCTGAAGGCAGTTGGTGAAACGGTGATACATTTAATTTACAATGAATGAGGGAATTTACGGCATAAAAGTTGCTTTAATTTTTTGGCTGTCACGGATCAGACAAAAAAATGACAAAAAAACATTATGTTTTAATTTTTTTGTATTTTAGCAGCTTGAAAAACAAGGCTACGAGAGATGATAAATAACAGGGAGAGGTGGCCGAGTGGTCGAAGGCGCACGCCTGGAAAGCGTGTATCCGTCACAAGCGGATCAAGGGTTCGAATCCCTTTCTCTCCGCTAAGCTCATGAAGCGAGTACTCACAAAAACCAAACACTCAATTTGCCAATTAATCAATTATCGTTAAAACAAAAACCAACAGAATCAGTTATGAAAAAATTATTCGTCTTTTTGACAGTAGCAGGGATGCTTACTTTTGGTTTAAATACCACAGTAATGGCAGACATTGCGGCACAAGATGCTGAAACGGAAACCGAAGAAGTCGTTCAGGAGACTGAGCCGCAACCAGGTGCTGCAGCGGAGCAGGATCTGACACCCGACTATGAAGATCAAAGCTTTCACTATATCCTGAAAGAGCAATTCATAGAAGGTGGCCCTGCCTTTATGAGTATTGTATTGTTGTGTTTGATCATCGGTCTCGGGCTCTGCATTGAAAGAATCATTTACCTGAACCTTGCTTCGACCAATACAAACAAGCTGCTGAACAAAGTGGAAGATGCCCTGAAAACCGGTGGCGTTGACGCTGCAAAAGATGTTTGCAGGAATACGCGCGGCCCTGTCGCCAGTATTTTCTTCCAGGGTCTTGACCGGTATGAGGAAGGCATGGAGGTTGTCGAAAAGTCGATCGTTTCCTACGGCAGTGTAATGATGGGTCGCCTGGAAATGAACCTCACATGGATCTCTCTGTTTATCGCCATTGCACCTATGCTTGGGTTTATGGGTACGGTAATCGGTATGATCGGTGCATTTGATGCAATTGCTGCTGCCGGTGATATCTCTCCGACGATTGTTGCGGATGGTATTAAAGTGGCCCTGCTGACAACCGTATTTGGTCTGATCACCGCGGTAATTCTTCAGATTTTCTACAACTACATCGTTGCCAAGATCGACACAATGGTCAACGCCATGGAAGATGCAACCATCTCTTTCATGGACATCTTAATCAAGGACAAAAAATAAAAAAACCATTCACTTATGAACGAATCGGTAATTGATATAGGAATGTACATTACCTACGGACTTTTAGCCGTAGCAGCACTTGCAGCCATTCTCGCCTCGATATTTCAAATGGTGGGAAACTTTCGCAAAGCCATTCCCGCACTGATTGGGATTGTAATACTGGTGATCATTGTACTGATTTCCTACTCTACCAGCACAAGCGAGGCTTACGAAAACGCAACCCCGGCAGTATCACAATGGGTTGGTGGCGGCATAAAAGCCACCATTGCATTGGTCGGACTTGCACTTGTATCTGCTGTTTTTACAGAGGTATATAAGTATTTCAGATAAAAACAACCACTTAAATAGGAGATCTTTCTATGGCTAGAATGACCCCTGAAATAAATGCCGGATCCATGGCGGACATTGCATTCCTCCTGCTGATCTTTTTCCTGGTGACAACCACAATGGATGTCGACACAGGGATCAACAGGATGTTGCCCCCCCCCATAGATCCGAATGCCCCTGAACCACCTCCTGTAAGGGAACGTAACGTCTTCGTCGTACTTGTCGACGCCCAGGACAGGCTGATGGTGGAAGGTGAGCAGATGCAGATTAATCAGTTAAGAGCAGAAGCAAAAAACTTTTTGTTAAATCCGGACGATGACCCCACGATGCCTGTTAAGGAGGAGAAAGAGATTGAACACATCGGAAACTATATGGTTTCAAGGGGCATCATATCGCTTCAGAACGACCGGGGCACTTCCTATGATATGTACATAGCCGTGCAAAACGAGCTGGCGGCGGCCATTCGTGAGATAAGGGACGAGGTATCCAATGAGTACTTCGGACGCGATTTTCACGACCTGACCGACGAAGAGCTTGTCAATGCCGTGCGGGAAGCAGTACCCATGGCGGTCTCTGAAGCAGAACCAGTAGATGTAGGAGGATAATATGGCAAGATTCAGAAAAGAAGGTACCAAAGGTACCCCTAAGATTAATACGGCTTCATTGCCCGATATAATTTTCATGCTGCTCTTCTTCTTCATGGTAACCACCGTGATGCGGGAGACTACACTCTTCGTCAGGACATCCCTGCCGTCTGCTACAGAAATCCAAAGCCTGGAGCGCAGGTCGCTGGTTAGCTTTATCTATATCGGCCCTCCCATTCAGCAACAGGTTTTCGGAACGGAACCCAGGATCCAGCTCAACGATGATTTCGCTACGCCGGATGACATCGCGGCTTTCATTGAAGCAGAACGTCAGGCAACACCTGAAGCGGAAAGACCGCTGATGACTACTTCGCTTAAAGTAGACCACGATACGAGAATGGGTATCGTAACAGACGTGAAGCAGGAACTAAGACTGGTCAACGCCCTCAGGGTGAATTACTCTACTTTACGTGGAGATGTTGCAGGTATGTAACCAGGCTTAAACTTACAAAAAAAGCCGTCGGGTTTCCGGCGGCTTTTTTTTGTCCATAAAGGACGTCTGTTACACCTCGAAAAAATCAATAAAAACTATACCTGTGTTCCACCACATATCGCCTGGCAGGTCCCTGAAGCGGCAATCGGATATCTACCTCACTCGACAGCAGGCGGCCATTGCCATCATACATCCTGGAAACCGTGTTCAATAAATTCCCTTTCAGGTCGTATTCTTCCTGGAACACGATATTTCCCTTATTGTTATAGCGCAGGTTCATGGTGTTTTTCTTTTTACGGTTTTCTTCCACCATCCTGACAGGCCGTCCTTCTTCATCCGGATCCATCAGGACGCGTTCAATCAGATTCTCGCCTTCATCATACACTTTTACTGCGATCCGATGCCCGTTGTCATTATACACATGAACCGTATGGCGGTACAAACCGTCAGCATTATTACAGGTTTCCTCCTCCAGTATCCTGCCATCATCATCATAGGTAAATAGAACTTCTTCGGCAGGTTCTTCCGATCCCCCATCAGGAGCCAGCTCTTCATCATACAGAGCCTTCCTTGCCAGTAACCCGTTATGATATTCAAAAACTTCCACTTGCTCGACGTCACCGTCTTCATCTTCTGATTTTTTCTCCACCAGGTGACCCTGATCGTCATACCGATAGGTGATGGTATCCTTCGACCCATCAGCATAATGCAGAAATTCTCTCGCAATCCGCTGTTTTTCATCCGGTTCAAAGGACTTTTCCTCCATTACCAGACCATCTCCCTCTTTCAACGTCTCCCTGATTAAAAATCCTTGCTGGTCATACTCGTATTCTGTTTCCTGTTCCAGCTTACCGTCAGAAGCATATTGTCGTTCGCGGGTAACCTTTTCCCATTCAGGGTGATATTCAGTTTCTGAAACCAGTACTTCTTCCGGGGCGGAAGGGGCCTGACCGGCCCCTTCGCCCGAAGGAAGAGGTTTCCTGATAATTTTCAGTGCTTTAATTTTTTCACTCATAAGTTATTCGACAATTGTCATTTCTTCAATCAGGTGACCGGCACCTGCAAATTTGTCAATTACAAATAACATGTAGCGGGCGTCTACATTGATACATTTCTGCAGGTCATGTTCAAACAAGATATCCCCGCTCATGCCTTCCCAGTTCGCATCAAAGGCTACCCCGATCAGGTGACCGTCTGCATTGAGCACGGGACTGCCGGAGTTGCCACCTGTAATATCATTATTGGTAATAAAATTGACCACCATGGCATCATGGGCGTATGGACCATAGTCTTCATTTTCATACAACTCAACCAGTTTTTCCGGGACCACGAATTCGTGGTGACCGGGATCTTTCTTCTGCATCACCCCTTCAATAGTGGTTGTATAATCATAGTAAACAGCATCACGAGGTTCATACCCGTTCACACTTCCATAGGTAAAACGCATCGTGCTGTTGGCATCCGGATAAAAATAATCTTCCGGTTTCATTTCCATCAAACCGCGGAGAAAATAGCGTTCAGCGCGACGGAGCATGGTATTGTACTCCCCTCTTCCCTCATTGACTTCACTGTATTTATCGTAGACGGACCTAACCGCCCTGAAAGCCGGATCAGTGGCCAGCTTTTCCGCATCCGGATTATCCAGAAAAGCCTGCATACTCTCCTTGTCTGCGAAGATGCTCGCTTCATAGACGCTTTGGGCATAAGCCTCAAAATCACCTCCATGGTTTGTACCAATATGAGCAAAAATGTCGGGAAGGTCCTCCCCTGGCACATATTCCGCATATACCTCAAACATCGCAGCCCACAATTGCCGGTCCACTCCTTTGTTATAATCTTTGTAAATGGCCTCCGTCATTCCGCTGAGCCGCTCAATTTCATCAGCAATATTCACAGGGTCGATCTCGTCCGCTCCATACAGGGCATTCAGCCTGTTAAACCTGTTGGCAATACGGATCACATCCGGGCCGGACGGCATGGCTTCTGCGAAAACATAATTATGGGAGTTAAACCCTTTCAGCCCATCATACACTTTACGGAAGTCATCAATCACGTGTCCGTATTCATCCTGGCGGCCAGAATCCGCTGCCACCCACGCCGCAAATTCATCCTCCAGCTCACGTTTTGAATCAGCCACATTCAGTCGCTTCAGGGACTCACTCATCCCGATAAAATTTTTCCAGTAATTGGAAATGCCGGAATGTTTGGATGCATACTGGATCCTGATCTCATCACTGGAAGCCATAGCTTCCTCAAGAATATCGAGCTTGCGGCGACGGATGTCGATTCGAACAGGATACATGTTTTCCAGGCGATAGTCAATCCCATAAGAGGTAAGATACCTTTCCGTACTTCCGGAGTATCCGAGCACCATCGCAAAATCATTTTCCTGCACACCCCGGATGGAGATGGGCAAATGATGGCGGGGCTGCAGGGGGATATTATCTTCCGAATACTCAGCCGGGCTGCCGTCCGGGGCAGTATAAACACGGAATAGGGCAAAATCACCGGTGTGCCTGGGCCACTCCCAGTTATCCGTATCACCGCCGAATGCACCGATTGATTGCGGGGGGGCACCTACGAGACGCACGTCATTAAAAGTTTCATAGGTGAACAAATAGAAATAATTGCCTGCAAACATTGAACTGACGTTGGCCGTATAATGATTTCCCTCTGAGGCTGCATCGGTCAGTTCATTGCTCTTGGCGCGTATCGCCCGGTTTCGTTCACCCTCTGTCATCCCTGGCTGGATAACAGACCGGATATCTTCGGTCACATCCACCACGTTCACCAAAAAGCGAACAAATAAACCCTCGTTGGGCAATTCCTCATCCTTTGACATCGCCCAAAAGCCATCCGTTAACAGATCATTGTCTACAGAACTGTGAGACTGTATCCTGCCCCGTCCGCAATGATGATTGGTGAGAACCAACCCCTGGTCGGAAATGATTTCACCGGTGCAAAATCCACCAAAACTAACAATGGCATCTTTGATACTTGACTCAGTGAAACTAAAAATCTCCTCCGGCTCGAGGTTCAGCCCCATCCGGCTCATCTCCTCAAAGAGGGCATCATCTATCAGAAAGGGAAGCCACATCCCTTCGTCGGCCTTTGCCGGCAAACGGAAAAATGCTAGAAACAGCAACAACAAACATGTAATCTTTTTCATTTTTATTAATTTAAGTTAAGTTAAACTGCAATATGTTTTGATCAAATATAGGCATCACCTTTTTTCAGCTTGATATCATTGACAAATTTCCGGATCTGCTGTTCCTGTGACTTTCTGCAGATCAACAGCGTGTCGTCAGCCTCTGAAATTATGTAATCTTCCAGCCCCTGTATAACCACCAGTTTGTCATCCGGTATATTAACAATGCAATCTTCGCAGTCGTACAGCATGGCATTTTCCCCCACAACGGCATTATTGTGGTCATCTTTCGGGCGGGCATCAAACAATGACCCCCAGGTCCCCAGATCAGACCAGCCAAAGTCGGAAACGAATACATGCACATTGTCTGCTTTCTCCATAATGGCATAGTCGATGGAAATACTTTTGCAAGCCGCGTAGGCAACATCCATATAGGACTGTTCCTCAGGCGTATTGTATTTATCCCTGGCTTCGCGGAAAATATAGCTGATCTCAGGCTGGTATTGTTCGAAGGCATTTATGATGGCTTCGCACGACCAGATAAATATTCCGCTGTTCCAAAGAAAATCCCCGCTCTCCAGAAATGACTCCGCCATTTTTTTATCGGGTTTTTCGGTAAAAGTTTTGACTTTTTTAAGCCTTTGGTCTTCATGATAGGCGGAATCATCATCAAACTGAATATATCCATAACCCGTATCAGGCCGGCTGGGGGTAATACCAAGGGTAAACAACCGGTTTTCCTTTGCAGCTGCTCCGAGCGCAGAACGAATAATATCCGCAAACAAATCTTCTTTCAGAATAATATGGTCAGAGGGCGCCACCACCATGGTGGCCTCAGGATCCATTTCGTATATTTTATAGGCTGCATAAGCAATACAGGGAGCCGTATTTTTGCGGGTGGGTTCACAAATCAGCCTGTCGGCCCCGAGCTGTGGAATTTGTTCCTGCACAAGCTGCCGGTATTTTTTATTCGTTACCACAAAAATATTCTCCGGACGACAAACACCCATAAATCGGTCATAAGTCTGTTGCAATAAGGTTTTACCGGTTCCGAGAATATCGATGAACTGTTTTGGCCGGGATTCCCGGCTCATTGGCCAGAATCGCTCACCAATCCCTCCTGCCATTATCACTACATAATTATTTTGAGACATATTTAACCCTTTTATATTTTACATACTTACTAAAAATCATTTTCACCGGCTTGATTCACACGCGCCATGGAATGAATCAGGTAAGGGAGGTTGCTTTCAGGGCAAAAACAACGAAATCGTTTCCTGATCTTTTCACCTTTGCGAAATACCCTGCCACTGCGAACCCGAAACAGGCTTTTTTCGGGGATCTCTTCAAGATAATGCCATTCCTGTCCATTGTCTGTCTTGTCAAACAATCGCAGTGCCATCGCAAGAGAGATATCAGCAACGCCCGCTGCTTTCACCTTATACGAATAATTTACAAGCTGATCATGCAATACAGGGTGAAACATCTGCGCTTCTGTGCATTCTCTGATCAGCCCTCCAAACACTGCTTTCCATTCTTTTCCGTGTGGCAACACCGAGCGGCCATCAGACTGATAGACCATAAGATGTGACAATTCATGCAGAAAAACCAGGAGGAACTCATACTTATTCAGGTTGGCATTCACCGAGATCCGGTGCAACCCGGCACCTTTTCGCGGCCGAAAATCACCAAGTTTGCTCACACGCTCTTTGCTGGCATGTAGTTGCACGCCGTGTATTTTCAACAAAGAAGCTATGTGATCCACAGCTTCCACCGGAAAAAACTCCGCCAGGGTTTCAGTCACCGTTTTCCTCATAGGCCGGAGTTCTTCGTCACAAACCAGATTATTGTATGATTGTGTGATGATTTGCATTAATTTTGAACCTCAAAAATAGTAAAATAAAAAGGGCGGGGAGGGTTCAGACATACTTTTTATCCAACCCGGAAGGCAAATTATCTGTAATTTAGTCCGTTCAACTGAAACCATGCAGTTCTTCTATCACGTCGGGAGGTATTTTATGCTGACAGCCACTGTAATGCAGCGGCCGGAGAAGCTGTCGATTTATCGCAGACAGGTTTTGGTGGAGATGGATCATCTCGGACTGAACAGCCTGGCGATTGTAGCCATCGTGTCGGTTTTTATGGGAGCGGTGGTTACCATACAAACCGCCTTTAATACCGACCACCCCCTGTTGCCGGCATATGCAATTGGCTTCGCTACACGCCAGGCAATCATTCTTGAGTTCTCACCCACTGTTATCAGCCTGATTCTTGCCGGAAAGGTCGGTTCCAGGATTGCATCCGAAATAGGCACAATGCGGGTTACCGAACAAATTGATGCACTGGAGATCATGGGGGTGAATGCCGCCAGTTATCTGATCCTGCCGAAAATCATTGCCTCCCTCGTCATCAACCCAATGCTCGTAATTATCAGTATGTTTCTGGGGATATACGGAGGATGGGTGGTCTCTGCCGTAACAGGTGTTGTACCACTGAACAACTTTGTTTATGGAATTATTTTTGAGTTTTCCGGATTTGACGTATTTTACGCCCTGATAAAAACCCTCGTGTTTGCATTTATAATTACCTCGGTATCGGGCTATTACGGATTTTACACCAGGGGCGGGGCACTGGAGGTCGGGCATTCCAGTACCAAAGCCGTCGTATTCAGCAGTATCAACATTATCTTGTTTAATCTCATCCTGACCCAAATCCTGCTGGTATGATCAGAATAGCACATATTAATAAGCAGTTCGGCGACATTCAGGTGCTGAGAGACATTTCCCTCGGCTTTGAACAGGGAAAAACAAACCTGATCATCGGGAAAAGCGGTTCAGGTAAAACCGTATTGATGAAGTGTCTGGTAGGGTTACTGGAAGCAGACAGCGGAAGCATTTTTTATGACTCGCGTGATTTTCGCACGATGAATACCCGGGCCAGAAAGGCACTGCGGAAAGAAATGGGAATGCTATTTCAGGGAAGTGCGCTGTTTGATTCAATGACCGTAACCGACAATGTCATCTTTCCCCTTGACATGTTCACCGATAAAAGCAGGGGGGAAAAGATCAGGCGGGCCGGTTTTTGTTTAGATCGTGTAAGTTTGCATAATGTCGGGCATTTGTATCCGTCAGAGTTAAGCGGGGGGATGAAAAAGAGGGTGGCCATTGCCCGTGCCATCGCCATCGGGCCAAAATACCTGTTTTGTGATGAGCCAAACTCAGGGCTTGATCCGCCCACAGCCATCCTGATCGATAAACTGATCAGTGAGATTACCAAAGAACTGAATATTACCACTGTCGTGAATACACATGACCTGAACAGCGTGATGGAAATCGGTGACAATGTAGCTTTCATACATCAGGGCAATCTTTGGTGGACAGGGAGCAACCGTGAGATTCTGCACACTGACAACAGTGAACTGAACAGCTTTGTTTATGCAACTGAACTGATGAAGTGCCTCAGGCAATAATGCAACACATGCAACATGATATTATTCGTTAAACTGATAAAAGAGAGTGCATTGTTCGCAGTGGGATCCATTGTGTCCAACAAGCTGCGCACAGTGCTCACGCTATTGGGCATCACCATTGGAATTTTTGCCATCATCTCTGTTTTTTCCGTTGTTGACTCACTGGAAAGGCAAATACGTTCCAGCATCGCTGCCCTGGGCGACAACGTGGTGTATATCCAGAAATGGCCCTGGAACTTTGACCCCGATTTTCAGTGGTGGGATTATGCGGGACGGCCTGTACCGGAAATCAACGAACTGGAAGAAATCCAGCGCCGTTCAAATTCGGTTGAGGCAGCAGCATTTCTGGCTTCTACCAGCAGAAGGGTAGAGTATCTGAATGTTTCGGTAAATAATGTATCTGTGATTGGGGTAACCCCCGATTATGACCAGGTGCGTAACTTTGAACTTCAGGAAGGGCGGTTTTTTACCCCTGCCGAGGGAATGGGGGGAAGAAATGTGGCAGTGATCGGCAGCGACCTCGCCGGAAATCTTTTCTCTGACACAGACCCCGTCGGGCGCACCATCAAGGTATTCGGACATAACACCGTGGTTATCGGTGTTTTTGAAAAGGAAGGACTGGGAGGATTCGGCGACAGCCACGATGATGCCCTGGTCATCCCGGCTCAATACCTGGCCCAGTTCATCAACATCAACCAGGAACGATTCGGTCCGTTTATCATGGCAAAAGCACACCCGGGAATTACCAACGCAGAGCTAATTGATGACCTTACTGCAGTTATGCGTTCAGTAAGGAGACTGCCACCGGGTGCATCCAATAATTTCTCCCTGAATGAAGCCAGCTTGCTTTCAGAAGGATTTGACGACCTGTTTGCCATCATTAAAATGGCGGGATGGATCATTGGCGGATTCTCTATCCTGGTGGGCGGATTTGGCATTGCCAATATCATGTTTGTATCTGTTCGTGAACGAACCAGTATAATTGGTATCCAGAAAGCCCTTGGGGCAAAAAACTATTTCATCCTCTGGCAGTTTTTATTTGAAGCTGTTCTGCTGAGCCTGATCGGGGGTGCCGTGGGAATTGCCCTTGTTTTTTCCGGAACGGCCATCATTGCCTATGTCTTTGAATTTGATTTTCTGCTCAGCGCTTCCAACATTTTACTGGGTTTGAATGTTTCTGCTATTATAGGACTGGTGTCCGGGTTTGTACCTGCCTGGGGAGCCGCAAGACTGGATCCCGTTGAGGCAATCCGAAGCACCGGATAACCTCCCGAAAAAAACAATACGCCACAGACCACTTTTGGCTCAGGAGCCCTTGAAAGAAGCACACCTGCAGGGCCTATGAGCACTTATCAGAAAGGAAAAGACATTCATGACCCGACAAGGTCACCACTTATAAACAAACCAACCCCAAGTGGGATAAAATACGACACAAAATGAATCACAAAAAAACATTGCTTATAATCCTTGACGGATGGGGAAAAGGAAAAGGAGACAAGGCAGATCTCATCCACCATGCCAATGTACCTTTTACACAATCGCTCTATAAATCGGTACCGCACACCTTGATAAAAACCTCGGGGGAAGATGTGGGGCTGCCGGATGGGCAGATGGGAAACTCAGAAGTCGGTCACCTCAATATGGGCGCCGGAAGGATTGTTTACCAGGACCTGGTAAAGATCACACAGGCTGTAAAAGACGGCTCATTCAAAGACAACAAAGTACTCAGGGAGGCATTTGATTATGCCAAAAAGGAGGGGAAGAACGTTCACCTTTTCGGCCTGGTATCCGATGGAGGCGTCCATTCTTCCATGGACCACCTGTTCGGGCTATGCGATATGGCCAAAGCCATGGATTTTGATCAGCTTTTTGTCCACGCCTTCACTGATGGCAGAGATACAGATCCCTACAGCGGAAAAGGATTCATTAAAGAGCTGGAGGACAAAATGCAGAAGACTGAAGGAAAGATTGCCACTGTGTGCGGCCGGTATTACGCCATGGACCGTGACAAAAGATGGGAGCGCATCAAAATAGCCTATGACATGCTGCTTGATGGAAAGGGCGAAAAGTTTTCAACTGCAGAGGAAGCCATCCAGTCATCTTATGACAAAGAAGTCACCGACGAATTCATCAAACCTAAAGTAATTACTGATAATGACGGCAATCCTCTTGTAAAGGTAGCGGAAAATGATGTGGTGATCTGTTTCAATTTCAGAACCGATCGCCTGCGCGAAATAACCACCGTGCTCACCCAGAAAGACATGCCGGATCATGACATGAAAACGCTGCCATTGCACTATGTGACAATGACAGAGTATGACAAGTCGTTTAAAAAGGTAAAGGTCGCTTTTGAAAAAGAGGACCTGCAAAACACTTTGGGAGAAATCCTTGCCCGGGCTGGCAAAACGCAACTTCGTATTGCTGAAACGGAGAAGTACCCCCATGTTACCTTTTTCTTCAGCGGAGGAAGGGAGGATGCCTTTGATAGGGAAGAAAGGGTTATGATCCCTTCCCCGAAAGTAGCAACCTATGACCTGCAGCCAGCCATGAGCGCTCCTGAAGTAAAAGATGCCGTGATCAAAGAAATTGAGAGCGGAAAGCACGACTTTATCTGCCTGAATTTTGCAAATCCGGATATGGTGGGGCATACCGGAGTTGTTGACGCCATAATGGAAGCACTTGAAACAGTCGACAGTTGTTTGCAGGAAGTGGTAGAAGCCGGGCTGACACATAATTACAGCATGCTCATTACGGCTGACCATGGCAATGCAGATTACGTGGCCAACGAAGACGGGTCGCCGAACACTGCACATACCACAAACCCGGTGCCATGCTGGCTGATTGACAATGATTATAAGGACATTCAACCAGGGCGGCTTGCGGATCTGGCCCCGACCATCCTGCATATCATGGGCGTTGACATCCCGGAAGATATGGAAGGGAAGATTCTGGTAAAATAATTCAAGGGAACGCTTTTAATCAGCCGGAATCCCTGATTTTTAAGGCTACTGAAAATGTTTTTGTTTTGAAGTCTCCGCCGTTTGCTGATCGTAAACGCTCGATCAGCAGGCGTGCCGCTTCATATCCCATTTCATACCCTTTTTGTTCGACGGTGGTCAGAGATGGAGAAACCATTGTGGCGATCGGGTCATCCCCGAATCCTCCAACGGCAATATCAGCCGGTACCTCATAACCGTTTTCACGTAATAACTGCATGGCAGCCACTGCTGTGAAGTCGTTAACAGCAAACAGGCCGTCCGAAGACTTTGCGGTTTGAAGGATTTCCTTTTTGCGCGCATTGACTTTCTCCGGAGTATCACAATGAATGACAAGCTCCTCATCCACCGGGATGCCTGCGTTTTGAAGTGCCCGGCAATAACCGGCATATCTCTCCCTGCCCACAGTAAGATGCTGAGAAGCGGACAAATGAATTATCCGCCGGCACCCGCGGCCCAATAAATGTGACACCAGCATACGTGCTCCTTCATAATCATCAGTAACCACCCTGTCGGTGGGGATCTCCGAACACACCCTGTCCAAAAATACAATTGGAACCCCGCCATCCGAAACCCGCTGAAAATGATTGGTATCGAGGGTGCTCTTGCTGATTGACACCAATAAACCGTCCACACGGTGATCCATCAGGGCCTGCAGGTTGATTACCTCTCGCAGATAATCTTCATTTGATTGACAGATCATTACCCGGTAACCATTGCCATAGGCAATGTCTTCAATCCCACTGATGATGGATGAGAAAAAATGATGAACAATCTCCGGAACAATGACACCCAAGGTATTGGATTGCTGCTTCTTCAAACCCAATGCCAGAACGTTGGGGCGGTAATGCACCTTTTCGGCATACTCCTGCACACGCTGTCGTGTGGCCAGGCTGATGTCGGGATGATTTTTCAGGGCCCGTGAAACTGTAGATACCGCAACATCCAGTGCTTTGGCAATATCTGATATGGAAACCGGTCCGGACTTCATGGACAATATAGTTAAAACAATACAAGATGACGCTCGCTCTCAGCAAAACCTAAAACCATAACGAACAATTCAAAAATAAAAGTAGTCAAAAAACACGCATCTTTTTTTAAGAAAGATCCCATTTTGATAAAACCATTCAGTATCCCGGTTGTTATATTTAACTGAATCATTAAAAATACATTCAATAAACCATGTTTTTTTTAAAATAATCCCACGCAAACCTTTTCGCAAACGTTTGCGGTCATCTGTCCCGAAAAAACTGATACTCAGCGTTAAAAACACACAAAAGTTCACATTTTTTATTAACTTTGCCTTAACAGATAATTATATCAAGTCTAAATTTTAATACATGTGAAATATGACAAAACTATTCAGACACATGCTGCCTTTGCTGATGGTGCTGATAACAGCCGCTTCAGCGATCGCACAACAGGGAACTGTTACGGGGGTTGTCTCCGATATGGAAACAGGGGAGACATTGCCCGGAGCAAACATTGTGATTCAGGGAACAACCACCGGCACGATCACCGATGCTGAAGGACAGTTCACACTGCCGGTTCCGGCCGGTGAGGTCACGCTGGTGGCAAGCTTTATCGGTTACGACCCAACCACCCACACAATTACAGTTGGTGAGGGTGAAACAGTAACCCGTAATTTTGAACTCATGCCCGACATTGAATTGCTCGACGAATTTGTGCTGATCGGTTATGGTATTCAGCGCAGAGAGGACGCCACAGGCTCCGTCTCGGTTGTCGGTGAGCGCGATTTCAACAGGGGGAACATTACGACGCCCGGGGAGCTGCTTCGCGGCCGGATGCCCGGCGTTAGAATTACCTCAGTGGGTGGGGCTCCCGGAAGTGGAGAGACCATCCGTATCAGGGGCGGTTCATCCCTTTCAGCCGACAACGATCCGCTGATCGTTATTGACGGTGTACCTATTGAAAGCACAGGCGTTCCCGGATTGCGGAACCCGCTTTCGACCATCAACCCCAACGATATTGAGTCTTTCACCGTACTGAAAGATGCCTCGGCAACAGCCATTTACGGATCAAGGGCATCCAACGGGGTAATTCTCATTACCACCAAAAAAGGCGAAAGAGACAGGCCCATGCTCATTAGCTACTCGGGCAACTATTCTTACTCATCAAATATCAGGACGGTTGACGTCCTTGGTGCAGACCGCTTCCGGGAAATGATCCAGGAGCGTTATGGTGACAGGGAAAGTGTGGTAAATATGATGGGGGATGCCAATACCAACTGGCAGGACCAGATTTTCCGTGATGCACTGGCACACGACCACGTGATCAGTGCTTCAGGTGCACAGTGGGATATACCCTACCGTGTTTCCCTCGGATATAAATCCGAGGAAGGCGTCCTCCAGCGCGACCAGATGGACAGGGCTTCACTCGCACTGAACCTGAACCCCTCCCTGCTGGACGACCACCTGACGGTTAACCTGAACCTCCGCGGGGTGAATATCGACAACCAGTTCGCCAACGAAGGCGCAATCGGTGCCGCGGTGATGTTTGACCCCACCCAGCCGGTCATGGTTGAGGATGGAAAATTTGGCGGCTATTTCACCTGGGATGAGGACGGCGTACCGAAAGATGTGGCCACCGACAACCCGGTTGCCCTGCTGGATCTGACCAACAACCAATCAACAGTGAACAGGTTTATCGGTAATGCCCAGTTCGATTACCGCCTTCACTGGTTCCCCGACCTTAAAGCCAACCTGAATGTGGCCTATGACTATTCCAAGTCGGAAGGGACCAATTTTACACCCGATTACGCAGCATGGGCCTACGTATCCGGCGGATCAGACGGGGTATATGAGCAGGAACGGAAAAATAACCTGCTCGATTTTTACCTCAACTATGAAA
>SKUN01000036.1 GCA_007129945.1 Bacteroidales bacterium
GTTCCTTCATATTCTCCGTTGGCGTCCATCGTAACATAGTATTGCAGGCGGGGGTCATTGTTTTCTTTCAGGAGGTCGGTGAAAAACTGCCCCACCCGGGTGTGTCCCCTTTCATTGTCAAAGAAATAATGGGGGTTGACCTGACCGAGATCCTGATCAAACTCGTAAACCATGTCATCACCCCGGTTGGCAAACAATTCACTGGTATTGATGTGGTCGAGTGCTTCCGCATAATCATCATGGTAATTGGCCAGCCTGAGCAGGTAACGCAATTTAATGGCGTTGGCGGCTCTTTCCCATTGATCAAGGTCTCCCCCGTATATCGGATCTTCGCTGCTTCCGGGTCGCATTTGCTCTCTCAGTGCTGCCTCCCGGATATCTGCAATTCCTCTGTTGATCAGCGACATGATCTCTGCATAGAGTATATCCTGGCTGTCGTAGGCGGGGTAAGCAATTTCCTCAAAATAGGTTTCAGCAGCGGAATAGGGGATGTTTCCCCAGGTGTCTGTCATAAACCCAAGGCTGTATGCCTGGAGTATATTTGCCATCCCGCGGTAAGCGGGGGCATCTGTTTCATTGGCAAGTTTAGTGATCTCTTTGAGTCTGAAATGGATCTCATTGTAATAAAAATACCAGATGTCATCGGTGTGCGGGGGCTCCAATCCGTACCGGTCGACCTGGATGAAAGTGCCCCGGATCCCGCTCAGTTGCTGCGTCCATTGCAGCTGGTAACGCGCCATGTCCAGCCCCTGCCAGTAGGCTGCCAGGTACTGGGTGTAGGGCATCAGTGATTGCAGGTCCTCTTCCGGGGTGGGTTGCTCTTCTTCATCCAGGATATCGCATGCTGAGAAAAGCACACCCCATGTAAGTGCCAGAATCAGCATATTTTTCCAACGCTTCATATAAATTCAGTTTACGGTTCAACATTTTTGTAAAAGTACGAAAACCGCTACGCTCAAAAAAATCTGCAACCGTCCACAATGAAATTGTATCCGCCCATATTCGAATATTTCTGTAACTTTATCGGGAACTTTAGATGAATTTTACACCCAAAATATCAGGCATGTTCCGTATCAGGCCTTTCCCCGGGTGTTCGCCTCCGGTTTATCCACTGCGTACCCTGATGTGCGCCCTGTTTTATAACCTTTTGCCGGGGTTGATCATCATGGCTTTTGTTTCAGTTTCCAGTGCCCAGATTTCTGAGGGAGGAATTCCAGTCGGTTACAATAAGTCGATTTCGGATATTCCTTTGGTGGACCTGAGTGATCATCCGGTATTGTATAACGAAATTGATAAGGAGGGTGATCCTTTCGGCCCCATGAAGGCCGGGTTCGGGATCCCTGTAACCATAACCCCTGGTGAGTACGGTCAATTCAGGGAGCTGGAGAGCGGAAAACGCCTGTGGCAGCTGAAGATACACGCCTCCGGTGCCCTGGGGCTGGGCCTGGTGTTTGAAGATTTCTACCTGGACGCAGGAGACCGGATGTTTGTGTATAACACAGATGGTTCCTTTCATGCGGGTGCTTTTACTTCAATCAATAATAATCCGGACAATGTGTTTTCCACCCATATTGTGCCCGGCGACACCCTGGTGATCGAACTGGAAACGGTAGCAGAACCCGGAGAAACGGCAGCAGATCAAGGAGGAAGAGCATTGACCTCTTCGCGCCTGCAAATCGGTGAGGTGATATTTATTGACAACGGTGGGGAGCTGTCGCTGTTTACCGGAGTTAAAGATCTGGGCGAATCGGGTGATTGTCAGGTAGGGATCAACTGCCCTGAAGGAAACAGCTGGCAGGACGAGAAAAGAGGGGTGGCTCGCATATTGCTCAGGGAAGGGAGTACCTGGTACTGGTGTACCGGAAGCCTGGTAAACAACACGGCTCAGGATGGTACGCCTTATATGCTTACCTCTGACCACTGCGGGGAATCTTCCTCCCCGGATGATTATAATGTGTGGCAATTTTACTTCAATTTCGAACGACCCGGCTGTGAAGAAACCGGCACTCCCCAAAACAATATGATCCGGGGATCTACCCTGAAATCGAAGGCACCCCTGGCCGGCGGGTCTGATTTTAAATTGCTGTTGCTCAGGAGTAATATACCTGAATCCTACCATCCGTTTTTTAACGGGTGGAACCTGGCCGAAACCGGTAGTCCTTCAGGAGTCAGCATACATCACCCTGTCGGGGATGCCATGAAAATTTCCACCTATACTTCCGGCCTTTCCACATCCCATTGGCCGGGATCGGTCAATGCCATGGACAATGGGTTTTGGCGGGTAACCTGGGCGTCGACACTTTCGGGGCACGGAGTTACAGAAGGCGGCTCTTCAGGTGGTCCGCTGTTTGACTATAGCGGGCTGATTGTCGGAACCCTGACGGGAGGAGCCTCCAGTTGCAACCGACCTCAAAACCCTGATTTCTATGGGAAAATGAATATGCACTGGGATGCCAACAGTGAATATGACAGCCTTCAGCTGGCTCCCTGGCTTGACCCCCTGGGTGCTGAACTCCTTTCGCTGGAAGGCTACGATCCTCACGGCGACCGCTATCTGCCTCCTGCCGGCCTGGTGGTCAATCATGGCAATGAAGATCAGGTGCGTTTACAGTGGAGGAGGCCCGGGGCATTGACAGGACCGGAAGGCTGGGTGGCCTATAATACCGATTTTTCACACCTGACCTGGCAGCAGCCTCAACGGGCTACCCTTTTCAGGGCGGCTGATTTTGAATTCAGCTATCCGGTGACCATCAGCCGGATGGCTCATTATTTTATTGAACATGCGGATCATGCCTGGCCGGATAACCGGTTTCATTTTGTGATCTATGGAGATGACGGAGAGCGTGTACTTTATGAATCCGAACTGCTGGAAGCCGGCAAAGACAAACTGGTTTACCATTATCCGCAAGAGCCATTGCACCTGGAAGAAGATTTTTATGTGGCGGTTGTTCCTTACGATACCGACGGTTTTCCGGCCAGTGCGGCACAAATACTTGAAGATGGCGAAGTGTGCCATTCTTTTGTGGGGGAAGCCGGGGAATGGTCACCGTATGCAGATGAAGATGGAGATTATTTTGAGCTCTACACCATGGTATACATTCTGGCTGGTCAGCAAGACGTGGAAAAAGAAAAAATGCTTGCCGGTGAGGGTCCGGGGGGTATTCGGCGCATTAGCCCTTTTGACAAGCAGGAAATAGATGACAGCCAGTTTTCCGTGGTATCCGATTATGCCAAAACACAAAACAAGGATTTCATTCTTACGGGTTACAGGGTGTTCCGCAACAACAAAGTGATTGCCACCATTGAAGATCCGGGGATCCGGGAATTCACAGATGTGGAACCTGGTCCTGGCCGGTATTCATACTACGTCACGGCCCTGTATGACGACACTACTGAGTCGCGGCGATCCAACGAGGTGTTTGTCAATCTGGAAACAGCACCAAAATACCGGGATGTCCGGTTCAGGGTCGTTGACCAGGATGGCGCACCGCTGGGGAATGCCTCCGTGGTGCTGACCTCATATGTGGGTGAGGATGCCCCCCTGTTCTTTGAAGATTGGGAGGATTACCCCGATTTTACAACCAACATCGGCCCCTGGCGTGCCACGGATCCGCTTGATGAGCATACTTTTGTGGCCGAAGGATTTAACTTTCCGGGTGCCGGGCAGCCTTTTGGTTTTATGACATTTAACCCGGATGAAACCGATCCGTCGATTGATTTCCCGGCAGTAAGTGGTGACCGGTACGTGGTGTCCTCCACTTCATTGCATGCGCCACGGCGTGATGAAGATAAATGGCTGATTTCACCCCCCATTTACATGGATGAGAGTGCCACCCTTTCCTTTTTTGCCAGATCCGCTACCTCTTCCTATGGTCCCGAAAGGATCAGGGTCTGGGCATCCGGTGAGGGTGATAACAGAGAAGATTTCCGACGTAAGCTTTCTGCCGGTTCGCACATTGATGTACCGGATAACTGGACAAAATACACTTTCGGACTGGAAGACTTTGTGGGTGAAACCATGCACTTTGCCATACAGAATGTATCCTATGATTCCTTTATGTTGATGGTGGATGCTCTGGGGGTGGAAAAAACCGGCAGCAAATCTGTGGACGAAAAATTTCTCGTGACCGACCAGGACGGGCTCGCTGAAGTGAGTCTCCCCAAAGGGCTGTACCAGTACCGGGTCATCCTTGACGGGTATTCGGGTCACCGGGCCATTGTTTCAGTAGAGGAAGCAGACCTGGAAATTGAGGTTCAACTGTCAGACACTGCCTATGAGTTGACCCTGGTTGCCGAACCTGAAAATGGAGGGCGGGTGATCGACAGAACCGATGCTGCACCATATGTAGAGGACACGGAAGTGATCCTGGAGGCAGTTCCCTTCCATGGTTATGCATTTGTGGAATGGAGAAAAGATGATGAGGAGGAAGCTGTGGGTACTGAGCTGAGGTTTTCTTTTACCATGGGTCCGGCGGATGTCAGCCTGGTCGCCCTGTTTGAAGAAGATGATACTTCACTTGATGAGACTAACGGTTTGGCGAGCCTTGAGGTGTTTCCCAACCCCACGCGTGGCTGGTTAAATATTGAAGTCCCCGGTAACATTGAGCTTCAAAAAATCCGCCTTTTCAATATTCATGGACAGCTGGTTGATGAATATGCAGGGATTGATATGCGTGATCCCAAACTGAACCTTTCTTTTCACCCTGACGGGATCTATTTTTTGCAGTTGGTTACACGGGATGAAGTGGCTGCCAGGCGCATCATGTTAACCAGGTAGGGTGACCCGTTTGTTACTTGTTACATTCAGTCGTGGCTGCTTCATATTGAGATAA
>SKUN01000189.1 GCA_007129945.1 Bacteroidales bacterium
GCCACAACAAATTGATCATCGGGAATATGGTGGTTTTGATCACGATAAACTCCGGCTGGTCTTCATACACTTCCATCACAATGGTATAAGGCTCATCGCTTACCCGCCGGAACCTGTACATCTGCTCCAGCTCGGGAAGCAGATAATCTTCACGCATCACCCGGCCTTCTTCAATTATATAGGAAGGATCAATCTCAAATGTCCGGCCGTCGCCTGTCTGCAGTTCCATCAGGGCAGTGATCCTGACATCCGAGGCACCCTGTAGGTCGCCGCGGGTTTGTATATCGTGGAAAATCAACCGGTTATTTTCCACCTCCATGGTATCACCCACAGCAATGGAAAACTCTTCCAGCAGGGCATAGGAACCAGGTGTGGGATCCGTTTCCAGGTCGGCATAGGTAATGTAGGTGAACACATCCTGAAGCAGTGATACCCGTGCATGGGGTTCATACACATTCCCCATCCGCTCATTCAGCAGTACAGCAGGATAGGAACTGAACACTTTGTAATATTCCCCTTCTGAATTGGTTTTCAGAAAATCCACCCGGTAATGGATCCGCTCACCGTCAAACTCTCTTCCCGCGTAGGTTACATGGTATTCACCCATGGGCAGCACCTCACCCTTCACGAGCAGGAGATTTTCCGTTTCAGAAAAATCTTCGCCCAGGCGGTACCCGGAAGTGTTTTCAGAAATAATGGTCTTTTGGGAAAAGGTCAGCAACACGGCGAGCAGAAACAGGGCCATCCCCAGGTGACTGATGGCCGGACCGGTATTCATAAGCTTCCCGCGGAAGCGGAAAAGCATATCGAGGGTAGAAAACAGCGCAAACAATGAGGCAAACAGCATCAGCAGGTGATCCGGCCGTCCAAACCCGTAAAACACGGCCACCAGCACACTCACCGCAACCGACAGCGACAATGAAAAAGCGATCCTGTTCCAGAAGGTCTTATTGTCGTTTTTGCCCCAGCGTATAAAATGGGTCGCCCCGATCAGCAGCCCGATCACCACGGCAAAAGGCAGCTGCCAGCGATTGTAGAATTCCGCAACATCCACCGGCGGGGCCAGGCTGGTGCCCAGCAACTGGTTGAATACAGGTATGGAAGTGGAAAAAATGACCTGGAAAGCAGACAGCACCAGCACCAGGCTTCCCACAAACAGCCAGAATTCGCGGGTAAACATATGCTCGCTCTCTTTTCCGGGCAATCTCCTGTAATTTCTGAAAAGCAGGAAGAGTCCGATGCCCAGGAAAACAAGCATATACAACAGGATGTGTGTTCCCATGCCGTCGCGACCGAAAGAATGCACGGAGGTTTCAGACAATACCCCGCTTCGGGTCAGGTAAGAGGCATAGATCACCAGGATAAAAGAGAGCAGCGTGAACAAAAAGGCCGGGAAATAGGTATGGCGCTTCTTCCGGCTCACCCGCATCAGGTGCAGGCCTGCCACCAGCACCAGCCAGGGAACCAGGGAGGCATTCTCGATGGGATCCCATGCCCAGAAGCCACCAAAGGTAAGGGACTCATAGGCCCATACCCCGCCCAGCAGGATGCCTGCACCCAGGAACAAGACGCCCAGGATCGTCCAGGGCAGTGCCGGGCGTATCCAGGCATGAAACTGCCGGCGCCACAGGGCAGCCACCGCATAGCAGAACGGCACCAGCACAGCGGCATAGCCAATAAAGGTCACCGGCGGGTGCGACATCATCCAGAAATTACGCAGCAGCGGATTCAGGCCGTTGCCATCGGTGATCATGGAAAGGTAATCGGGATTATGAAAGAAATGATTGTCAATATTTTCAGGTGCCAGCCGCAGCAGCAGGAAGGGATCAAACCCGATGCTGACCCCTCCGTAACGGATCCCCAGGAGCATACTCAGCATAAATACCTGCGAGAGGGAAAAAATGGTCATCACCGGGGACTCCCACTGGCGTGCAAAACGGATCAGCAACAGGCCGAAAACCACCTGGCTCAGCGCCCAGAACAAGAGGCTTCCCTCCTGCCCGGCCCAGAAACCGGCGATTTTGTACCCCAGCGGGAGGTCATTCTCTATGTTGATCCACACATACCGGTATTCATAATAGTGATTGAGCAGGATAAACATCAGGGCGAAGGCGGCAACCCCCACCATCAGACTGTGCATCCTGAACGAACGGCGGGCCCATGCGCGCCACTGCCGGTAATCCGTCCGCTGCTTCCCCGAGGCCAGGTAGTAGGCAATGGTCGAAAACAGGGCCGTAAAAAAGGCCACAAACAAAGCCGTCCGGCCCGCGTAGCCCCAGAAAAGATGTTCTCCGACGTATTGGATATCCATTATGACAGAAAATTAATTTCAAACAACAGAAAGTTAATTTCAACAAATGTACACAAATATGTATCAGGAACTGTTCAGCCGGGAAAAGGTCGGCACCTCCTCCAAAAACTGCCACGATTGCTGTTTTTCATCCCGCACACAACAATAATGCTCCCGGCCGTTTGTCACAACCAGGTATTTCACACCAAAAGGATAATTATACCGGGCCACCTGGTCAAACACATCCTGTGTGATGGCCACTTTCGGGGCCTTGCACTCCACGATCATCAGCGGTTTCCCGCCGGTACCATAAATGATGGCATCCGCCCGCCGCGGCATGCGGTTGTACTGCAACGAAGCCTCCACCGCGATCAGCCCCCCGGGATAGCCCAGGTGGTCCTTCAGCCACCTCAGAAAATGCTGCCTCACCCATTCCTCCGGAGTGAGCGCCACATAGCGCTTTCTGAAATCGTCAAATATACATGGTTTCCCTGCGCGGTGCAGGATACGGAATGAAAAGGCAGGCAGATTCAGCTGTTCCATAACTCAGGGAAGTGCATACACAGTGCACCACACACAAATATACATCAAAAAAAACACCCCCTTTGTCAGGGTTTCATTATTTTTGTTTCAAAAGTCAGGATAAAAAACCGGACATGAGGACACGTGAAGACATTGTTAAGAACTGGCTCCCCCGATACACAGGTACCGAGGTGAATGAGATGGGCGAATACATCCTGCTGACCAACTTTCATCAGTACATCTCACTTTTTGCAGAAAAATTCGGTGTCCCCGTCAAAGGGCGCGACAGGATCATGCCGACGGCCACCCATGAGAATATCTCAATCATCAATTTCGGGATGGGCAGTGCCAATGCCGCCACCGTCATGGACCTGTTGTCAGCCGCCCGGCCCAAAGCGGTACTTTTTCTCGGAAAATGCGGCGGGCTGAAAAAGATCAATGAACTGGGCGACCTCATCCTTCCCATTGCCGCCATCCGCGGGGAAGGAACCTCCAATGACTATTTCCCGCCCGAGGTGCCTGCCCTGCCTGCTTTCAGCCTGCAGAAGGCGGTATCCACCAACATCCGCGAGTTCGGCATGGACTACTGGACGGGCACCGTTTACACCACAAACAGGCGGGTATGGGAGCATGACGACAAGTTCAAAAACTACCTGCGAAAGATCCGCTGCATGGGCATCGACATGGAAACGGCCACCATTTTTTCCGTAGGGTTTTACAACAGCATCCCCACCGGCGCCCTGTTACTGGTATCGGACCAGCCCATGATCTCCACCGGGGTTAAAACAGCCAAAAGCGACAAGGAGGTTTCCGACCGCTTCGTAAAGAACCACCTCAGCATCGGTATTAGCGCACTCAAAGAACTGATCAATAACGGACTCACTGTAAAGCACCTGCGCTTCGACGACGAAGAGCATGTGTAGAATGACCAAGACCCTATGTTTGCCAAGAACTATCAACAGGTCCTGAAAGATGTACGCAACAAAGTACTGCACCCCGTGTATTTTCTGATGGGGGAAGAGGCCTTTTACATTGATGTGATCGCTGATTTTATTGAAGACCAGGTACTCACCGACACCGAGAAAGAATTCAACCTCAGCATATTGTACGGAAAGGACACCGACATCCCCACCATCATTAGCGTGGCCAAACGCTACCCCATGATGGCCAGCCACAATATCGTGATCATCAAAGAGGCCCAGCACATCAAAAACATTGAAAACCTTCTGCCCTACATCCAGCAGCCCCTGGACTCCACAATCCTTGTGATCTGCTACAAGTACAAAGACCTTGACAAGCGGACCAAATTTTACAAGGCACTGGAAAAGACGTGCGTGGTGTTCTCGGGAAAAAAGTTGTACGACAACCAGGTGCCGGGCTGGATCAGCGACTACGTCAAACGCTACGGTTATAAAATCGGTCCGCGGGCCCTGCAACTGCTGGCCGACCATCTGGGGACCGACCTGGGCAAGATCGTCAACGAGGTCAGGAAACTCTTCATCAACCTGGAAAAAGGTTCGGAAATCACCCCGGAAGTGATTGAGGCCAATATCGGCATCAGCAAAGACTATAACATCTTTGAATTCCAAAATGCCCTGGGTAACAGGAATAACCAGAGAGCCTACCAGATTGCCAGATATTTTGCCGACAACCCCAAATCACATCCTTTCATACTGATTGCCGGGGTGTTGTACCAGTTTTTTGCCAAACTGATCACCTATCACGGCCTGGCCGACAAGAGCCAGAAAAATGTGGCCAATGCACTGGGAGTAAATCCTTTTTTCGTAAAAGATTATGCCACAGCAGCCAGAAACTATCCCCCGCAAAAGGTGATCAGTATTTTCTCAGAACTCAGGAATTACGACCTGAAGTCTAAAGGACTGAACAATGAAACCACAGTGAGCGGGGAGCTTCTGAAAGAGCTCACCTTCAAAATCTTAAACTGACCACCATGCCTGTAAACCTGCTGGATATCATCATCGCCATACTGCTTCTGCTGGGTGCCA
>SKUN01000040.1 GCA_007129945.1 Bacteroidales bacterium
CTGGAATCTTACATGTCTTCACGTCATCACCCTGAGTTTTGGGTGAAGGGCGGATACATCCAGGTGGATAAACTACCCATGTTCGGAAACCCCCAATGGTTTACTGATTATGTAAGTGTACGGATCGGTCACACCATGTTCAACTATGGTGATCAGCAATTTCGCAGAAGTGACAATGGACGTACATTTTACAACCCGTTTGTCGGCAATTACATCATGGATGCCTTTACGACGGAAATAGGCGGAGAGGCATACTTCTTCCCTTCTGACAATTATTTTGTGATGCTTGGGGCAACCGGCGGATTGATCAGCGGGGATGTCAGAGAGTATGAGCACACAGACAAGAACCCCTCTTTTCTTGCCAAGGCCGGATATGACGAACAAGTGTCGAATGACCTCCGCCTTCGCCTGACCGGAAGCTTTTATACAAATCCGGGAACAACCCGCAACACCCTTTATGCAGGCGACCGCGCTGGCTCACGTTATTATATGGCCATGGAGCCGGAATTCTTCCGGAACTTCCGTGCAGGCGGGGCAATCACCACTTCCAACGAAGCCAACCGCTTCACATCCGGCCGGTTCTCCCCAGACTTCACGCACCAGGTTACCTCCTTTATGGTTAATCCATTTGTCAAATACAGAGGATTGGAATTTTTCGGCGCTTATGAAGTCTCTTCCGGCACACATAATGCGGATGCAGATGATCGCCAGGCCACGCAATTGGCCGGTGAGTTAATATATCGCTTCCTGGCCAATGAACAGCTTTTTGCAGGTCTCCGGTATAACCAGGTGAACGCAGAAATACCTGGCGCCAATGGTGAAATCAGCATCGACAGGGTACAACTTGCCCTTGGCTGGTACGCCACTGAGAACCTCCTGGTAAAAATGGAATATGTAAATCAGAACTACAATGATTTTGATGCGATGGACTATCGTCACGGCGGCCACTTTAATGGATTCATGTTAGAGGCCGCAATCGCTTTTTAAGCTGAACAATCACAACAGGGCCGGGATGGTGTCGGCTGCATCTCTTCCGGCCCTGTTTAAGATATATCAACTTAACCCCTGAAACACAATATGCTGCGCCTCCTCTCCATACTGATACTTTTTCCCTTGTGGGTAACAGCGGGATCAGGCGGGGTATATACCTACAGTGTGTCACAGGACAGTTGGGTGTCTATTAACGGCACAACAAACTTCAGCAACTTTTCCTGCATTTCCGAAGGCGAGATGGAGAGGGGCAATATTCTGGCTGATTTGCACCCGGGCGGTGAGGTGATTATCTATTCCGGTGCAACCCTTGATTTGTTGGTTGGTTCATTTGACTGTGGCAGGAAGCTAATGAATAGAGATTTTTACCAAACCCTGGGCCGGGATCAAAGTCCGTACATTCAAATCGTTTTACTTGAAACCCGTCCTGCTGAATCTCCTGCCAATGGAGGGGCAGACATTGCCGCAGAGGTACAGATCACAATCAATGGCGTCGAAAAAACCACCGGGGTGCTGGTAACCGTGACTCAATCACAGGATTTGCGCTTTCTGATCGAAGGAAGCAAAAAGTTACTCATGTCGGATTTTGACATCGAACCTCCATCCCCTGCAATGGGCATAATACGGGTTTCGGATGAAATCAACATTCAATTCCACATGATTATCGAAGCCAACCTGATCTCGCAGCACGAATAAACTGATGCTGTTAAGCACTCATTCATCCGGGCGATTAATCGCAGCCTGAAACCCCTCCGCGAGTTCACGAAAGGTTTCTTTCACCGTGGTAATTTTGGTTGCCAGGTAGGCATTGGTACCCGCAAAGGCATAGCCATTATTCATATTGCCTTTGTACGCACTGTACAGCGCATTGATAATGCAATATGGGCTACTTGACACATCGCAGGTCCTGATACAATGAAACGGACACTTTACAGGACGTTTCAGCCCGTCCTTTACCTTGTCGATAAAGCTGTTTCTGACAGCGCGGCCCGGCATTCCCACGGGGCTTTGAATAATTTCTATATCGGCCTGGGTAGCATTAATATAGGCCTGCTTGAAATCCATGGATGCATCACACTCTTCGGTGGTGACAAAACGGGTGCCGATCTGCACAGCCGCCGCACCTTTTTGCAATATATTGTATATATCCAGACCGGAATAGATCCCACCGGCAGCAATCACCGGAATCTTTTGCTGATACTGCTCCTCAAAAACCTTCACCTCCTTTACGACAGCCGGCACAAGCTCCTCCAGTGAGTAACGGACATCTTCAATCTGGTCATTTTTAAAACCCAGGTGCCCTCCTGCTTTCGGCCCTTCCACCACGATGGCATCCGGCAGGTAGTTGTGGGTGGCCTTCCATTTGTTGCAAATCAGCCTTGCAGCCCTGCCCGATGAAACAATGGGAACCAGTTTGGTTTTACTCTCCGGAGTCAGGAATGCCGGTAGCTCAAAGGGCAGGCCGGCACCGGAGAAAATAATGTCCGCTTTTTCCGCAATGGAAGTCCTCACCAGGTCGGCAAAATTTGACATGGCCACCATAATGTTCACCCCGATGACCCCTTTTGTTTTTTCTTTGGCCAGCCTGATCTCCTTTTTCAGCCCTTCAATATTGGCTTCCAGATAGTCCATTGTTGAATTCCGGTGAACGAAGCCCAGTCCGGCGGCAGATATCACACCTACACCTCCCTGATTGGCCACGGCAGCGGCAAGTCCGGACAAAGAAATGCCCACACCCATGCCACCCTGGATGATCGGTACGGGGATACTCAGTGTCCCCAGTTTTAATTCTCGCATTATTGAAATCCTCTCTGCTAAATAAAAAAATATAGTAAGCAGTACAAAAGTAACCATATTAAACGGCCGCTTAACATAGAATAATGCGACAAACGTTAAATTAACAAAACAGTCAATGCTTCTCAAAAAGAATACCGGCCGATCTTCCGCTGGAGGCTTCAAAGCCCGTGACAACCCCTTCTGCGTTTCGGATAAATTCCAGGTTCATGATGGGGAATGCACCGGCAAACAAGTCCTTTTCATCTGCTTTCAGGGCAATATCCTCCAACCGCCTGTGCCGGAGTACAAGTTTGCCCTCATCGTTCACCTCTACACGATAAAAAGCCTCCAGTTCTTTACTGAAATAGGTTCCGGTATAATTTTTCAGGTCGTTGGCAGAAGGTTCCCAGGCAGGTTCTGTGATCCTGCTGAGCCGGTGGTTCCCGCTCTGATGCAGCGTCACTGCATCCGCTTCCCCGTCTTCATTCCGGTGAAAAGTCATACTGGCCTCAACCACGGTAAGATAAAATGTTGAATCAGAGCTGGGAAAAATTTCAAAACGGGGTTGCCCGGTAGCCTGGGCAAACAACTTGTCTTCCTCCCTTGTGAACTCCATGATGAACCCCGGTGCGGCATCCATTTCATACCTCCCCTCCAGTTTGTCGAATTTCTCCAAATCATAGACGAACAATTCATCTCCGGACAATTGATCACTTTCCTCAATTTCCATCACATCGCCAAAAAATGCTTCCGCCACCCGGTTTGCTATCTGATTGGGAAAGGTGTTGTTGTTGCTTTGGGTAACCACGGCACCCTTAACCTCCGGGAACATTAAAAACACAGAGCGATGGGCTGCATCAGCCCCTCCGTGCTGAATCATCTTAAGCCCGTTTAATTCTCCAATGATCAGGCCGTACCCATAGGATGTTGAATTTCCATTGTTGAGCAAAAATGGGGTCGTCATTTTCTCCATTAATTCAGGGCTGCCGACAACGGGGTCGTAGAAATTCCCGATCCATTTCTCAAGATCTCCCGCCGTGGTATATATCCCCCCGGGGCCCATAGAGGCATAAATATCGGAAACAGCGACAATTTCATCTTCTCCCACACCATACCCCTGTGCCCGGCCGGGAACGATCTGTCCCGGATGCCGACGGATCAGCGTTTGTTCCATTCCGAGGGGTTGAAAAACGTTATCCTGCATCCATACCGGAAAATCTTCTCCTGTGACCTCCTCCACAACCATTGCAAGAAGGGCATAACCGGTATTGTTGTAATTATACATGCCACCCGGGGTATTCTGAAGTGCAGGTTGTCTTTGAATCAGTGGGATAATCTCTTCACGACTGATATGATCATTCAGTCGCTGCCCGGCCATCGCCAGCGAGTTCAAATACTCCCTGTAACCGCTGGTATGCGAAATCAGGTGACGCAAACGGACTGTATCGCCCAGGTGGGGAAGTTCCGGAAGATATTTACGGATATCGTCATCAACCGATAATCGCCCCTGGTCTTCCAGTAGAGCAATGGCAAAAGCGGTAAATTGTTTGGATGTAGAACCAATATTGGTAGGCGTGGCGGGACCAAATGGGACATTGTATGAGAGGTTGGCCATCCCAAAGGCTTGTTGATATAACAGCTGACTATCCCGCATGACCATGATCACTCCACCGGGAGTTTCCTCATTGTCATACTCTTCAAGCAACTGCCTGACAACTGATGCAGGCTCTGGCGGGGAATCACCGGCATGAAGTTCATTGACCGATGCAAAGGTTAAGGTTAAATAAACCATTGAAAGTGCAAACAGCTTGACGGTTGGGTTTTTCATAGCAAACTTATTGTAAGGTTGAATCAGGAATTTTATTGTTTTGTGATCGCAAACATGAACACCAAATATTCTCTGAACTGTGAAACGACGATACCCTCTGTAAAGTTACACATTGATCCGATTCGATTTAAAATAATCCGGATAAACTCTTCACCGAAATGCATTATACATCCTGTTTATTGGTGAAAATGTCCTAACCA
>SKUN01000179.1 GCA_007129945.1 Bacteroidales bacterium
AAACGTTTCACGGTTTCAATGTTTACTTTCTCGTCGGGTGAGTGCGGATTGCGGATTGTGGGCCCGAATGATATCATATCAAGGTTGGGGTAAAGACCGCCCAATAAACCGCATTCCAGTCCGGCGTGAATGACTTTCTGATCGGGGGTTTTGCCGTAGAGTGAATGATATACCTCTTTCATGGTGTTCAGGATGGGCGATTTTACATCGGGCTTCCATCCGGGATACTCTCCTTTTTGCTCAACCCGGCCACCTGCCATTTCGAAAACTGTGCGCATCATATTGCAAAGATCGTGTTTGGCTGAATCCACAGAGCTCCTTTGCAAAGTGGCGGCTTCAACCACTCCGTCTTTCGATTTCAGCACGGCCAGATTGGTACTGGTTTCCACCACATCAGGCATTTCTGCAATAAAGCGGATGGCTCCGTTGGGGCAGGCATACACCGCATTGAAAATGTTTGTGGCGGTTTGCGCCTGCATAACTTTTCCAGGCATTTCAGCGGAACTGACCTCCAATGATACGTCCGGATCCACGCTGCTTAATTCGTTCACAATGTTCTTATGCAGGGACTCAGCCAACTCCCTAAACTTCTCTTTGTGTTCCTCAGGGATGGTGATCAACGCTTCGGCTTCCCTGGGGATCGCATTCCTCAGGCTGCCGCCGTCAACAGAGGCCAGTCTCAGCCCCAGCTCCCGGTTTGCCTTCCACAGAAGGCGGTTGAGCAGCTTGATGGCGTTACCTCTTCCCAGGCTGATATCCAGGCCGGAATGGCCGCCGCGCAATCCTTTGACTTCTGCCTTGAAAGCAACGTGACCGCCAGGTACCGGTTCTTCAGTATAATCAAAAAAAGCGTTGGTATCAATGCCACCGGCACATCCTATGTAGAGTTCCCCTTCATCTTCGGAGTCCAGGTTCAGGAGAATATCCCCTTTCAGCAGGTCTGGTTTCAATGCAAACGCACCGGTCATTCCTGTTTCCTCATCCACGGTAAGCAAAACTTCGAGGGGACCGTGCTTCAGCTCGTTGCTTTCGAGGGCAGCCAGGGCGGCAGCCACCCCAATGCCGTTATCGGCTCCGAGGGTGGTACCTTTCGCCTTCACCCATTCTCCGTCGATGTACGGGGAAATAGGATCTTTCTCAAAATCGTGGGTGGTGTCGTTATTTTTTTGCGGCACCATGTCGAGGTGGGCCTGCAGGGTGATCATTTTACGGTCTTCCATGCCAGGGGTGGCGTGTTTGCGAATGACCACATTGCCCACATGATCGACAATGGTCTCAAGTCCCAGATTTTCTCCGACTCCCTTTACATAATCAATGATGGCGGCCTCCTTCTTGGAAGGATGCGGAATGCCGCAAATGGCTTCAAAATATTTCCACAAAAGTTTGGGTTCCAGCTTACTCAGTACTTCGCTCATATTGGTCTGTTGTTTGGTTTTTTGTTAAACAGTTTGATTATGAGCAAATATACTGTTTTTTTCAGGTCTTGATGATCTGATGGGTGTGGTCTTTTGTCTTGACTTTGCCAATAATCTCTTCGATTATTCCTTCTTCATCAATCACAAAAGTGGTACGGACGATTCCCAGGAATTCTTTGCCCATGAATTTCTTCGGGGCCCAGACGTCATAGGTTTTGATGATCTCTTTTTCGGTGTCGGCGATCAATGGAAATGGCAATTCATGCTTTTCGATGAATTTCTTGTGGGACTTTTCGCTGTCAGCGCTCACCCCGACCACTTTATACCCGTTCTTAAGCAGGTAATCATAATTGTCGCGCAAATTGCAGGCCTGTGAGGTACATCCCGGCGTGCTGTCTTTCGGGTAAAAATACAGCACCAGTTTATGGCCTTTAAAATCATTCAGGGAAACGGAATTTCCGTCCTGGTCAATCCCTTGGAAATCAGGAGCCTTTTCACCTTCTTTAAGTTTTGTCATGATCGATCTGTTTTAGATGCAAGTGGTTGAAATGTTGTGTATTGCAGAAACAACCGTCCATCCTCTTTGTTCAGCTTTCCTTTTTCTTTTTGCTGTTGAAATACCTGCAGGCAGGGGTCAACGGGCATTGTTCGCATTTTGGTTTCCTTGCCTGGCAAATATAGCGTCCATGCAAAATGAGCCAGTGGTGGGCGATGGCGACCAGGTTTTCGGGGATGTGTTTCAGTAATTGTTTTTCGGCTTCCAGTGGAGTTTTAGCCCTTGTCGTCAGGCCGATACGGTCAGCCACACGGAATACATGGGTGTCTACGGCCAGTGCCGGCTTCTGATATACCACCGAAGCGATGACATTGGCTGTTTTTCTGCCCACCCCCGGGAGTTTCACAAGCTCACTGACCTCATCCGGAATGACCCCGTTGAATTCAGTGGTGAGCTTTTGGGCCATGCCGATCAGGTTTTTGCTTTTGTTGTTGGGATAGGAACAGCTGCGGATCAGACTGTAGACTTCCTCATGAGATGCTTCGGCCAGTGATGCGGCTTCCGGGAATCGCTGAAAAAAAGGGGGGGTGATCTGGTTCACCCGCTTGTCGGTGCATTGCGCAGATAAGATTACAGCTACCAGCAGCTGGTAAGGGTCTGTATAGTGCAGTTCTGTCCCGGCTGCCGGCCGGTGAGTGGAAAAATAATCAAGGACAAAATCAAACCGTTCTTTTTTGGTCATCTGCCTGGTAATTATTGTAGGCCAAATTTATAAATTTTTATAACAGTATAGCCTAAAAGGCGCAGGCCGGGGCAAGATAGCCTGCACAATTTTTCGTACTTTAGCCCCGGATATTTCACATCCTAATTTTTGATATAAAAACTTTGAAAAACTCATAATTTATGATCACCGAACAGTTAATCAATCCGAAAAGCATTGTAGTAATCGGGGGGTCCAATGATGTGACCAAGCCCGGGGGGAAGGTCCTGAAAAACCTGATCGATGGCAATTTTGCCGGTGATCTTTACGTGACAAACCTGAAGGAGAGTGAGGTTCAGGGAATCAGGAGTTATAGTGATGTGGCTGACCTGCCCGATGTGGACCTTGCCATTATTGCCATTGCCGCGCGCTTTGTGCCTGACACTGCTGAAGTGCTCGCTAGTCAGAAAAACACCCGTGCTTTTATTGTGTTATCGGCAGGCTTTGGAGAGGAAAGTGAAGATGGGGCAGTCCTTGAGAAGAAATTGGTCAACATTGTCAACGGTGTGAGCGGAACCCTTATCGGACCAAACTGTACCGGGGTGTTGACCCCGAATCACCATAGCGTATTTACTTACCCGATCCCGAAACTTGACCCGCATGGGTGTGATTTTGTATCAGGATCGGGTGCCACGGCCTGCTTTATCATGGAGGCCGGCATCCCTAAAGGACTATCTTTTGCCAACGTGTTTTCTGTCGGGAACAGTGCCCAAATGGGGGTGGAAGAGGTGGTTAAGTACTGGGATGAATCTTTTGATCCGGAAAACAGCTCACGCATCAAGTTATTGTACATTGAAGATATTTCCAAACCTCAGATGCTGTTGCATCATGCCGCTTCCCTGATACGGAAAGGCTGCAGGATTGCCGCTGTGAAGGCAGGAAGTTCTGAAGCCGGCAGCAGGGCAGCTTCTTCCCATACAGGTGCACTGGCCAGCCCGGACGAAGCGGTGGAGGCCTTATTCCGTCGTGCCGGGATTGTCCGTTGCTATGGCCGGGAAGACCTGATCTCGGTGGCATCGGTGTTCATGTGCCCGCAACTGAAAGGTAAAAGACTGGCTATTGTGACCCATGCCGGCGGACCAGCGGTAATGCTCACAGATGCATTGTCGGAGGGGGGGCTTGAAGTTCCTTCGCTTGATTCCCCGGCCAGCCAGGAGTTGCTCACGCATCTGCATCCGGGTTCTTCTGTGTCCAACCCAATTGACTTCCTGGCAACGGGAACAGCAGAGCAGCTGGGCATAATACTGGATTATACCGATAAGCATTTCAGGGATGTTGACGGGGTGGTGGTCATTTTCGGAACTCCCGGCCTATTTCCTGTATTCAACGTATATGATGTCCTGGATGAGAAAATCCGTACCTGTAAAAAACCGATTTATCCCGTATTGCCCAGTATTCTCACTGCTAAAGAGGAGGTGGAAGCTTTCATTGCAAAAGGTCATGTGAATTTCCCGGATGAAGTAACACTTGGCAGGGCCCTGGGCCGCGTTTATAATACACCTTCGCCTTCCAATGTAACTTCTGCAGAGACTAAAGTTGACAGGATGAAAATCCGCCGGATCATTGACCAGACAACGGATGGAGACGCCTACCTCTCTCCGAGGCATGTGCAGGATATGCTGGACGCGGCCGGCATAGTCAGGGCAGCAGAGGTGATTGCGGATACCCCTGAAAAAGCCGTCCGGGCTGCCGGCCGGCTTGGGTACCCCCTGGTGATGAAAGTGGTTGGTCCTGTGCACAAATCCGATGTGGGAGGTGTAACACTGAACATTAAGGATGAAGAATCGGTTGTCAGGGAATTTGACCGGATGATGCAGATCACAGATGCCACAGGTGTGCTGCTTCAGCCGATGCTTTCAGGTACCGAGCTATTTGCCGGTGTGAAACTGGAAGAAAACTACGGGCATATGATATTGTGCGGCATGGGTGGTATTTTTATTGAAGTGCTGAAAGATGTGGCAACCCGCCTGGCACCCCTGAACATTGACGGAGCCCTGGCAATGATCGACAGCCTGAAAAGCCGTGATATCCTCGAAGGTGTGCGCGGTCAGGAAGGTATAGACATTGAAGGTTTTGCCGAGGTGTTGGTTCGCTTGTCCGCCC
>SKUN01000156.1 GCA_007129945.1 Bacteroidales bacterium
ACCACAGGCATCTTCCCCAACCCATAGCCCATGAGGACCAACCACCTTCTAACTTCTAACTTCAACCTTCCTCCCCTCCTCACCCTTCAACGCCATTTTAATTTCCGCAAAGCTACGGGTTTTCATTAAGAAATAACACCCTGCATCTCCCACTTGCTCAGGAAAATGGGCATCTGAACTCTGGATCATCGAATAACCTTTCAATTCCGGATGTTTTGTCCGCATTTTTTCCGGACCACCGCTCTGTTTGGATATCTCCAGGGCATCCGCTTTCAGACCGGGAGGAATAAAACCCAGCTGACTGAACAGGCTGAAACTCGGCCGGTCAATATGAGCCGGAATAAACAGGCCGCCCAGGCTGTGTATCTTCTCCTCCACCTGGTCAATGGACTGGTCCAGGGCGGATATCAGCAGTTTATCGATCTCCTCAACGATCATCTCCTCTTCATCGACAACCACCTGGTACCCAAAGGTATCCGGTTTGTTTTTCACATCCGGCAAATGCTTATCCAGGTACTCCTGGAAAGCCTCCAGGGAATCATTGTTTTCAAAGAACGCCAGGCAGTGGATCTCTTCCTTTGTGGTGACTTCCGCACCGGTCAATACGAAGATCCCCTCTTTTTCTGCCAGTTTTTTGATCAGCATTCCGTGCTTCGTGCTGTTATGATCGGCAATACCCAGGACGTCGACCCCTTTACGGGCTGCCATCATTACGATATTGGCCGGGCTCATTTCCAGGTCACCGCAGGGCGACAACACCGTATGTACATGCAGATCAGCACGGTAACTTCTCATTATTATTTGATCAGTTCATACAACTTCCCGGTAATCTCAAAGGCACTCTTTGAGGTACCCAGAACCGGAATATTCTCTTCATCGCTTTGCTGGGCCGTATTGTCATCAGGCTCATGTCCCGAAACGAGTATTACAGCTGCCAGATCCTTCAGCGAAGCAATCGCCATCACGTTTTTATGAGTCTGCAAAGTGATCCATATTTCCCCTGCATCCGCATTCCCCATCACATCACTCAGCAAATCCGACACATAACCACCCGTTACATCACGGTCAAGACCATCAGCACCGCTGAAAACCTCCAGACCAAGCACTTTAACAACATCCGCAACAGTCATAGCTTTATATTTTTTCAGTTTCTAACTTCCAGCTTCGGGCTTCCCCCTTCCAACTTCCACCTTCTTCCTTCCAACCAACAACCAACAACCTCTCCGCCCTTTTCCAGCCTATTGGCAGCTTTCCCTCCTCTCCGCCCATGAGAACCAACAACCGGAGGGGCGTCAGCCCCGACTAACCGGAGGGGCGTCAGCCCCGACTAACCGGAGGGTGCGCAGCACCCGACTAAAACTTATCCTCCCCCCATATCTCCTTCAATATCTCCATAGACTCCTTCGGCTGCAATTTCCCCTCCTGCTCCCAGCGTTTCTGCACGTAGATGCACTGGTTCACATGGGCCTTTCCCTGCACAATATCCTCAGCCAGGGAATTACAGGTCGGAGACCCGCAAATGCCGCAATCCACATAAGGCAGGTCCTTCATGATCTCCTGCACCTTTCGCATCTTGAGCATGGCCTGCTCCATATCCTCATCCAGCTTGTCCATGGCCCGGGGCTTGATCTGTGTCACCTTCAGATGCTCATTCAGGTAATCAAAATGATCCCGGATGGAGTCACCTGCCGTATCATAGATCATCGAATCATTGCCCCTGGCAGCTTCCTCTGCACGCTTGCGTAACCGCTCAACGGTAAAAAACCGGTTCCCGCTTGTCAGGATACCCCCCGCACAACTCTGGTCGCAGGCCCTTAACTCCAGGAAATCGATGTCGCTGATCTCCTCGTTCTCCATTTTCTCCAGGAACTCAATCACATTCGACACCTCATCAATGGCCAGGGTTCTGCCGGGCATCCTGGCAGCTTCTCCTTCAGTGAGTGACCATACCATTTCTTCGGGCTGCAGAGGCTGCATGGCGGGCAGGCAGCAACTGCCTTTTCCGCTGAGGCCCTGCTTCACCTTGGTATATATTTTATTGTAAATGAAATCCATATTGATCACCCCGGTAATGGGAGAACTTTCTTCACCCACAGGGCTTTTAATGGCGGCAATCTTGGCGGCACAAGGAGTGATATAAAACACCCCGGTATCCTCCGGGCTGATGCCTTCCTCCTCCAGCTTACGGCGGTAGTACATGGCCGCAATATCCAGGGGAGCTTTCAGCAACATCAGGTTATCAGTGAACATGGGAAAGCGTACCTGGATCAGGCGCACAATAGCCGGGCAGAAGGTAGAGATCAGCGGGCGGGGGAGTTCCTTTTCCTCCATCATCTTTGTCATCGCATCTTCCAGTACCCTGGTACCATGCTCCACTTCAAAAATATGGGTAAAGCCTGCCTCCATGAGCACACTGCAGATCTGACTGATTGACACACCTTCCGGGAACTGCCCCAGCAAGATATTGGGGATCAGTGCCACGCGGTGGGTATAGTCAAAAATCCGGCTTAAGTCGTCCGCTTCCACGATAATGGCTCCGACAGGGCAGACCATATAGCACTTGCCGCAGTCAATACAACGGTTATCGGTCAGTTCTGCCTTGCCTCCGTGAATACGGATGGCCTGTGTGGGGCATTCATTCATGCAGTGGGAGCATCCGATACAGACGTCCTTCCTGAACTTCAGCGCATGATGAAAAAACTTGACCATTATATTATTCTTTATTATTCAGAAACATCACAATCTCCACCTCTGTCCCTTTGTCAACCTCACTGGTAATGTGCATTTCGTCTGCGTTCTTCTTCATATTGGGAAGCCCCATTCCTGCACCGAATCCCATCTCCCTGACCTGACTGCTCGCCGTGGAGTATCCCTCTTCCATGGCCTGGTCAATATCAGGAATTCCCGGGCCTTCATCCTTCAGGTTGATCCTGATCCGTTCTGTATCAATGTCAACGTAGATGGTACCGCTGTAGGCATGGGCCACAATATTCACTTCCCCTTCGTAAGTGGCCACAACTGTTCGTTTTACAATACCAATATCAACATTCAGTTTTTTTAAGATCTTCTTAATCTCGCTGGATGCAAATCCTGCGCGGGTAAAATTCCCGCCATCCACATTGTATTCAAACTGCATCCGCTCTGCCATGGTCTTTTAAAAAATGGGTTCCACACCAGCCTCGTAAAGCAGGCCACACGTCTTGAAAACGGAGTAGCGGCACTCCAGCACCACCAGGTCGTTGTCTTCAGCCAGGTCGATCATTTCAGGGGTGACCCTCTTGTTCCGTGCAAACACAACGCATTGAATGTCTGACATCTCTGCAGTACGGATGGTCTGCATATTCGCCAGTCCGGTAATCAGCAATACATTGTCATTTTTCAATGTAAGCACATCACTCATCAGATCTGAGGCAAAAGCCACGTCAATGGAGTAATCTGCACGTTCCTGTCCGCAAACAATGCGGGCATCAAGTAACCGGGCTATTTCTTTGACCTTCATAGGCGATGTTTTTTTATGCCTGTCTTACGAATAATTGCTTCTCTCCCTGATAATTCCAACCTGGTTTGCAATTGTGGGACAAAGATAAAATGTTGTAAATCAAAAAACAAATAAAGTTGTGAATTTATTCACATCCCAAAAACACAAACCAACTTAACTTTGTCATATTCATAACATACATAAATCTCGACAGAGGTCATTGCAGGCATACGCAGAGGGTTTTGCCTGTTTATCAGGCAGAAATTTAGAACCTTTCTAAAGAATTTTCTCCACAGTGTGTATATTTGCCAAAAATGCATCCCATGGAAGAAACACTGTACCGGTATTTCGTGAAGCTCAGTTACATTGGCACAGGCTTTCATGGATGGCAGGTCCAGTCAGGTGCTCCCACCATTCAGCAAACCCTGGAAGAGGCTTTATCTCTACTGTTGAAAGAAGAGGTAAGGCTGACCGGGGCGGGCCGCACCGACACCGGGGTGCATGCCAGGGTTTTTTACGCTCATTTTACCACCACCCTCTCTCCGAAGGTGATTGCAAACCGGCAGCTGGTGTATAAGTCAAACCGCTTACTACCGCCAGGTATTGCCGTTCATGAAATTTTTCCTGTGGCTTCGAATGCCCACACAAGATTCCATGCCACCAGCCGCACGTATCAATATTATATCTGCACGGAGAAAGATCCGTTCTGGCACCAGCGGGCCTGGCAATACGAACGCCCGCTGGACATCCATGCCATGCAAGAGGCAGCCGGTATACTGAAAGAACATAACGATTTCAGCAGTTTCGCCCGGTCAAACACCCAGGTTAAAACCAATATCTGCAAGATTCATAAGGCGACCTGGGAAAGTAATGGACACATCCTCTGTTTTACCATAAAGGCTGACCGGTTTTTACGTAATATGGTAAGAGCCATCGTAGGAACCATGGTAGATGTGGGGCTGAAAAAAATTACCCCTGCAGACTTTGACCTGATCATCTGTCAAAAAGACAGGCAATGTGCCGGATATTCTGCACCGGCCTGGGGTTTATACCTGACAGACATTCAGTACCCCTATCCTGTAATTTAAGACTTCAGTCTTTTCTTGATGTGTTTTACCTTTTCAGTTAAAGAATCTACCTTATCTGACAGGGATCTTTCTTCTTTGCCAGTGCCCTCATTTTCTTTTTCCCTGGCAGCACGCAAATCACCCAGCAGGAAACCATACGGCTCCATCCCGTCAATTTCGTCAAAGACCACTTTCATCATGGCCATGCCCGGAATAAACAGTATCATTCCGGCAAGCCCCCAGATGAAATTACCCACAAACAGGGCCACAATGGTCATCAGGGGGTTCATGGACACCTTACCGCCTACAATTTTCGGGGTAAACAGGTTGCTCTCCGCCAGCTGGATAACGTAGAAAGCCATAAAGACCCCGAAAGGATACCACAGAGAGTCTTTGGTGAGCAGCGCATAGAGAATGGGCAGGGTTGCCCCGATAAACGGCCCCAGGAAGGGGATCACATTCAGTAAAGCGGCAAATACCGCAAAGAGTACCGCATGTTTCAGGCCGAAACTGTAGAGGGCAATACTGTTCAGAACAGCAAGAATAATGATTACCAGGAACATTCCCACAATGTAATTCTGGACCACCAGCTTAACCTTGTGAATTACCTTTTGCACCTTGGGAAGATCCTTTTCCGGGAATGCCCTCAACACAAATTCGATCAGAAAATGCCGGAAATAAAGAAAAAGAAAAATATAAATGGGAACAATGAAGATAATGGTGATGGTGGTGGCCGTGGCAATCACGCCCTGGGTCAGGGTGGCCATATTCTCATACAGGTAATTGAAGGCCACTCCCTGTATATCATCAAATGAAATGGGGACTGCTCCTTCAATGTGTTGCCCCGTAAATTCGTTAAATACATCCAGCAGTTCGGCCATACGCCGCTCAAGCATCGACAACTCATCGGCAAAGCCAATCAACTGGTTATAAAAGAAATAAGCTAGTCCGAACAAAAATCCGAGCAGGGCGATCAAACTCATGAAAGCAGACAGAATCTTGTTGATGCCACGTTTTTCAAGCCAGGAAGCCATCGGGCTGATTAGTACTGCCAGCAGGCCGGATATCATCAGCGGCACCAGAATGCCCTTGGCAGTGATCATGATAAACACCGCCAGAACCAGGGTTAACAGTACCATGGGCACTCTGAAATACAAGGGAAACTTCTCAGTCTTCATGATTCTCTTTCGATAAATAATATATTATATTCCAACAGTTCAATAAGAGTATATTACCTGAACATCCTGGTGCCGGATTTTGCTCAGGTTGAGCACTGCATTCTTCTTATGACGGATCAAACAAGGGTGGTCTTTTGGTGTGATGCCCGCTGTGTTCCTGCCAGGCCCTTACCAGTGAAACCACCTTTCCCTCTCCGTATAACTGGCCAAGGAAGGTGATACTCAGGGGTGACTCCCCTTCGGTAAACCCGTTCGGGGCAGCTATTGCCGGATGCCCTGTGAGATTGGTAACCAGCAGTTGATTGCCACCGTACGAGGGTGTAACAATGACATCGTAATCCTTCATCAGCTCATTCACCTCCTCCACCAGCAAACTCCTGACCCGGTTGGCATTGATATAATCCACGGCGGGAATGAAACGTGCCGCACGGAAAAGATTTGGCCAGGCATTCATGGCCTGGTTTACCAATAGTGAATCCCCGCCTGATACGGTCAGCTCATCAAATGCCGCAGCAGATTCGGCATAAAGAATGATCCGCAGGGCATTCACCGGTAATTGGAAACCCCATTTCACTTCTTTCAGTTCAACGCCCATATTGGCCAGATCTGTGAGAACCTGATTATCCGCTGCCGACCCCGGGTAGTCTTCTTCAAAAAACGCGGCAACATAACCCACCCGGAGGTCGGTCACCTCCAGATCCGGATCGTAGTTAAAACCGGCATCCACCAGGCTGCGGTCCTTGCCGTCAGGCCCGTTGATCACTTCCAGCACCATGGCACATTCTTCCGCACTCCGGGCAATGGGACCGATCTTATCCATGCTCCAGCTGAGCGCCATGGCCCCGTCACGGCTTACCCTGCCGTAAGTGGGTCGCAAACCGGTCACCCCGCACCGGGTGGAAGGGGATACAATACTTCCGAGGGTTTCTGTGCCTAAAGCAAAAGGAAGCAACCCTGCCGACACGGCTGCCGCTGACCCTGCCGACGAACCACTGGAGCCGTCTTCAAGATTCCAGGGATTTCGCGTCTTGCCGCCAAACCAGACATCACCCATGGCCAGGGCACCCATGGTCAGCTTGGCGGCAAGCACCGCCCCTGCTTCATCGAGTTGTTCTACCACAGAAGCCGTATGATCAATCACCTGGTCTTTAAAGGGCATGGCTCCCCATGTGGTGGGGTATCCCTCCACGGCGAGCAGGTCTTTCACTCCATAAGGAACCCCGTGAAGCGGCCCCCGGTAGTGTCCGGCAGCAATTTCCCGGTCAGCATTGCGGGCCTGTTGCAGGGCACGGTCTCTTGTAATGGTCACCACCCCCTCCAGGGTTTCCCCGTGTTCCTCCAGCCTGTCCAGAAAGAACAGGGTCAGTTCCTCAGAGGTGATCATCCGGTTCTTCAGCAGGGCGGCCAGTTCAGGAATACTGTAATAGGCAAGCGCTTCAGGGTTTTCCGGCAGGGAAACATCTTCCGGCAATTTCCAGGGAATATCACCTTTCTGCACCGGCAATTCAAATCCGCGTGGCAAGGGGTCAAATTCAAGGGCAGAAGATACCGAGTTATCCAGCCTTGCATCATTGATGGCTTCTCCTGCCTGGCGATGCATCCGGACAGAAGGCATCATATTTTCCAGTTCTGCCTGCGAAAAAGAAAAGCCCAGCAGCCGGCCCGCTTCCCTGACCGTATCCAAAGATATATCCTCCACTTTGGCAAAAGAAAAACCGGCCAGAAAAGCCAGGATGAGAAGCCAGGAAAAGGTCCGCCGGCTTCCGGATAAGTGCTTTCTCATATTGAATAACATTTAACTATTAGCCATGGATCGTATTGTACAGGTTATCAAGCATAACCCGCACCTCGTGCCGCAGTGCGTAACAAATCGCTGCCATAAAGATAGAATTTTTTAACCAATTTTCCGGCGGCTTATATTGTTCGGGGCCTTTCTCCCCCGACAATATCCAGCAATTCTTTGGTGACCATACTCTGACGGGCCTTGTTGTAGCGAAGATTGAGGTCCTTCAGCATATCGTCTGCATTGTCTGATGCTTTATGCATCGCCGTCATTCGGCTTCCATGCTCTGAGGCAGCGGCATCCAGCAGAATACGGTAACAATTATAACTGACATACTGAACTGTCAGATAATCCACCACTTCATCCTGCACAGGCTCGAGGATGACCCTCCTGTCTTCCTTCCAGTCCTGCCGGGATTTACCACTCAGCCGCTTCACCGAAAGGGGAAGAAACTGCTCTGTGGAAATATTATGAATAACCGCATTCACAAAACGGTTGTAAACAATCAATACCTTGGCAAAAGACTCTTTCAGGTAAAGGTCCGTGACCTGCTTTGCGAATGCATCTGCCGACTGATAACTGACTTTACGTATGATTTCGCCATCCATGGCTTCCACCTCAAAATTTCTTTGCTGGAAGTAACGGGTCGGCTTTTTCCCAAGTACCATCAGCCTGACCCTGTATCCCTCCTCCTGCAGTGCGTCCATCTGTTTCAACGTTTCCCTGATCACCACCAGGTTATACGTACCACAAAGACCTTTGTCGGATCCCACGCAAATCAGCAGGACCGACCTCGCTGCACCAGGCCGCATAAACGGATGACTGCGGGGAGACGACAGGCGCAGTATCACCTCTCCCAATACCCGGCGTAATGTTCCGGCATAGTCACGAAGATGAAGAATATGATCCTGCACCCCGCGCAACTTGGATGCAGCCACCAGCTTCATGGATCCGGTCACTTTCCTGGTCGACTGGATGGTAGCAATGCGGGTACGTAACTCTTTCAGACTGGCCATACCTGTCAGGTATTGTCTTTTTTATTTTCAGCGGAATCGCTCCCGGCAGCCTGGCCGGTTTCAGCGGATTGCGGCGAAAGCAACCTTTCTTTAACGATTTTTGCCGCCTCCAGAAGGGACGCTTCCTCGTTCTTATCCAATACATCATTTTCCAGTTGCTCCAGCAGACCGGGATATTTTTCATACAAGAGGGCAATCAGTTCTTTCTCAAACTGCTCAACTTTTTCAATGGGGATGTCCATCAGCAAATCCTTTGTACCACAATACAGAATAGCGATCTGCTCTGACACGGGCATCGGGGCAAACTGATCCTGTTTCAGCACGCGCACATTCCGTGCTCCTTTATCGAGTATCCGCCTCGTTTCCGGGTCCAGATCTGTTCCAAAGCGGGCAAAAGCCTCCAGCTCACGATACTGGGCCTGATTGATTTTCAGGGTGCCGGCCACCTTTTTCATGCTCTTCATCTGGGCATTACCCCCCACACGGCTGACTGAAACCCCCACATTGACAGCAGGACGGATCCCTGCGTTGAAAAGATGCGTCTCCAGGAAAATCTGTCCGTCGGTAATGGAAATGACATTGGTCAGGATGTAAGCCGACACATCACCTGCCTGCGATTCAACGATGGGCAAAGCGGTCAGTGACCCGCCTCCTTTGACCAGGGGCTGAACCGATTCGGGGATGTCGTTCATTTCGGCCGCAATTTCATCCGAAGCAATGATTTTTGATGCCCGTTCAAGCAACCTTGAGTGCAAATAAAAGATGTCACCCGGAAAGGCATCCCGACCCGGGGGCCGGCGCAGCAAAAGAGATACCTCCCTGTATGACACGGCCTGTTTTGACAAATCATCAAAAATGACGAGGGCATGCCTTCCTGTATCACGGTAGAACTCCCCGATAGCCATACCGGCGAACGGGGCATAAAATTGCATGGCTGCAGGGTCACTCGCCGTGGCTGAAACCACCACGGTATAATCCATGGCTCCGTGCTGTTTAAGGTAATTCACTGTATTCACCACCGATGAACCTTTTTGTCCGATGGCCACGTAAATGCAGTAAACCGGCTCTCCCTTTTCATAAAACCGCCGCTGGTTAATGATGGTATCCAATGCAATGGCTGTTTTTCCGGTCTGCCTGTCGCCGATGATCAGTTCCCGTTGCCCCCGCCCGATGGGGATCATTGCGTCAATGGCTTTGATCCCTGTTTGCAGGGGTTCGTTTACCGGCTGACGGTAAATTACTTCCGGCGCCCGTCGCTCCAGTGGCATTTCATAGAAAGGGCCTTCCAGCTTGCCTTCCCCGTCTATTGGTTCCCCGAGGGTATTCACCACCCTTCCGGTCATCGCTTCCGTGATCTTCAGAGACACTATCCTGCCCGTACGTTTCACCACATCTCCCTCCCTGAGGCCGCGGGAGTCACCAAGAAGAACCACCCCGGCATTGTCTTCTTCAAGATTCAGCACCACCCCGGTAAGTCCATCATCGTTACAAGCGACCATTTCACCCGACCAGGCGTTGGTCAGGCCGTAAACCCGGGCAATTCCATCTCCGACCTGAAGTATAATCCCGGTTTCCTCCAGTTCGGTTTCCATCGTAAAACCAGCCATCTCCTGCCTCAGGATAGCAGATATCTCAGAAGGTTTAATATCAGTCATATGGATGCACTTTTTTCAGTCCCAAATGTTTTTTTACCTGATTGAGCCTGTTTCTGACACTGGCATCGTAACGTTTGTCACCCAGGATCAGAATAAAACCGCCGATGATGCCGGGATCGAGCGATTCATCAAATTCAATGGCATAATGTGTGAGCTTCCTTGCAGCTGTCATGGCACGTTCTCTGAGGTTCTCATCCAATGGTTGTGCAGTAATGATCCTTACTGTTTCAATTCCCAGATGCTTTTTATATACATCACCATAAGCCGATGCAACTCCTCCCAGGATATTCCCGCGCTGTTTCCTGACAATAATTAGCATAAACTTCAGGATCAGCGGATCAACCCGGCCGTCAAACAACCGCTTTATCAGATTTTGCTTTTTGCCGGCGCGAACCACAGGGCTATTCATGCTGACTGACAACCCCTTATGTCCGTTTAACACGGCATCCGCCAGTTTCAGGTCCTTATAGGACGCTTCCAGGATTCCGTTTTCCTCTGCCAGCATTAGCAAAGCCCTGGCATATCGCTTATACAGGATCTGGCTGTCGGTATGCATCGAAGCGCAGTTTTTATGACAGACACATTAATTTAAAGCTACTTCATCAAGCAACTTGCTGACGTAAACGGCATTGCGCTGCTTGTCACTGAATTCCTCTTTCAGTATTTTTTCTGCCAGGTCAATAGAAAGGGCAGAAAGCTGATCCCTGATCTCCTGCATGGCCTCCCTTTTGTACTTCTTCGCCATTTCTTCTGCATTTTCTGACAATATACGGGCCTCCTCCCGGGCTTTCTCCCGGGCCTCCTCAACAATACCCTCTGCATCCTTATTGGCACGGGCAATGATCTCCTCGCGGGCCTTTTCCGCCTCAGCAAGTTTTTCTGTTTTCACAGCGGCCAGCTGTGACATCTCATATTCCACCCTTTTGGCATCTTTGAAAGAGTTGGCAAGAAGATTCTCCCTCTCATTGAGTACTTCAAGAATGGGTTTCCAGGCATATTTACGCAAGATATACAGTACACAACCGAATGCAACCGTCATCCAGAAAATCAGGCCCAGACCGGGCATCAATAGTTCCATAATCCGGTATTTTAAAGGTTACAACTGAACCAGCTCACAAATCCTTTGCACACACAGCGGATCTCACAGGTTTCCCCGGTGAAGAAAGTACACACATCAATCGTGATCACTACACAAAAAGTGTCAGCAGCACAATCACCAGGGCAAAAAAGGTGATCCCTTCGATGAGGGCTGCCGCCACCACCATGGATGAACGCAGGTCATTACCTGCCTCGGGCTGCCTGGCAATATTATCAATGGCACTCCGGGCAATTGCGGAAATTCCATAGGATGCGCCAAACACAGCAATTACAGCTGTCAGGGCAGCTCCCATTTTCATCCACTCATGGGCAATATCGACTGAGTCAAGTAATACGAACATTAAATCCATAATAATAAATAATTGATTGAACAAATGGTCAATGGCTGGCCTTTGGCACAGCCATACCGAAAAAGAACGCACTAAACAGGGTGAAAATATATGCTTGCAAAAAAGCAACCAGTATTTTAAGAAAATTCAGAAAAATCAGAAAAATGATACTCAGTGGTGAAATGGCATAACCAAGCACCAGACTCATGGAGCCCAGCACAAAGATCAGTGAAGTAAGACTGAGGATCACCATATGCCCTGCGGTAATATTGGCAAACAACCTGATCATCAGCACAAATGGTTTGATGAGGGCCCCGACTACTTCAATGACGGGCAGGATCGGCACCGGAAGCTTCAAAAACACAGGCACCCCGGGCATATTGAACATATGTTTCCAGTACTCCCTGTTGGCAAACCAGTGGGTGGTAAAGAAAGTAAACATTGCCAGCACAAAGGTCACGCTGATATTGCCCGTTACGTTGGCCCCGCCAGGAAAAACGGGAACAAGCCCCAACAGGTTGTTAAAAAAGATAAAGAAAAACACCGACAGCAGATAGGGCATAAAACGGCGATACTCCGGGCCGATAGCCAGAATGGCAATCTGATCACGCACAAACACGATCAGGGGTTCAAAGAAAGCGGGAAGTCCTTTTGGGGTAGTATACACACCTCCCTTGTGATACCGGCGTCCGATGCTTACAAATAGCAAACAGATCATTACAGAAGCAATGAAAATGGATGCCACATTCTTTGTAATGGAAAAGTCGTAAATGGTTGAAGCCTGCAAGTCAGGGGTTATGCCATCGTCCCCGACCCGCACGACCCGTCCTTTCCTGGGACCCTCCGTTGCAATACGGAATCCGCGGTAAATACCATCTCCGGTGGTTAGCCGGCCGCTGGAAAACACATGAAACTGCCCCTGGTATAGAAGGATCACAGGCAATGGGATTGAAAAGTGGTGATCGCCGATGTCAAACAAATGCCAGTCATAAGTATCCAGCACGTGATCCACGATCACCTTCCTGGCATCGAATGCCGGCGCACTCAGCTCAGCATCGTCAATGTCCTCACCAACCATCAGGGAGAGATCCGTATCATCTCCGGGCAACTCAACCCGGGGCTCATCCGCGCCAAGCACATCATTGACACCGGCAAATGTCATGGCGGCCAGCACCAGAATTAAAGTGACAAATGGGTAATGTGCACTTTTTTGCTTATCGGCTATATTCATGATCACATCGTCTTGGTGATACAAAAGCCCCTTTGCGTTAATGGCTTTCAGGACCGGATTACCTTATGATCTTTTCAGATCACGGTACAGGTAAATGACTTCAAATACAGTAAACGCAAAATAGAACACAAAAAATGTGACAACAAAAACCAGGGCATCTTCCGGGAACGCAAATGCATAAAGCACGATGGTCAGGAGATATATTACGAACCTGAACACCGTGACGACAAGAAACACATCGGTAAAACGACGGCCCGATCTTGCCCCCAGAAGATGAACTATATATTTTGACAATAGTACAAGCAGGTAGAAAAAGGGCACAAAAGCCCAAAAAGCATCAGAAACCCAGTTTTCAGGTGCCAGCCAAACAAACAGCAGGTATGCCGGCAAAAGCAACACCGCATAAATAGTCAGCTGTTCCGTAAAACGGCGGATGTTCATTTGGGTTTTTCTGTTTTGGCCTGCGGTGCTTCCCGGTCCATGGAGCAGGTACCGGAAAACTTTGCCCCGGGCTCAATGGACAGCCTGTTCGTGACAATATCACCAAGAAACGTGGCAGAAGCCTTCAGTGTCAATAATTCAGTCACATCCGCCTTTCCCTGCACCTTACCGGAAAAATCGGCATTCTTACAAAAAAGATCTCCTTCAACCATACCGGTATCCCCGATCACGACCTTGCCCTCCGAATGAACCTCCCCGATGATCTTCCCGTCAATCCGGACATCCCCTTTTGACTGGATCTCTCCTTTAATTACAGTTCCTTTACCTACCAGGTTTATCGCTGTGTGATCGGGTTCTTGCTGTCTTGCCATGCTGCTGTTCTTAAAAAAATTAAACATTATTTTTTCGCGTTTCCGCGCAAGCGTAATACATCAAACAAATGTAAGAAAAAAAGGAACCTGCTGTAGTCTTTTACTCTTGTACGTAATAATACCGGAAAAAGGTACGGTAAGCCTCCAGTTCTTTGTCCTGATAAAGTACAGGATAGTTATCCACCGATATTACAAAGCTTTCCACCTCCCCGATCCGGCTTTCACTGATAACCTCAGCCCTGACCAGCTCCTCCAGGTATGCCAGGCTACGCTGTTTGTCCGGGAAGTTGGTCACCGTGATCAGCTGCTTACCATCCTCAAAAAAGACGTTGCTTACGGAGAGCCCGTCTTCTTCACGGGTCTGGTTATTGAACTCCGCCAGTTCATCGTTCAGCGAGGCCGGATCTGCATGACCGGTATCCAGTAAAACCACCAAGAAGTGTATCTGGTCGGGATCAAATGTGTACGGAGAATCCAACGGAGCCTCCCCCCTTCTTTCCCGCTCAGGTACTTCTGCCGGCCCTGATACAGCGGTCGTTTCGGGTGAATCGAGCGAAGCAAGCAATACCCGGGCAGGTTCATGCACCTGTGTATTCTCAAACTCAGCCACCACCCTTTCCAGTTCTTCCCGGTACCCGTCACCGTCTGTTTTCCGAATCGAGAGGGCATGAAGGTAGGTGAAACGGGCCTGAAGTTCTTTGGAAGCATTTAATGTATCAAGTGCCTGGTAATTCCGGCGAACCACATCGTGCCTTCCGGAAAAAAAGGCATCGTAACTCTCACGGTACAGGCGCTCGGAAGCACTCTGCCGCTGCCGGATCCGCTCCCCGTAATCAGGGTCGGAAAGCATCCGGGCAAGCTCACTTTCAGGGTAGGTCGCCACAAGATCGTTCTTTACCTGTTCGGCCCGGCTGTAATCGCCTATGTCCTGGTAAAGGTTGTGGAGGTAATAATACGCGTGCATTTCCCTATCTGAGCCGGGGAGGCGTCTGATCAGCTCCTCAAAAGTTTCAATCGCATTCTCCCTGTCACGAAGATGATCCCTGAACACAATGGCTTTCTGATAATAGGCCTGCATCATCCGGCGTTCGGAAGCAAGCATTTGTGCTTCCGTATTGGGGATATTCGCAAGATAGGCTTCCCTGTCGTATATATCTTCAACCACCCCCGGATCCCCGTTATCCAGGTCCATATCGTCCCAGTCTCCGTCCATGTCAAAAGATGCCATCATTTGCATATTGCCGATCCGCCAGTAATCTTCCAGGGGGCGGTCGCCATAGCGGCTGAAAAACTCATCGCGGCCACGACTCATGGCATTTGAGTTGTAGAAGTACCACCCTCCTTCCTGCCGCTGAACTCCGGCCTCTCTGGCCCGCTGACCAGCTTCCTGCATTTCACGCCTGCGTTCACGTTCTGCGTCTTCTTCCTGCCTCTCCTGCTCAAGGATTTCATTGATGATCCCATCCACCAACGCGATCTGATCAGCACTGGACAATCCGGCCAGGTTTTGCAGAGAATCTTCCCGCTGAATGATCCGCTCATGCCTGGAAAGCTCCGAAAGCAACCCCTGGCGCTGACGGATCCGGTCATAATCCGGGTAGCCGGAAGGCAGGTAACTCACCGCCTCGCTGTAGCTCTCACTGGCGTCCAGGTAGTCGCCCCGCTCAAAAAAAATCTCTCCCAGCCTGAGGTGGGCCAATCCCTTCTGCACAGGGTTTTCCTCACTGACTTCGGCAGACCGCCTGAACAATTCAACGGCTTCTTCCTCATTGCCCTCACGCAGTGACAACTGTGCCAGCGCATAATATATCTGATCCCTGAATTCGGAAAATCTGTCCTCATCAAGCAAATCAAACAGTTCCGCACGAATGCGTCCGCCACCGCCTACTTCAGGATCATAGGCCATGGCCATCCCGATCCTTGCCTGGAATCGCATCTGATACCCTGCCCCGCGCATATCCAGTACCCGGGCATAAGTTTGCTGGGCAGCCGCATAATCACCGGCATGCTCATGGAGCTGTGCTTTGATAAAGGTCAGACGGGCCTGCTCTCTTCTGCTGTCCACACGGTTCACCGCCATTTCAAGCTGCCGGGCAGCCTGCTGGTAATTCCCCTGCCTGCGGAAATGATCGGCATAGGTCATCCTGAACAGGGCTGTACTTTCTTCATTCAGCAGGCCATTCTGATGGCGTCGCTCCAGGGTTTCCAGCATCTGAAGTGCCTGCTCAAACCTTCCCATCTCATGGTAGGATTTGGCAATCCAGGCCTTAGAATCGTAGCTGCGGTCGGTATCGTATTCCCTGATGATGTATTCAAAAGTCAGGATGGCGAGGTTATACTCCTGCCGGAAAAACTGTGAGCGGCCAATAAGATAGTAAGATTCATCGATCCACTTATTGTGCTCCACCCCGCGGATATTCATGGAATGCCGCCTGATCACCAGGCTGGCCTTCTCATAGGCCACTTCCATGTTGCTCCGGATAGCTGTCCGGTCCTGTTCATTGCCATAACGGAAAATATCCAGCACCTCTTCGTAATTGTC
>SKUN01000195.1 GCA_007129945.1 Bacteroidales bacterium
CTTCCGGTAATCCGGTTAAGAGCCTGACTCGTTAATACCGGCGTCCGGTGCACGTAAGGGCGAATAATCTCCCTGACCCGCAAAATATCATCTTTTTTTGGCTCCATCCAATGTATCTTTTATTAACGTGTGATCCTTTCGGGATCAAACCAACCAACAACTTTCCAGCCCGTTTACCTGACCATGGGCAGCTTCCCCATCACATGGCCCATGAGAACCAACAATTCGGGGCATCAGCCCCGTCAGCCCCGACTGATCTTCTCGCAGGCTTCGTCCAGCATTTGGTAAACCTTTTCAAATCCGTTTTTTCCCCCGTAATAGGGGTCCGGCACCTGACGGTTTTCTCCGGGGTAACTTTCATTGAGGATCATCTCAACCTTTTCCAGGTCACTGTCATCACGGGCCAGCGCAGCTATATTACTGAGATTTTGGCTGTCCATGGCGTATATTTTATCGAAACGGTTGAAATCGCTTACTTCAAATTGCCTTGCCCGTTGCCCGGAGATGTCTATGCCATGTTTGGCAGCAACTTCCCTGGATCGGTCATCTGGCGGTTCTCCCACGTGGTAGGCTGCGGTACCGGCTGAATCCACTTCGGCCGCTATGCCCTGTTGTCTGAATTTTTCTTTCATGATCCCCTCTGCAAGCGGTGAACGGCAAATATTTCCCAAACAGACCATTAAAATTTTCATCCCAAATAATTTTTTGAACATAAAAAAAACCCGGAAAGGTCCTTTCCGGGGGCAAAGATATGAATCTGAACGCAAAATACGTTTAATCGACTGACAGAATACCGTTCAGTTCCTCTACATGTTTTTTGAAGTTTTTGTCGGTATCTACCAGGTTTTTAACGGTTTTACAAGCATGTAAGACCGTGGCATGGTCTTTATTGCCGCACTTGTTCCCGATCACTGCCAGCGAAGATTTGGTATACAGCTTTGAGAAATACATGGCCAGTTGTCTGGCCTGAACGGTTTCCCTTTTTCTGCTTTTCGATTTGAGTTTCTCCATGGGGATCTCAAAGTAATTGCAGATGGCTTGCTGTATATAATCGATGGTAACTTCTTTCGGTGCCTTTCTTACGAACTTGTCGATCACCTGAGAAGCCAGTTCCAGGGTGATGTCCTTTCTGTTCATGGAAGACTGTGCGAGGATGGATATCAGTGCTCCCTCCATCTCGCGGATGTTGGTGTCGATCTTGGAGCTGATCAGTTCGAGTACTTCTCCGGGCATTTCTACCCCGTCATTGAAGATCTTTTTCTGCAGGATGGCAATTCGCGTTTCAAAGTCAGGTATCTGTAAGTCTGCGGATAATCCCCATTTGAACCGTGACAGCAGACGGGGTTCGATGCCGCTCATTTCAACCGGCGGTGTATCACTGGTGATCACAATCTGTTTGCCACTCTGGTGCAGCTGATTGAAAATATGGAAAAAGACATCCTGGGTTTTGGGTTTACCTGCCAGGCAATGGATGTCATCCATGATCAGCACGTCAATCATGTGGTAGAAGTGCACAAAATCATTCTGATTGCCGTTTCGGATGGAGTCAATGAACTGGTTGGTAAATTGTTCGGCTGTGACGTACAATACGGTCTTTTCCGGGAAAAGGTTCTTGACCTCAATGCCGATGGCATGGCCCAGGTGGGTTTTGCCCAATCCGTTGGAGCTGTAAATCAGCAGGGGATTAAAGGATGTTTTGCCCGGATTTTGTCCGACTGCCAGTCCGGCACTTCTTGCCAGGCGGTTGCAGTCTCCCTGAATGAAGTTATCAAAGTTGTATGAATCAATCAGTTGAGGATGTACGTTCAGCTTTTTCAGCCCGGGTATAACAAACGGATTGGGGACGGACCGGTCTTTGGTTTTGTTGTTGCTCAGATCCACCGGCATGTTGATGGGCGGATTCTTCAGTGCTTTTTTGTTAAGCGTGGGCGCGTGTATGGTAAAGGGCCGTGTCTGGCTTGCATTTTGGGTGTTGTCCATCACAATACTGTACTCCAGGCGTCCTTCCGGACCCAGTTCCTTCTTAATGGTCTTTTTCAGCAAGTCAATGAAGTGCTCTTCAAGCCACTCATAGAAAAACTGGCTGGGAACCTGGAGTGTAAGCACATTGTTCTTCAAACGAACCGGTTTAATGGGGGCAAACCAGGTATTGAAGCTATTGGGACTTATGTTGTCTTTTATAACTTCCAAACAACCCATCCAAACCTTATCGTATCTATTCTCCATTCGTTGCGCTGGTTTATAATTGTAAGATTAAACAGATGTTTTCGATTGATCCTCAACACTTAGAAAAATCGCGTGTTTTGGAATGAACTTATCAACAAAATTTGCTTAAAAAAAGTGAATAAAAAAATGTTTTTGCCCTTGTATATTCTAAATTTTTGTTGTATTCGATTCGATGAACTTTTCCCCCTCCGGTTGGTCATAAAAAACCGACATGGAGCCCAGGTAGGTGCCTCCATGACCTGCCTGACCTATTGTGGTAACTTTTCCCTGCTGATTTTCCACTTTTTCCGGTGGATCAAGTAAGTGATGGGTGTGCCCTCCGATGATGATATCAGTATGACTGGTATGTGATGCAATGACCCTGTCACTCACTTTGTCATCGCTGTAACGGTAACCCAGGTGGGAAAGGCAAATTATCAGCTGGCACCGGTGCTGTCTGCGCAGTATGTGTTCCATTTCCCGGGCCTTTTCAATGGGATCGAGGTATTTGGTGTCGCCGTACAAAGACCGGCTTACAAGCCCTTCAAAATCGATCCCGAGGCCGTAAACGCCGATGGTCAGCCCTCCTTTATCAAAAACTTTATAAGAATCTATCTTGCCATCAAGAATGGTCTGGCTGAAATCATAATTGGCAGCAAGAAAGGGAAAGGTGGCATGGGGCTGAATCTCCGCAAAACCATCCAGTCCATTGTCGAATTCATGGTTGCCGAATGTAGCCGCATCATATCCCATTTTGCTCATCAGTTTGAGCTCGGGTTCTCCGTTGTATAAATTATAGTAGGGTGTACCCTGGAAAATATCACCCGCATCAAGTAACAGGAGGTCTCCATCTTCCTGCCTGGCATTGCGGATCATGGCAGCTCGGCGGGCATAACCGCCCATGCCGGGGTAGTTCGGATCGTTTGCAGGATAAGGTTCGAGCCGGCTGTGGGTGTCATTGGTATGGAGAATATGAAGTTTTTTCAATCCCGATTCACGAAGTGCCCACACGGGGATGGCAAGGGTGGTTGCTCCCGCTATTCCAAGGGTTTTTAAAAAATGTCTTCTGTTCATACTTTCCATACTATTGACTGATTCTGCCGTCCAGTTCACTTGAAATTTTCCTTCCCTCCCTGTCTGCCTGCTGAAGATACTGAATGATGGCATCCCTGATGCGCATGTCAAGGTATTCTTCATCAAGTGGATCCAGGAAGAAGGTCATGTTGTCGCCGCCTCCTGCGAGGTAATCGGATGTCAGCACCTTGTAATTGCGTGATGTAAATGGATTGCCCCTGATCTCCGCTTCCCAGGTCCGGTCTTCGTTGATTTCGAATTGTATGCCGGAAACAGGCATTCCCCTGTCAGCGAGTGCCAGATAATCAAACAGCTCCCTTGTTTTTTCTGCGGTAAGGGTGATCACCACCATCTCATTTTCAAAGGGCATCAACTCGAAAACCCTGCCGCGCGTAACCGGTCCTTCCGGGAGGCTGGTGCGTAAACCTCCGTAGTTCAGGAGGCAGAAGTCGATGGCTGATTCATCCTCCGGGTCGTATAATGATTCGCCTACCTCCAGGATCAGGTCGGCCACAAAATTGTTCAGGAGGCCCTCAGGGCTGGCCTTTTCCATATGGTGTGCCGAATGGGCGAGCACCTCATTCATTTCCGCTTCAAGTTGCTCCCGGTAGATCCCGATAATTGAATCCACGGCAGGATCTTTTTGCGGGGCAACTGTGCTGTCCACTGCCAGCACCGTGCCTGAAATTTCACGGGAAAAACCGGGGGAGGACTGACATCCCCATAACAGGCAGAGTAAAAGAATACTGCTACCGATTGATACAATTCGGTACTTTAACGTCATATTTATAAGTTTCGAGGAAACCAACAGCTAGCAATATTAAGCTATATTCCATAAAAAAACAACCCTCCGGTAAGGAATATTTTTAATTATAATTGGTCTTAATACGCAACTAATTTTACACTGTATAGAGGAATTCCATGGTTATGTCCCGGAGTTTTCCAAATTGTGCTTCAATACTTTTTGCTTCACTGAGGCGGACGGAAAAATCCAGGGTACAGCTGAGCTGAAAATCATGGTCGTGTTGAGGAAGGTTGTGTTCTTTAAGAATGCGCATCACATCATTCATGGAGGGGTACCCGAACGACAGCCGGTAGTAGTTGCGAATGGTTTTTTTCTGGATGCGGTTATTGTCGATGGCCTCTTTGGCAGCACCTTTATACGCATTGATCAGGCCCCTTACGCCCAGTTTGGTGCCGCCAAAGTAGCGCACCACAATGATGAGCGTATTGGTCAAACCTGCGGAAAGGATCTGCCCGTAAATCGGCTTTCCCGCGGTGCCCGAAGGTTCTCCGTCGTCATTGATCCTCCAGTTTTCCTGCTGATAGCCGAGAACCCAGGCATAACAATGGTGGCGGGCGTCGTGATAGGTGTTTTTTACTTCAGCAAGACGTTCCCTTGCTTCTTCCTCGTTGCTGACAGGGCAGGCAAGCGCAATAAATTTGCTCCCTTTGTCTTTGTACAAC
>SKUN01000154.1 GCA_007129945.1 Bacteroidales bacterium
AAAACCAAAACCCCAGGTCCGGAATCTTCCGGCTCACAACCTCCAGGCCTTCTGCAAATGATCCGGGCCCCTTTTCTGAGTTCGATCATCGCGCCCTTGCTGGCGGGAACCTTACTCAGTGTAAGCATCAACGGATATTTCCTGCCTTTGAACTTTCTGCTGATGCTGATCATCGGGATTGGCCTGCATGCCGCTGTCAACGTCTATAACGACATTTATGATACCATACAGGGCACGGATACCGTGAACGAACACCGCAATGAATCCAGCGGAGGTTCAGGCGTTTTACAATCCCATCCCGAACTCATGGGGCGGATGTTCTTCATCGCACGGTCAGCACTTGTGATGGCTTTGATTGGTACTGTTCTTCTGCTTTTTTTTATCGATGAAGCTTTATGGCCCCATCTGATCATACTATTCCTTCTGTCGGCCTTTTTCAGCAAATATTACACGGCACCACCCTTTAAACTCGCCTACAGGGGCCTTGGTGAAGTCTCTGTATGGTTTGCTTTCGGCCCCATGGCCATTATGATTGCAGCCGTCAGCCAGAACATCGGGTTTCATCCTTATGTGATGGCACTGATGCCCGCCACCGGGCTAAGCACATCATCCATACTCCTGGTGGGTCAGATGATCGATCTGGATGCAGACAGGAAAGGAGGCAAACACGGCGTCGCCTCTCGCCTGGGTACCCGGGCCACTGCTTTGATCTATCTGCTGGTGCAGGCCCTGATTGTGGCCAATATGGTCTATTTGTTCACTTTTCTGGATGCTCCCTCCTGGCCTGTGTTACTGGCCGTTCTACCTTATATCTTCCTGTTTCCGGCTGCAGCCAGAATCGTTTACCGGCTCCATGACCAACCCGATAAGCTTAAAAAAGGAGCCAAACTGACAGTATTGATTCATCTGGTTTTTTCCTTTTTGCTTATCGTCGGGATGGGTATCAGGTTGTTGTAACCCCTTTTTATCGGATAATTTCTGCGCACTCCGGCGTGGCACACGGAGGAGAAGCTCCTCACCCTGGGAGTTCATGCCTTTATGGGTATATTTAAACGTAATCCGGCGCGACGCGCTGGTGGGGAGGGTTGTTACCCCATCCCTATCAGATTATTTCTGCGATTATTTTTCCCAGGATCAGGAATACCGGCGCGGCCAGAGACCCCAATACATTGATCAGGTCATTTGCGGTAAGCCCGTTTACGTTACCCAATGAACCGAGCCACCTTTCCAGTTTATCTTCCGCAAATGCCCCAAGCAAAGAGTCTGCAAAAGAGGCCAGGAACCCCGAAAGGGCAAGCACGATCACCAGGCCGGGATCAATCACCGGGCCAAACAGCCAGTAAGCCATCCCGGCAATAAAAACAGCGCCTGCAAGGGCTGCCAGACTTCCCGCCATCGAAACCCCGCCATTAATGCCTGAAGGTTTCATTTTCCCATGATACAGCGAGAAACAACGGCGATGAAACAAGGGGCCGATTTCGCTGGCCCAGGTGTCGGCTGTAACGGCCGCCACCACACTGACATAAAACAGGATCAGGATTTCATCCCCCGTGATCAGCCAGGCAGCAGAGAACAAAATGGCCCATACACTGTTGGCCAGCACCTGCCAGGTATTCCGGCCATGCAAAGCCGAAGGCTTACGCGCTATTTTCGATCTGACAATGGTGAAAAGTACCGAGGTCACAAAAAAGCTGACAATCAGTATCACCCATGAAAACCCCAGTGCTCCCGTAAGATAGACCGCAAGAAAAAAAGCCATGGCACTTGCCTCTTTTTCCAGCAGACGAAAACGGAACAGGAGCCACCCGCCAACACCGGCAAACAACACCAGCAGGATCAAAAACACCAGGTCGCTCTCATGCCTGTCCATCACCAGAAAAAACAAAGCCGAGCCCAGTGGGATACTGAGGTTGTCCGAACCCCGCCATGAGAAAATCTCAAAAACAATGGCCAGTAAAGTGGCCAGAATCAGGTAATGCCACACCGTTGAGTCGGGCAACAGGACATAAAAAATGACCAGGGTCGTGACGGCAAATGCCACAATCCCGTAAAGCGATTTATCTTCGCGAAACGGTTGAAAATCAATGTTCCCGGCACGAATCCTGCCCACAAGATTGGCCATGGTGTCTGAGACGGTAAGCGTCAGCAAAGAGGCCCGGAAATATTCCACCGGCATCTGGTAAAGCAAAATAAAGGCACTGAGCACCCCCAAAGGGTAAAAAAGGGTTCCCAGGCTTTGATTGCTGGTATTGTGGAGCAAACGGAAGGATTTTGACCCATAACTGGCAAAGGCAAACAGGCTGCCAGCCACAATCACTGACAACAATGCCAGGTGATCAAGCAAAAAAGTCAGCCCAAAAAGCGCGATCCCGGTCAGGAAATGGATGCTTTTCCTTACGGCCCGGTTTCGGTTGGCCCGGTTCGTTTGGTTCATGGCATAAATTTAACATAACTGGGCGGATCAGGGTTCATCCAACGAACGAAAATATACCCGTATCTAGCATTAATGCCATGTTTTGCTCATTGCTAATTAACAGGTTTTGCTATTTTTACTAAACAGCAATTAGAAAAACAGGGGCTTGTTAACCACCTGCCAATCAGGTTTTTGCTTAATAAAACCCTGAAATAAACGGTCAGACAACCAAATTACCCGGTTAGTCTGTGTGTATGACCTTACCACTTCCCCGCGTTACCAGGTCAGTCTGCGGATTCCCTTTGTAATAGACACTTCCGCTGCCGTTGATCTTTACCCCAAGGCTCTCCTCTACAGATATATAACTGTTGCCTGACCCATTGATCTTAACATGGCTTTCCGATGTATTCAGTTTGTAGCTGTTTATGTTGCCCGAACCTGATACTTGTATGTTTTGCAGGTAAGCTTTTCCGGATAAGTTGAGACTGCCGGAACCCGCTATGGTGGAGTAGATTTTTTCAGCATTCACCTCTGCGGTTATGCTTCCCGAACCACCAACTCTGAAATGCATTTCCTCGCCTTGTAATAAATCACCAACAACTATACCCCCTGAGCCGTTTACCGAGATCTTTTCGGCATATGGTAAAGAAACATGAATATCTACCGTGGCATTCCGAAAGTTTTTATTTCCGGAAATGATGAGCGTTCCATTTCTTGTGAAAGTATTGATTTCATTGATAATATTGTCATCTGCACTTACCTGAACCCCGAATCGGTCATCAGCTGAAATTTTCACATTGCCCTGCATTCTGAGATCTATTGAAGCATAGTTGTCGATATTCCTGTTCTCAGAGACTATTATTCCACTTCCTTTAATGTGAGGGTAAAACATTTGTTGATTGCATGAACCCATTAACATTGGGATGAATAAGAGCATAATGATTTTCAGCAATCCTGAGGAAAATTTTTGTGCCATAGAAGTCCGTTTTTTGATTAATAAATGCAAGCAAGCTCAGTTGTAACTGAACGCTGCTCTCTAAAAAATTGAATAATTATGATGCCTGTATCCCCGGTAATATCAAAGAGCAGGCCACTGGTTGCATACCTCTGTACTTCAGACATTAGTGGCTCGCCTTTTTTTCAATAAGTGTACGCAAACAAACAGGGGGTGTACGTATGCGAACAGAAAAACCTGGCTGCAAGCGTGCAGGGCATTGCCAGGCTAAACAAAATTTGCAGGAGACGCAAAACTTTCAGGATACAGGGAGGCGGCAGGGACAGGGAACTGTCAGGTACAGGAGGCCGTCATCATAGAAAGGCTGCCAGGCACAGGGAATTATCGGGTACAGCAATAACAGGAAGGCAAGGGTTACACCCGGCAACAGACAGGTTTTAGCAGAATGATTGCCTTTTGTGAAACCGAAAAGGGCATATACAACAAAGAAGCCGGCTCGCAGCGATGCTATGAGACGGCCTCACAAGGGAAAATACAGTCAAATCAGACCACTACTGTACCTTTTTGCCAACAAAAAACCCCTCTCGCATGAGAAGGGTTTTGTGACTCCGGAGGGACTCGAACCCCCAACCGACAGAACCGGAATCTGCTATTCTATCCAATTGAACTACGGAGCCATTTGCGTGTGCAAAGATACAAAATGTTCATGAATCCGGCCAAAGAAACGTCTGACCCTTTCAGGGTCATGGTAATATTCAAACATTGCACGTGGCTATTAACATGTGACCTCTTCGAGGTCCAACCAACAACCGCATTGCCCGTTTACCAAACCGTTAGTCTTTCCCCTCACGCTGCCCATGAGAACCAACAACCCCGCCAGCCTCGTCCACCGTTTATGGGCAACTCCCACCATCCTCATCCCATGAGAACCAACAACCGCATAGCCCGTTTACCAGCCCGTTAGTCTTTCCCCCTCACGCTGCCCATGAGAACCAACAACCAACAACCTCCCAGCCTCTGCCACCGTTTACAGGCTACCCCCTCGAAACCTATCCCATGAGAACCAACAACCAAGGCGCGTCAGCGCCGTTAACCAACAACCAAGGCGCATCAGCGCCGTCAAAACCCACTCAGGTCCATCGTCACCGTCGGGATCAGCAGCAAAAAGCCGATGACAATCAGGATTACCACCAGCGGGCCGGCCCATCTGACCCATTTCTGGTAGGGGATGCGCGCCACGCCGAGCACGGCGATCAGCACGCCGGAAGTGGGCGTGATCAGGTTGGTGAAACCGTCACCGAACTGGAAGGCCATCACGGCTGCCTGTCGGGAAATACCGATCAGGTCGCTGAAAGGCGCCATAATGGGCAT
>SKUN01000200.1 GCA_007129945.1 Bacteroidales bacterium
ATCTCTGATGACTCAGCCACAGCGTGATAATGCGCCACCAATGCCTCTTTATCCATCAGCCCTTTATAGTAAAACGGATGGAGGACCAGTGCGGCGTCGGCTCCGGCACGGGAAGCCTCCCTCGTAAGCAGGATTGTTTCACGTGTGGATTGTCCGCCTGTGCCCGCAAGCATGAGCTTTCCCGCAGGAATAGCCTGCCTGGCTGCATGATAGGTCTCCGTTTTTTCTTTTTCCGAAAGCATCACCAATTCACCGTTGGATCCGAGTATCAGGAAGCCTGCCAGCGGGTATTGGCTCAGTGCCATTATGTTATATTGAATTTTTTCCGGAGAAAGGGTTTCATTGTCATCGAAAGATGTGGGGAGTGGGGGGAAGATGCCGTTGAAAGAGATCATGTTGGTTAGTTGGTTAGTTGGTTGTTGGTTCTCATGGGCTATGGATGGTGAGGGTTGCCATTGTTCGGTGGATGGCATATGCGGTTGTTAGTTGTTGGTTATTGATTTCTCGGGGGCTTTGCACCTTGCGTTTGAGGTATGATTTGCCCCCTTTGGTTATTCAGTTACGACGCTGAAGCGCCTTTTGGTTTGTTGTTTGAACTGCAAAGATATGTGTTTTGATTACATTGCATTGCACCGCACTGCATATTGCGGCTGTATTGCGACTCACTTATAAAGTCAGGCCTCCCCGGGTGGCGCCGGTCAATATCCGCGGTCTCTTGAAACGGTGTTGATCAGTGGTTCTCCGGCCTGCAGGCGGTGATAATTTTCCATTACCTGTCCGGCCACTGACCGGGGGTCGGTCAGGCTGGCCACGTGCGGGGTTACGTCGATTTTGGGATGCTCCCAGAAAGGATGGTCCTCCGGAAGAGGTTCGGGATCAAATACATCCAGGTGCGCACTGCTTATGTGGCCTTCATCAATGCATTGGATAAGGTCTCCATCCAACACATGGGCGCCACGACCAAGGTTGATTACGTGGGCTCCTAACGGAAGCTTTCTCAATAAATGCTTGTTGATGATGCCGTGTGTGGCATTGGTGAGGGGTAACAGACAGATCAGAATATTGCATCCTTTCAGGAAGTCATTAAGCTGTTCCTTTCCGTAGTATTTTCCGTAAGCAGCCTCTTTACCCTGCGTTCTGCTCCATCCTGAAACCCTGAATCCGGTATTCAGGAGGTAGTTGGCCACGTGATGACCGATCATGCCGGTTCCCATGATGCCAATACTCACATTCTTCACACGAAGGTAACTGTGTTTTTTCCACTGATTTTCAGCCTGATAACGACAGTACCGCGTAAGTCTGCGCATGTGTTTCAGCACTACGGCCAGAGCAAATTCCGCCATGTCGCCCGACAGTAGCGGATCGATTATCCGGGTAATGGTTACCCTGTCGGGGATTTGAGGGTCCTTTACCAGGTGGTCCACGCCTGCCCCGAATGACGAAATGCCCCCCAGGTTTTTAAAATGGTTAAAGAACCCGGACGGATGATTCCAGGCCAGGGCAAATTTGATATCTGCAGGGTCTTTTACCTGCTCAGGAAGATAGACCGGCACAGACGGATCGGCTTCTTTCAGGGCTTCGACCCACCTGTCCAGGTTTTTTCCGGGACTCACGATCAGAATTGACATTGGGATTATGCTTAATTAAGGTTAAACATTGTCCGAATTTAAGAAAATCCTGAAAATCGCCAACTGTCCGCCAGTTATCCAGACTGAACATGGAGTATTAAATGAAGAAGGCCCTGCGGCAGGGAACAGCCAGACCCCAGTTCACCACCATTAATTCACGGTTCGGAATGCAAAATGTCCTGTAGCAGTTTACCCCTTGATCATTGTCAGCAACATCTTAAATTTTTCTGTGGCATCGACTGCATGCGGAATATTGGCTGGCATAATAATATTTTCGCCGGCTTCCAGCAGAAATGGTTCTTTATCGATCGCGATCGTTGCCTTGCCTTCAACCACCTGAATCAGAGCATCGAAGGGAGCGGAGTGCTCACTCAGTTTTTGTCCCTTGTCGAATGCAAACAGGGTAATATTGCCTGTGGATTTTTCCAGCACACGCTTGCTGACAATGCCATTCTCAGCGTAATCAATGTTTTTGTTGAAGTTGATTTTGTTGCTATGCTCAAACTGGCTCATAATAATGTCTTTTTAGCTATAAGAAAAAAGGTACTTTAATACGTTAATTAAGTAAAACAAAGCCGTCAGGTGTTTTGTTCAAAATAAATACGGGATTAATATCGTAGCCCGGGTGAACCAACAACCAACAACCGCCTTGCCCGTTTCCCAGACCATTGGCAGCTTCCCCATCCATAGCCCGTGAGAACCAACAACTGGAGGGTGCGAAGCACCCGACTATCCGGAGGGGCGTCAGCCCCGACCAAACCGCATATACTCTTTCACCCTGCGTACATTGTCCTTATCTGTGAGCAATTCAAGCAGGCTGAATGCCACATCCAGGGCTGTTGCCGGACCTTCTGAGGTGATGATGTGCTGATCCCTGACCAGGGGTTGGTCTATCACGATGGCTCCGAAGTTTGCCAGTTGGTTCCTTCTTTCTCCCCGGGGAAGGGCATAGGTAGTGGCCTGGCGGTTTTTCAGCACGCCTGCCCGGGCAACCGGTAATGCGCCCACACATACTGATGCGACCGGCTTCCCCTGCTCGTTAAATTGCCGGATTAATTCGAGCACCCTTTCATCAAACGCATCCTCATAATATCCGGCCGCCTCAAAGCCTCCCGGGATGGCAAATGCATCAAAGTTATCGGCATCTGCTTTACTGAATGGCAATGAAGGAATTACTCTGGACCCCCAGGCACTACTGACTTCATCTTGCAAACCGGTGGTGTACAGGGAAACCGGATCAGATCCGTGAACCCGACTCCAGCCCATCACGTCAACAAATGCTGTGGCTTCCAGTTCTTCGTAGCCTTTTGGGAGAAAAAGCAGTACTTTATGCATGTGGGATGGTGTCATATGGGATGGCTTTTAGAAAAAAAGCCACAGCATTTGCTGCTGTGGCTTCGATTGTGGGACGTGGCAGAATCGAACTGCCGACCTCATGCCTGTCAAGCATGCGCTCTGAACCAACTGAGCTAACGCCCCTTTACGGTGCTCCGGGTCCGGAGGCCACAAAGATAAAAAATCCTGTAATACGCTGCGCCGTTCTTCTGTTGATTTTTTTGGATTCTATGCGTTATTCATTGTGATAGGGTTCGTTCCGTAAGATGGTGAAGGCGCGGTACAATTGCTCTGTAAAGAAAACCCGGACCATCTGGTGGGAGAATGTCATGGCAGAAAGGGAAAGTTTCATTTGTGCAGCCTGGTAAACTTCCCGGCTGAAACCCCAGGGGCCGCCCACCACAAAAACAAGCTTCCTGGTGGATCTGTTCATCCTGTCCTGAATGAATCCGGCAAACTGAACGGAGTTAAAAACTTTTCCCTTTTCATCCAGCAATACTGTGTAATCACTTCCTTTCATTTGTTCAAGCAATATTTTGCCTTCCTGTTCTTTTCGCTGTCCGGCTGTAAGAGCATTCCACTTTTTCGGGGTGGGAATATTGCGGGTCTCGAAACTAGTGTACCTGTTGATTCGCTGAACATAGATGTCAATGGCTTCCCTGAGCCATGAATCATCTGTTTGACCAATGGTAAGAAGTGTGATTTTCATAAGGGTAATTGGCTGTTGACTTGATTGCACCGGGCAGATGACTGCAAAATTACGCTTTTTTCGTTTTTATCTCTGGAGGTGATTTCGTAGGTTTGTGATTGATTCACTCACAGCTCGCCACAAAAAGGCCGGGTAAACGGAGCCGTTGTTGTGTTTTTGGATCAGTTTTTGATGCTCTCGTCATTTAGGCGTTTGTTACTGATAACAAATATATTTTCCCGGTTTTTGACTTTCATCAACATGATGCTAAAACGCAATTTATTGATCTTTTTGCTGTTGTGGTTTTATCCCTTTTTGGGTAACACCCAGGAAATAGGTCAGGTAGAACCCAGGAATGACGATGTCGAAGAGGTCGTCAGTTCCATCGTTGCTGCCATTGAAGATGGAAGTTCCCGTAGAATTGCTCATCATTTCGGCTCCAATGTGGATCTTTACCTGCCCAGGGTGGAGGGGACCTTCAGCCGCTCCCAGTCTGAAATCATTTTCAAGGATTTCTTTGCCCACTGCAAACCCAAATCCTTTTTTATCAGTTATCAGGGGACGTCCATGGATGGTGCTTTATTTGTGATCGGTATACTTTCTACAGAAGAAGGTGGCAGCTACCGTGGGTATTTATTGCTCAAGAATGTAGCCGGATCTCATGTGTTGCAACGGGTAAGATTCGAATAAGTGGTTGTGACTTGAATAAATGGTTACGATTTGAAGCGATGGAATTGATCGTGGCCTGATTAACCAGCCTTATCCCCCCATCTCCGAATGGATTTTACTTAAATTTTTTCTATTTCCCATATCTTTGTATTTTTAAGCCTTTGTAGCGTCAACTTATTCTCACGCCGGGATGACCCTCGAGATCGGTATTGTGTTGATTGTGTTACTGGGCGCAGTGGTGATGTTTGCCACTGAGCGTATCCCTGTGGATGTCGTCGCCATAGTGGCCATGTCTGTACTGGTGGTGAGCGGCGTACTGACCCCCCAGCAGGGGGTTTCCGGCTTCAGCAATTCAGCCACCATTAC
>SKUN01000009.1 GCA_007129945.1 Bacteroidales bacterium
ATGCAGGATCAGCCAGGCAGGATCGCTGCTGCTGAAAACCGCCATGGAGAAACTGGATCTTTCTGCACGGGCCTACGAACGGATTCTAAAAGTTTCCAGAACCATTGCCGACCTGGGAGGGCAGGCGGATATCAAACCGGAGCATCTGGCTGAAGCCATTCACTATCGCAGCCTGGACAGGGAGAACTGGGGATTGAGCTGATAAACATGTGAAGGTGGCTCCGTAACCATCATTTATCCAGCTTGTCTTTCAGTGTTTTAAAGCCTCCTCCCAGCACTTCATTGGCTTCCAGTACGGTCATGAAGGCATTGGGGTCAATGTCATGGATGTAGTCCTGCAGCAGTATCACTTCCCGCCTGGTAACGGTGGTAAATATGATCTTATGGAACTTGCCCTCAAACATCCCTTCGCCGCTGATGAACGAGCCCCTGCGTCCCATGTCCTTCGTGAGTTTTTGTTTGATCAGCTCATGTTTTTCGCTGATGATGAAAAGCGTCTTGTCGTACCTGGGCCCCTGAAGAATTACATCCACCGTACGGCCATACACGAAAATAAGTATCCATGAATAGAGCGGGATCTTCCAGTCGCCGAATACTATAAGGCCGAGCATGACCACCAGGGAGTCGATGATGATCATGATCTGTCCCACCGGCATGCTGCTGTATTTCCCCAGGATTGTGGCCAGTACATCGGATCCTCCCGTTGAGGCACGCGACCTGAATATGAAACCCACGCCGGCCCCCACAAGTACACCGCCGAATACCGAAGAGAGCAATGCATCGTCTTCCACGAGGGGTTGCAGCCCGGAAAAATAGCTCCCGACATCCACAAATACAGAGGTCAGCACCAGGGCTGTCAGTGTTTTCACCCCGAAACGGGGACCCAGCAACTTCAGCACCACCACAAACAACACAATATTGAACGCCAGGGCTGTCATCCCCACAGGCAGCCCGAGGCTGTGATGCAGCACGATGGATATTCCGTAAACACCACCCGGAAGAATCCGGTAGGGGATAACGAAATAAATATAGCCGATGGCGATCAACGCTGCACCCAGCACAATCATTCCGTAGGCAATAAACCATTTTTTGCTGAATGGTTTTTCTTTACTGATATAAGCTGTCATGAATGCTGTGTTTGTTGGTTGCTAATGTCTTGATCTTCAAATTTTAAGGCAATATGCGAATCCGCAGGGATTTTCACCGGCAAAAAAACGCATTTTACCCGAATAAAAATACAAAACCTGAAAAACTGTAGCATATTTCTTATTTTTGTTCGTAGTGCGATGTTTTCCATAAATTGACCATTTAATGAGCCAATAATCCTAAAAATTTCATATCCATGAGTAAAGTCCTGATAATCGGTGCCGGCGGAGTCGGCAATGTGGTTGCACGAAAATGTGCTTCTTTACCTGAAGTGTTTTCTGATATTATGCTGGCCAGCCGGACGCTGGAAAAATGTGAAAAGATAGCCAGGGAAATTGGCGGCGACCGGGTGAGAACGGCCCGGGTGGATGCTGATAACGTGCCTGAACTGGTCAGTCTGATCAACAAATTCAAACCCGACCTGGTGATCAACGTGGCATTGCCCTACCAGGACCTCACCATCATGGATGCCTGCCTGGAAACCAAAACCCATTACCTGGATACGGCAAATTATGAACCCCGGGATGTGGCCAAGTTCGAATACAGCTGGCAGTGGGCCTACCAGGATCGCTTTAAAGAGGCCGGGATCACCGCCGTGCTGGGGTGCGGGTTTGACCCGGGTGTGACCGGCGTGTTTACCGCCTATGCCGCAAAACATTATTTCGATGAGATCCATACCCTGGATATCGTTGACTGCAATGCCGGGGACCACGGAAAGGCTTTTGCCACCAACTTCAACCCGGAGATCAATATCCGGGAAATCACACAGAATGGCCGCTATTGGGAAAACGGTAAATGGGTGGAAACCAAACCACTGGAAATCCACCGACCCATCAAATATCCTGAGATCGGCAAAAGGGAGTCGTACCTGCTGTATCACGAGGAGTTGGAGTCACTGGTGAAGAACTTTCCTTCACTGAAACGCGCACGATTCTGGATGACTTTCGGTGAGCAATACATCACCTACCTGAATGTGCTGAAAGATGTGGGGATGACTGACATCAAGCCCATTAACTTTAAAGGGGCAGACATTGTGCCGCTGGAATTTCTGAAGGCGGTATTGCCTGAACCCTCCAGCCTCGGGGAAGGCTACAAGGGGCAGACCTCCATCGGTTGCCAGATCCGTGGCGTAAAGGACGGTGAGGAAAGGACCTATTATGTGTGGAACAACTGTGACCACGCTGAGGCCTATCGGGACGCGAAAGCCCAGGCGGTCAGTTATACCACCGGGGTGCCGGCCATGATCGGCGCCATGATGTTGCTGACCGGTAAATGGGCAGGCGAAGGGGTGTTCAATGTAGAGGAATTTGATCCGGATCCCTTTATGGAACAGCTTCCCAAACACGGGCTTCCCTGGAATGAAAAGATCAATGAACCGTTGCCGGTAGAAGAGACCGGAGAATAAGGAGAATTAATTGTATCGGTGGGATGTCGTTGCTATTCGGCTGATCCCAAACAACCTGCTGCCATGCATACATTTGATGAGATCCCTTCCCCCTGTTTTGTGCTGGAGGAGGAAGCGCTGAAAGTGAACCTGGAGATCCTGAATCTGGTGCAGCAGGAAGCCGGTGTGGACATTATCTGCGCACTGAAAGGCTATGCCATGTGGAGTACGTTTCCGCTGATCAGGCAGTATCTGCGCGGGGCTACGGCCAGTTCGCTGAATGAAGCCAGGCTGATCCATGAGGAGATGGGTGCACAGGCTCATAGCTATGCGCCGGTGTTTTATGGGGATGAACTGGATGAAATTTTGCTTTACAGCAGCCATATCACCTTTAATTCTTTGTCGCAATTCGACCGCTTCATTAACCGGGTTAAGTCTTTCCACAAGCCTGTGAGTGCCGGTTTACGGATTAACCCGGAGTATGGTGAGGTGGAAACCGATCTGTATAACCCGGCGATCCCCGGCTCCAGGCTGGGGATTACCAGGGATCAGCTTGGGGAGCAGTTACCTGAAGGGGTGGAGGGCCTGCACTTTCACGTTTTATGTGAGAATGACAGCTATGTGCTGGAGCGCACCCTTGAAAAAGTGGAGGAGAAGTTTGCTCCACTGATCCGGCAGGTGAAATGGTTCAATATGGGAGGCGGACACCATATCACGAGGAAGGATTATGATGTGGGCCACCTGGTAAAACTGCTGAGAGACTTTAAACAAAGATATCCCAACCTGGAAAAAGTGATCCTGGAACCGGGAGAGGCTGTCGGCTGGCAAACCGGCTACCTGGTTTCCACTGTACAGGATATTGTGTACAACAAAGGCATCCGGATTGCCATGCTGGACGTGAGTTTTTCAGCCCATATGCCGGACTGCCTGGAGATGCCTTACAAACCCCATATTCTGGGTGCCTCTGGTGCCGTTGAAGGGAAGCCTGTGTACCGTATGGGTGGTTCAAGCTGCCTGGCGGGAGATTTCATGGGCATGGGAGACTACAGTTTTGAAAAGGAACCGGAAGTGGGTGATAGAGTGGTGTTCGATGACATGATCCATTATACCATGGTCAAGACCACGTTTTTCAATGGCGTAAAACACCCGTCAATCGGCATCAGGCATGCCGAGGGTCATTTCTCCCTGCTCAGGCAGTTCGGATATGAAGACTACAAGGGAAAACTCTCCTGATGCGGACGGGATATTCCTTTCAATTAACGGGTGGGGTGTCTGTCGCCGGCCGGCCCTGTCGAATGTCGGCGATCATGCTGGTATGTGTGGCCGCCTCCCGGTTGATCCTCTCTGTATGACTGTTTTTCGGGCTTTTTGCTTTTCTTCTGGTGGCGAAAATGCGACCAGAGCCATCCGCCGAAGAATCCCAGTAAAAAGATGATCAGAAACACCAGGAATCCGTACCCTTCCAGCCGGAGCCCGAGGAAGTTAAACTGGACAGGCCCCCTGTTTTGAATGATAAAGATCAGGACGATTAAGGCAATCAGGCCGTTGATCACCCAAAACATGATTCGGTTCTTTTTCTCTTCCATGGCAGCGCTTTTTTTCATTATGACCAAAAATAAGTAATTTTAACCATTCTTGAAAGAATTCATGAGGCTGCTCATTTGAAAAAACCATCTATGAAAATATTGTATACTGTAATGATTGTTGTCCTGACCCTCGCGGGACAAAGCCTGACGGCCCAGGTGGCCTTTGATTTTTCTGAAGAGGCCGTAATATCGCGGATGAAGGAAGATGTGTATACCCTGGCTTCGGAAGAAATGGAGGGAAGGGAAGCAGGAACGGAAGGGGAGCGGAAAGCCGCTGCATATATTAAGGAACGTATGCAGGAGATCGGGTTGGGGCCGCTTTTCGGTGATGCTTATTACCAGGATTTTACTTTTCCCGGAGAATGGATCTGGGGAGAGGACAATTATTTCACTTACCTGGATCATACCTTTGTGCATGGGGATGATTATTATGCTTTTCCGGGATCTGAAAGTGGAAAAGTGAGTGGCTCTTTTGTGCATGTGGGTTACGGATTGACAGGTCTGGAAGGTGTTGATGGCTATGAGAACTATTGCGATTATGCCCTGCATGGAGATATTGAAG
>SKUN01000002.1 GCA_007129945.1 Bacteroidales bacterium
ACAGCTCACGTGGGATACTTTACGCCTCATCCGGCGAGGACTTTGACATAAAAGCCGGAGAAGCAGCGGCAGGCATGCAACAAGAAATGGAAGGGTTGTTAAGAGGGTTCTCATGCGCTGATTAAGGCGGTTCTCACGGGCTGATTAAGGCGGTTCTCATGGGCGGAGTGATTGGGGAATATCAACGGGCAGATAAACAGGCGACGCGGTTGTTGGTTGTTAGTTGTTGGTTCTCACGGGCTGAGTGATGGGGAAGTTGCCAGTAGTCTGGTAAATGGGCGGAGTGGTTGTTGGTTGTTGGTTCTCACGGGCCGTGGAAACTAACAACTGGAGGGGCGATAGCCCCGACTAACCAACAACTGGAGGGGCGATAGCCCCGACTAACCAACAACTGGAGGCGCGCAGCGCCGACTAACTAACAACTGGAGTGGCGAAGCCACGACAAACCGGAGGGGCGATAGCCCCGACAAACCAACAACTGGAGAGGGCGACAGCCCTCGACTAACTAACAACTGGAGTGGCGCAGCCACGACTAACCAATAAATATAACTATTTTGAAATTTACACAATTCGGATTGGATCAACAGGTAATGGATGGCATTGAAGCCATGCGTTTTGAAGAAGCAACTCCGGTTCAGGAGGAGGTTATCCCCACCATTCTTGAGGGGAAGGACGTGATTGCGTGTGCGCAGACAGGTACCGGTAAAACGGCTGCTTTTTTGCTGCCGGTAATTCATCAGATTATCAGGGCCTCAAAAAAAGATAAGATCAGGGCCCTGGTTGTGGTACCCACACGCGAACTCGCCATTCAGATCTCACAACAAATGGAGGGCTTTGGCTATTTTGCTCCGGTGAGTTCTCTTGCCGTATACGGAGGAGGTACCGGTGCGGTGTATTCCAATGAGAAGCGTGCCCTTACCAGCGGGGCTGACCTGGTGGTTTGTACCCCCGGAAGAATGATCAGCCACCTGAACCTCGGCTACGTTGACTTCAGCGGCCTTGACTTTTTTATTTTGGATGAAGCTGACCGGATGCTTGATATGGGCTTTTTTGATGACATCATGAAGATTGCCTCAACTGTTCCTCAAAAAACCCAGCGTTTGTTGTTTTCTGCCACAATGCCTCCCAAAATCAGGGAGCTGGCACGGAAAATACTGAACAATGCCAGGGAGATCAATATTGGCCTTTCGGCTCCTCCGGATCAGATCCGGCAGGAAGCTTACATACTGCACGAAGAACAGAAAATGTCCATGGTCAGACATCTGACTGCAGACCAGCGGATGAAAAGCATCCTGATATTCAGTGATACCAAGATCGGGGTCAAGCAGCTGAGCAAAAACCTGAAGAACAAGGGGCTGTCTGTTGAAGAAATCCACTCGGACCTGGATCAGTCAGAGCGGGAACAGGTGATGAATCGTTTCAAAAGCCGCAATACGCGCGTGCTTGTTGCAACCGATATTATTTCCCGTGGAATCGACGTGGAGGATATTGATATGGTGATCAATTACGATGTTCCTCACGATGCCGAAGATTATGTTCACCGGATTGGCCGTACGGCAAGAGCGGGAGCTCATGGCAAGGCCTGTACCCTTGTTTCGCCGGATGATCAGCGTAGGTTCGCATCCATAGAGCGGCTTCTTCGCCGTACGGTGGATAAGCCCTCGCTTCCGCAGGGGATGGGGGAAGCCCCTGAATATAATCCGGGGAAAGTAGTCCGGGGAGGCAGACCAGGTAAGCACTTTCCCAGGAAAAGGCACCAGGGGAACCGGCCGGCAGGGAACCGGCCGCAAGGGAAAAGGCCTCCGGGGAAGGACAATCGAAAAAGGTAAAATATTCGCAATGCGAACTTGTCATGAAGGAGGTTTATTCGCCGGGTTTTGAATCTTACAGGGAGCAAATATGGGAGGCCATAGCCGACTTTGGACGTGCCGGTGTAAAAGTTGGCCCCGGCAAACGCAATGTGGTTAAACGAATTGAAACCGGGAACCTTTTGCTGAACATTAAGGCTTTTAAAAGGCCGAATGCATTTAATCGTATTGCTTATCGTTACTTCCGGAAATCAAAAGCCCGCCGGTCTTTTGAATATGCGCATCAGTTGCTTGGCATGGGGATCGGGACCCCTGCACCATTGGCCTGTATTGAGTCAGACGGTCTTGTTTTCGGTGAAAGTTATTATGTGAGTGAGCATATAGATGAAGACCTTACCTTCAGAACGCTTATTGAAAACCCGGAGTATCCCGACCGGGAAGCCATTCTTCGGCAGTTTACACACTTTACACATCGTATGCATGAAAGCGGGGTCCTGTTCCTGGACCACTCCCCTGGAAATACCCTGATAAAAAAGAAGGAAAATAATCGATATGCCTTTTACCTGGTAGACCTTAACAGGATGCGAATGTCTGTCAGGATGGGTATGGAAAAACGGATAGGAAATTTTGCCCGTTTGTCGGCAACTGAAGACATGATCCGGGTAATGAGTGACGAATACGCAAGCATCAGCGGGGTACCCGGTGATCGGGTTTATAAAAAAATGTGCTGGCATACGAAAACCAACCATCAGCGCAGGGTCCGACAGAAAATGAAACACAGGATCCTGGGACAATATAAGGCACGGAATGCCAGGACAATTTAAGACACGGAATGCCGGGACAATTTAAGACCCAGGATCCCGGAACAACATAGGCAATAGCCGGCTGCTATTTATCCTTGTCCTCTTCCTCCTCTTCTCCTGACTCTTTGTCCTGATCATCCAGGTCCTCAAAGGAAATGTCGCTTTCAGGTTTCGGCCCACCGGAAGTGGTTCCGGAAGACTCACCGCTTTCTCCGCCGGTTGATGATTCTTCCCGCTTCTCAGGCCTTGTTATTTCGCCCTGCAGTTCATCAATAGCTTTAAACGATTCACCCAGCGCTTCTCTGAACTTGTCAAAGTCTTCCTGGTAGAGGAAAAGCTTGTGCTTTTCATAAAAGAACTTGCCTGTTTGCTGGTTAAACCGCCTCTTGCTCTCCGTAATGGTGAGGTACAATTCGTTTGAACGGGTGGATTTTACATCAAAAAAGTAGGTTCTTTTCCCTGCCCTTACTGCTTTTGAAAAAATGTCATCCCTGGGAACATTAGTGCCAAATTCATCCATGATAGTACTCCTGTTTTCTTTCTTTTCTAAAAAAATTTTGGCAAACCTTAAAGAACGTTGGCCATTTAGGGGCCTTGAATCTGATATTTGGAGTCAAATATAGAAAAAAATCGCCTCCCTTTCAAAAATCCCTTACTTTTGCATTGTTTTTTTCAGGCATCTCTGATGTAGCTGTTTCACCGATGCTCCGATTCCAAATAATTGACAAAATACATATGCTAAACAGAAGGCATCTTCGCGTAAAAGTACTCCAAAGTCTGTATGCTTACCATCAGACGCATAATCAGGACATTGCCTCTGGTGAAAAGGAGCTGTTATTTGGGATTGAAAAGATTTATGACCTCTATTTGTATCAGCTGACACTGCTGGGAGAACTCATAAGCCAGGAGGAACGCATTATAGAGGAGAACCGTTTAAAACGGCTGCCCACACCACAAGACCTTAATCCCACCCGGCGCTTTGTTGAGAATGCCTGCCTGAAAATGATCGCCGGTGATGAAACCCTGCAAAAGCGGGCAAAAGCAAGGGGGGTTTCCTGGAACAATGACCGGGAACTGGTGAGAAAGCTACTGGCCAGGGTGAAATCGCAGAATTATTATTCTGAGTATATGGCGTCTTCGTCAGATGATCCTGAAGAAGATACCCGGTTTGTGATAAAATTGTTCAAAAAGGATGTATTGCCTTTTGAGCTGTTGCATTCTATTTACGAGGAAAAAAGTATCTACTGGATTGATGACTGGGAACTGGTCAGTAAAATGCTGATCAAGACCCTGAAGCAATCCGATGCCGATCATGGCAAGCTGGCACTTATGGATCTTTTCAAGGAAGAGTCTGACAAAATTTTTGCCATTGAGCTCTTTCGGAAAGCCATTATCAATCACAGTGCCTTTAACGAGATCATTTCATCCAAAACCCGGAACTGGGATGTGGAAAGAATCGCGCTGATGGATATGATCATCATGGAGATGGCCCTTACGGAGGTGCTCAAGTTTCCGGATATCCCCGTTAAAGTAAGCCTGAATGAATACATTGAACTGTCCAAAATGTACAGTACACCTAAAAGCAAGGTTTTTGTCAACGGGGTACTGGATAAGCTGGTGGAGCAGTTCAACAGGGACGGAAAAATCCCAGGTCAATACGGAGGGATGCGAGACAACGCATCTGAATGATTTTATTAACTTTGCTGAAACAGATCTTTTTTTAAATTAAAATAGTCCAACCGATGAATTTGCTGAATGTATTATTGATGGCTCCTGCTGAGAATGGCGGAGGCGGAATTGGTGCTTTTCTCCCACTGATCCTTATTGTCCTTGTTTTTTACCTGTTTTTTATCCGGCCGCAGATGAAAAAGCAGAAGAAGTTGCGCCAATATCGTGAGAGTTTGAAAAAGGGAGACAAGGTGATCACCATAGGTGGTATTCACGGTAAGATTGTAGAAGAACAGGAGCGCTCATTTACCATTGAGGTGGAAGACGGAAACAGACTTCGTATTGAGAAGTCTGCTGTTGCAATGGATGGCGCCTCTGATCAGCTCGGGGAAAAGCGATAGATGATCTGGCGGGTTTTATGGCGAAAAAAAGATGTCCTTACACCGGGGGAGGCGGCTACCAAGCGTAAGGCATACATTTTTTTTGTATGTCTTATTATCAGCACTTTATTTTGGGTAGTTTCCAAATTGTCTCAGGAAAATCAGGCCACTTTCAGCTTGCCCGTCAGATTCGAAGAATTTCCTGAAGGGGAGCTGGCAGCCAGTCAGAGCGACAGCCTGGTGGAATATACCCTGCATGGCACAGGCGCCAGGCTCATACAATTGCGCTTTTTCCCGCAAATTGACACCCTGCGGTTTCCTTCGGAACGGTTGTTTTCCACGGTCAGGGATGGGAATGAAATGCATTACCTGACCAGCGATCAGATTGCCGACGAGATTGCCGGCAGGATCGAACCCAGTGTAGAGGTGAGTTCGGTATTCCCGGACTCCCTGTTTCTTCAGCTGGTTCCTGCTGTGCAAAAGCAACTTCCTGTAAAACTTGAAGCCGATATATCCTTTGCTGACCGTTTTGATCAATACGGAAGCATTGATATTGAGCCTGATAGTGTGACGCTGACAGGACCGAGTACCGTTCTTGACACCCTGGAGTTTATAGCTACCAGGCACTGGGAGGTTTCCAATCTGCGTCAGACCAGGACAGAGACCCTTGCGCTTAATCTCCCGGCCAACGTTTCGTCATTACAGGCGGATGTCCGGCAGGTGGAGGTTACCGTGCCCGTGGAAGAGTTCACTGAATCAACCCTTGAACTCGAGCTACAGGTTGTATGTCCGGATGAGTACCCGGAAGTTGATCTGCGTCTTTTCCCCTCCAGCGTCACTGTCAGTTTTTTGGTGTCATTGCGCGATTATTTTTCTGTTGATAACCAGATGTTCGGGGCTTCCGTAAACTGTCCTGCCGCCGTTGAAAACAGCGATGGCCGGCTTGAAGTTCAGCTTGACAGTCACCCTCGTTTTGTGCGAATTTTGCATGTGCGTCCTTCTTCAGTGGAATATATAATTCTGGAATAGAACCACATTCTCTGCGTTACCAATATTCCGGGGCGTTAACAACATCCCGGTTTTCTGATAAAATTCATACTTAACCATGATACTTGTAGGCCTCACCGGAAATATCGGAAGCGGTAAAACAACTGTAAGCCGTTTGTTTGCCATGCTTGATGTACCGGTTTACTACGCTGATGAAAAGGGACGGCAGTTTCTTGGTCTTGCCGAAGTACAGGAAAAGGTAATATCGCTTTTCGGCGAGAAGGTGTTGAGCGACAACGGGAAGATTGATCGCCATAAGCTTGCCTCTGTTGTGTTTGCCGATAAAGAAAAACTCAGGCAGCTGAATGCGGTCATTCATCCATTGGTCAGGGCAGATTTCAGACAGTGGGCGGATAAACAGGCTGGTCACCCTTATGTAATGGAAGAAGCAGCCATTTTGTTTGAGAGTGGCCTTGCCGGCGACTTTGATAAGATCGTGCTGGTGGCAGCCCCGGAAGATTTGCGCATAAGTCGCGTGTGTAAGCGCGACGGGGTGGAGGCAGATTCTGTCCGGCAGCGGGCCCGTCATCAATGGCCTGAATCAGACAAAAGACCGATATCAGATTTTGTCATCGAAAATGACGAAAACTCCCTGTTGATTGACCAGGTTCAGAAGGTTCACGGGCAGCTTTTAAAGGCTGCTGGAGTGTCGGGGCAATAAGAGGGTTCGCGCCGTTCAGCAAAGTCCCCCGGATGAAAAATATATGCAGGGGTTTGCCGTTTTAGTATTGTTACATAACAACATGGCCATTTGAAGTCTCTATATACCATATTCTGCCTCATAATACTGTTGCCATTATCTTCCGGTGATGTTGCTGCCCAGCGGCAGAGCGGCCGGGTGTATGAGTTCCTCAACCTTTCTCCGACAGCAAGAATTACTGCCCTGGGAGGCTATGCATTTCCCGTCCTGGACAATGATCCGGGGATGGCCCTTCGTATTCCTGCGCTCCTGAGTCCGGAGATGGACAATCACCTTTCAATGAATTTTGTGGATTATTTTGATGACATCAATTACGGGACGGTTGCTTTTACCCGGTATTTTGAGGACCTGGGGCAGTTCAGCGGGTCGTTACAGTATATCAACTACGGAACTTTCGTGGAAGCAGATCATACAGGGCATGTAACCGGGCAGTTTTCCGCCGGGGAATACAGTTTCCAGGTTGGCTGGGGGCGTCCCCTCAATGAGAACTTCTCCATCGGCAGCAACACGAAGCTGATCTATTCTTCCTTTCATACTTATTCGTCAATTGGTGTTGCCGTAGATGTTTCCGTGGCCTATTTCAATCCCGAACAGCAACTGGCAGCATCCCTGGTGGTAAGCAATGCAGGCCGGCAGCTAACCTATTATCACGACGGCAACCGTGAACCCCTCCCGTTTGATCTGATGCTCGGGGTATCTAAGGAGCTGGCCAATGCACCGTTCCGTTTTTCACTTGTGGCCCATAATCTGCATAATTATAACCTGGGGTATGATTCTCCGGCTCTGTTACCCGGATTGTTTGATAACCAGACCGGGGAAGAAGACCCGGGATGGAATGAACGGATCGGGGATTTGGCAGATAACCTGATGCGACACGTAGTGGCGGGTGTGGAGTTTATCCCAGGGGATAATTTCATTTTCCGGATGGGATATAATTACAGGCGCCGGCAGGAAATGAAGGTAGATACCAGGCTTTCCACGGTTGGGTTTTCGTGGGGGTTTGGCATGCAGATTTCCCGTTTCCGGCTTAACTACGGCCGTTCCAATTATCACCTGGCCGGTGCCCCCAACCACATATCTGTGAGTACCAGCCTGCAGGACCTATTCCTGGATTAGATTAGATTAGATTAGATGTTCAGACTTTCTCTATGACCATCAGCCCGTCACGGAGGGGCAACAGCAGTTGTCTGACTCCCTTATGATCCCGGATGTGTTGATTGAAACGCACAATGCCCGTGGCCTCCTCGTCTCTTTCATCAGGCGGATCGAATACTTTTCCGCCCCACAATACATTGTCGGCCAGAACGAGGCCTCCCGTTTTCAATTTTGGGAAGATGAGGTCAAAATAGCGCACATAATTTATTTTGTCAGCATCCAGGAACACCAGGTCAAATGTCTCTTTCAGTGATGGTATTACATCAAGGGCCTCACCCACGTGCTGGATGATCTGGTCATCCCTGCCCGCCATTCTGAAGTAGTCTGCGGCGAAATCCTCCAGTTCGGGGTTGTGGTCGATGGTGTGCAGCTTTCCTTCTTCTGTGAGGCCTTCAGCCAGACATAGTGCAGAATATCCTGTATAGGTGCCGACTTCGAGAATTCGTCCGGGTTTTATCATCCGGCTGACAAAGGAAAGCAGGCGTCCCTGCAGATGCCCTGACAGCATTCTGGATTGCAGCACTTTTGCCCGGGTATCCCGGTTTAACTTTTTCAGTACATCCGGTTCATCACTGCTAAAGGCGGAAGCATACTCTTCAATAAATTCCGGTATGAGCTCCATAATGTTTATGCAGGTTTAAATGTCAGCATACTCATACAGCCAGGATCAAGCAGCTCATTGGCTGTTTCCAACAGTTCCGACGCAGTGACCATTTCGATTTTTCTCCCGACCTCTTCAATGCTATTAATTGTATTTAAGTGCAACATGCTTTTACCGGCCGAAAGCATATCGCTCAGGTTTGATTCATAAGCGATGGCCACCTGTCCGGTGATCTGGTTTTTTGCCCGCTTCAATTGCAGCGATCCCATTTTTTGATCACGCAGCCTGGAGAGTTCTTTGTTGACAAGCTTCACTGTTTTGTGTACGTAACCCGGATCTGTTCCGAAATAAATTCCGAAAATGCCGGCATCGGAGTAGGGCTGGTACATGCTTTCTATATGATAGCAAAAACCATGTTTTTCTCTGACCGACATATTAAGACGGCAATTCATTCCCGGTCCCCCGAGAATGTTATTCAGCAGCAGCATGCCGGTGCGCCGGGGATGTGACATACTGTAAGCCTGGTTGCCGATCATGCAGTGCGCCTGATGGTTGTGCCTTTTGATCTCTTTTTGCCCCGGATTGTAGCCTGTTACTTGCTGACGGGCTGTTTTCCTGGAGGAAGCCGGGATGTCACCGAAGTATTTTTCGGCCATCTGTACCAGCCTTGAAAAATCCATTCGCCCAACTGAGCAGATGACCATCTCTTCGGTCACGTAATTTCTCCGGATATACCGGCGGACCATATCGCCGTCAAAATGTTTCAGATGCCCGGGTGTGCCGAGAATGTTGTTCCCCAGGGGGTGACCATCGAAAATGATCTCATCAAAATCATCAACGATCTGTTCTGAAGGATTGTCTTTGTAGGAATTGATCTCATCAATCACAATGTCCTTTTCTTTCTTCAATTCCTTTTCAGGAAACACAGACCGGAAAACGATGTCAGCCACCAGGTCAAACCACCGTTGGTAATAGGGGTGCATGAACGAACCGTAAATGCAGGTTTCCTCCTTGGAGGTGAAGGCGTTTATTTCTCCTCCCACGTTCTCCATGTGGCTCAGAATATGGTAAGCTTTTCTCTTTTCGGTGCCCTTGAAGATCACGTGCTCGATAAAGTGCGCCAGTCCCTGTTCTTCCGGTTGCTCGTCGCGCGAACCGGCATTGATCATTAATCCGCAATGCGCCACATAAGAATCGGTGTACCGGTGGATAATCCGTATGCCGTTGGAGAGTCTGTGTTTTTGGTAAGTCATTTCTTTTTCAGGGGGAATTTCATCTTGTAATCCACATCGACCAGCCCTTTGGTAATGTTATTGAGTTTTTTCCGAAGCAGGGTTCGCTTCAGGGGCATCATGCGGTCCACCATCAGCGTACCTTCGATGTGGTCATATTCATGCTGTATAATCCGGGCAGCCAGGCCGGTATATTCTTCCTCATATTTATTGAAATCCTCATCCTGGTAACTGATGCGGATATGCGGCGGCCTGCTGATGTCTTCCCGCAACCCGGGAAAACTCAGGCACCCTTCGTTAAAAGACCAGGTCTTTCCCGTTTCTTCCAGTATTTCGGCATTGATAAAAACCTTTTTGAAGTCTGACAATACGGGTTCTTCATCCCCGAAAGGAGAAGCGTCGATGATAAAAATCCGCAGGCTTTCTCCCACTTGCGGGGCGGCAAGCCCCAGGCCACTGGCTTTGTACATGGTTTCCCACATGTTGTTGATCAACTCTTTTAAGCCGGGATGTTCCGGGGTAACCGCTACGGCTTTTTCCTTTAGTACGGGGTCTCCATATGCACGTATGGGTAGTATACTCATGATGAATATTTATTGGAAATTTTCTCCAGGTAATTTTGCAATAAAATGGTGGCACTTATGGTATCAACCAGGGCTTTGTTTTGCCTGGCTTTCTTCCTCAGCCCGGCATCGATCATGGTCTGCAGGGCCATCTTTGAGGTGAAGCGTTCATCCAGTCTTTCAACAGTTATCCCGGGCAATTGTTTGCGAAGGTGCTTGACAAAGGGATCGATATAACGCGATGCATCCGAGGCTTTGTTTTGCATGTCGAAGGGCTCGCCCACCACGATGCATTCCACATCTTCTTTTGCGGTATAATCTTTCAGAAAATCGATCACATCTTTGGAATGTACTGTAGTTAATCCACCTGCCACAATCCTGAGTTCATCCGTAACGGCAATTCCTACACGTTTTCTTCCATAATCGATGGCCATGATCCGTCCCATCCGTAAATTTTTCTGCAAAGATAACGAAAGCCCGGGAGAAATGGCCGGCTGCCATTATTACGGGCGCAAAAATAGTCATATCTTTGTTGATTCATTATCAGGCAGGGCCGATGAAAGCCGTCTTCAAACATTAAACCGTTTATTGTATGGATGAATTGAAAAAAATCATTGAAGAAGCCTGGGAAAACCGGGAGTTGCTTCAGCAGGAAAAGGTACGTGAAGCCATCAGGAAGGTGATCAACCTGCTGGATAAGGGCGAACTGCGGGTGGCTTACCCCGCAGCGGACCGATGGGTCGTCAATGACTGGGTTAAAAAAGCGGTCATTTTGTATTTTCCTACCAGAAAGATGGAAACCATTGAGGTGGGTCCCTTTGAGTTTCATGACAAGATGCCCCTGAAAAAAGGCTATAAAGAGCTTGGTGTACGTGTTGTGCCCCACGCCATTGCCCGTCACGGGGCTTACCTTGCCCCGGATGTGATTATGATGCCCTCTTATGTGAATATCGGCGCCTATGTGGACAGTGGCAGCATGGTGGATACCTGGGCTACAGTTGGTTCATGTGCCCAGATCGGAAAGGGAGTTCATCTCAGCGGCGGTGTTGGCATCGGTGGGGTGCTTGAACCGGTTCAGGCAGCCCCGGTGATCATTGAGGACAATTGCTTTATCGGTTCACGCTGTATTGTTGTGGAGGGTGTGCATGTGAAAAAAGAGGCTGTGCTCGGGGCCAATGTGGTGCTGACCGGGTCAACCAGAATCATTGATGTGAGCGGGCCGGAGCCAGTTGAACACCAGGGGTATGTGCCGGAGCGTGCGGTGGTGATTCCCGGAACCATGTCCAAGCAGTTTCCTGCAGGGACCTACCAGGTCCCCTGTGCCCTGATCATCGGCAAACGAAAAGCCAGCACTGACCGTAAGACCAGCCTGAATGAGGCCTTGCGGGAGCATCAGGTGGCAGTCTAATGAAAAATATCTTACATTTGCTTCAAAACGAGTGAAAATGCCTTCTGTTTCCGGGGTTATCATCACCCTCAATGAAGAAAAACACATTGAACGCTGCATCCGGTCTGTTCAGCCGGTTGCCGATGAAATCGTGGTGGTGGACTCCTGTTCGTCAGACCGAACACCTGAAATCTGTAAAGATCTGGGAGTAAAGTTTTTTACCCAGCCATTTCTGGGATATGTGGAGCAGAAGAATTTTGCACTTGGCCTGGCCTCCTTCGACCACGTATTGTCATTGGACGCGGACGAAGCCCTGTCGGATAAACTGGCTTCTTCCATCCTGGCGATAAAAGATCAATGGACGCACGATGCTTATCGATTTAACCGGTTGAACAGGTTTTGCGGGAAATGGATGCGTCATACAAACTATTATCCCGACAGAAAGCTAAGGCTGTTTGACAGGCGAAAAGGAAAATGGGGTGGAGTGAACCCCCATGACAGGGTAGAGATGCAATCAGATGCTGCCACCGGGTTTCTTAAGGGAGATCTGCTTCACTGGATGTGTGATTCACTGGAAGAGCATGTCGAAACCATTAACCGTTTTAGCAGCATTGCGGCCAGAGAGGCCTTTGAAAGGGGTGTTTCCTGTTCAACCTGGAAAGTTTTTTACAAACCCGTATGGCGATTTATTCAGTACTACCTGGTAAAACACGGGTTTCTGGATGGGTACATGGGGTTGGTGGTGAGCCGACAGGCTGCGTTTCTGTGTTTTCAGAAATATGCCCGGCTGCATCAGTTGATTCTGGATCATAAGCGGGAGGAAAACAAGTGAAACGTCTGCCCGAAGTTGCGGTAATTCTGAGTACTTACAACCATCCCCGCTGGCTGGAAAAGGTTCTATGGGGTTATATGGCGCAGACGTTCAAAGCATTTGACCTGATCATTGCCGATGATGGATCAGGAGAGGAAACAGCTGACCTGATCAGGTATTACCAGAAAAACAGTGGGTTAAATTTGCATCACACCTGGCAGCCGGATAAAGGATTCCGAAAATGCCGGATCCTGAACCAGGCAATCCGGGAAACGGAAGCGGATTATCTGATCTTCAGTGACGGTGACTGCATTCCCCGGAAGGATTTCGTGGAACAGCACCTCAGATACCACCGTAAGGGATGCTTCCTGAGTGGAGGAAATATCAAACTGAACAGAACGGTTTCAGAAACAATTACCAGGGAAGAGGTGGATTCCCAAAGGCCTTTTGAATTGCGGTGGCTTTTGAAAACCGGACAGCCCCTGAGCAGTAAGTTCATCAAGCTGGTCCGCAATCCCGCGACAGCGGATTTATTGAACAGGATTACCCCGACCAGGACTACGTGGAACGGACACAATGTCAGTGGCTGGAGGGCGGATGTTTTAAAAGTGAACGGTTACAATGAGGATATGAAGTACGGGGGGTTGGACAGGGAGCTTGGAGAGCGATTGATGAATGCGGGGATAAAAGGACGGCAGATCCGTTACAGTGCCATCTGTGTTCACCTGGATCACAACAGACCTTACAGGCAATTGTCAGCCATCATGGAGAACAAGGCCATTCGCAGGGAGGTAAAGAAAAATAAGGTTGTTTGGACCGAAAATGGGGTGGTCAGAAAATAAGCCTGAAAATGATTCCTGAAAAAGAAGAATTTGGCACAACAATTGAATATATCCATAATTAGATAACTGAGTGGTTTTTTGACAGGGTTTTACGGATCATTGATCCATACCTGTTGTTAACTTGAATAATTAAGATGCATAACCAGGAGTTTGACATAAAAAAGGTGGTGGATGTATTGCAGGGAGGAGGTACAATTCTCTATCCCACGGATACCATTTGGGGCTTAGGCTGTGATGCCACAAATTCACGGGCAGTTGAGAAGGTCTATCGTATAAAGGAGAGGCTGGTGGATAAATCATTGATTATCCTGGTGAGTGACCTGGATATGTTACAGAAATATGTGAAAGAGGTACCTGAAATTGTGGTCGAGCTGATAAGCAGCGTTTCTGAACCGTTAACGATAATATATCCCGAAGCCTGCAATTTGCCTAAAAATGTGATGGCTGTTGACGGATCCATTGCCATCCGGATTCCCAATCATCAGTTCTGCCAGGAGATGCTTCGTGCTTTCGGCCGCCCCGTCACTTCCACTTCAGCCAATGTGAGCGGGGCACCCAATCCCCATTCTTTCAGGGTGGTCAGCCAGGAGGTCAAAAATAGTGTGGATTATATAGTACCCCTGGAGCAGGACGTTATCAGCCGTCCCAAACCTTCGTCGATTGTCAGGATTGACGAAAGCGGAGAAATGCATATTCTCAGAAATTAATATCTTTCCTGTACCTAATCAACCTTACTTTTTTTGAAAGAAAAACTGAGCAATACAATTTTTCAGGTGGTTTCTCAGGCTTCGGAAGAGCTGGGAGTCCATTCCTATGTGATCGGCGGATGGGTCCGTGACCAGATCCTGGACAGACCATCCACCGATATTGACATCGTGGTGGCCGGCAGCGGTGTGGAACTGGCAAAACGGGTGGCGGAAAAGCTAAACAAGGCCGATAAACTGAAGGTTTACAAGAGCTTTGGTACGGCCATGCTGAGGCACAGGGAGTGGCAGATTGAGTTTGTGGGAGCACGAAAAGAGTCTTATCGCGCCAGCTCCCGCAAGCCCATTGTGGAAGATGGAAGCCTGGAGGATGATATGCGACGCCGTGATTTTACCATCAATGCCATGGCAGTGAGCCTTAACCGGAATGATTTCGGGCGTATGCTGGATCCTTTTGACGGAATGCAGGATATTCGGGACTGCCGTATCCGGACTCCACTGGACCCTGATGTGACCTATTCCGATGATCCATTGCGGATGATGCGGGCCATCCGTTTCGCGGCCCAGCTGGATTTTCATGTGGATGCTTCTTCTTTTGAGGCGATTCAGCGCCATGCCGGACGCATCACCATTGTATCGGTTGAAAGGGTGATGGATGAATTCAACAAGATCATGCTTTCTCCGGCCCCCGGCAGAGGGATCAAAAAGCTTCGTTCTTCCGGGTTACTGAAACATTTTTTCCCGGAACTGGATGCCCTTTACGGGGTGGATGAGATCGACGGCAAAGCCCACAAGGATAATTTTTTCCATACCCTTCAGGTGCTTGACAATGTGGCGGTGGAATCTGAAGATCTGTGGCTGAGGTGGGCGGCCCTGCTGCATGACATTGCCAAGCCGGTAACCAGGCGGTTTGACTCGCAGATTGGCTGGACCTTCTACGGGCACGAGTTCGCCGGTCAAAAAATGGTAAAAGGAATATTCAGGCGGCTGAAACTTCCCATGAATGAAAAGATGCGGTATGTGCAGAAACTTGTGTTACTACATCTCCGGCCCATTGCCCTGACAGAAAGTATCGTGACGGATTCAGCCGTCAGAAGGTTGCTTTTTGAGGCGGGCGATGATATTGATGACCTGATGACGTTATGCGAGGCTGATATAACCTCGGGCAATCCTGAAAAAGTAAAGAGATACCTGGCGAACTTTGAGAATGTCAGGCGCAAGCTGAAAGAGATTGAAGAAAAGGACAGGCTGCGTAACTGGCAACCACCGCTATCCGGGGAGGATATCATGGAGGCTTTCGGACTGCCCCCCTGTCGCGAGGTCGGGGAAATCAAGACCGCCATCAGGGAGGCGATACTTGAGGGCGAAATTTCCAATGACAGGACTGAAGCCCTTTGCAGAATGAAGGAAGAAGGGAAGAAATTGGGGCTCACCCTGAAAAAATCATTGAATTAATCTTTATCTTTGTGCAGATAATGCTTTATTTCGCGGCACCAAACCCGCTTTTATGCTGATTTATAAGTTTAAAATTAAATTCGAAGACCATACCGATTTTTTACGGGAGATTGCATTGCGCGCAGATCAGACTTTTGAGGATTTTCACCAGGCACTATTGGGGAACCTTGGGCTTGATCCCGGAATGCTGGCCTCTTTTTACCTGTGTGATCACCGCTTTCGAAAACTTAAAGAGATCAGGCTGACCGACACAAACACTGTTCCCGGAGAGAACCGTACCCCGCCCCTTATGCAGGATGCCTTGCTGAAAGATTATATTGATGACCCCCACCAACGGTTGCTTTTTGTGTATGACTCGTTGAATCAATGGACTTTTTACATTGAAATGGTTAAAATCCAAAAGGCTGACATAAATACCGTTTATCCGGCCTTTACCCGACGTGAGGGTGGTGTTCCCCGGGAACTGACGGCTACACCGAAACAACTACCGGGCGTGGAACCGGAAAAGGATTTTCGTTTCAGTGAAGTTGAGGAGGCTCCGGGAGATCTGTCCGGGTTTGATCAGGTGGAAGGAGAGGATGATTTTTCTGAGGAAGACCAGGGAAACCAACGGGATGATTTTGAACAAGATAAATAAAACCCTGGTCATTATTACCGGCCCCACAGCAGTGGGCAAAACCGACCTGAGCATAGATATTGCCGGAGAACTCAACACCGGAATTATATCAGCCGATGCCCGTCAGTTCTACCGGGAACTGAAAATTGGTACGGCAGCGCCGACCAA
>SKUN01000027.1 GCA_007129945.1 Bacteroidales bacterium
AAAATATTCGGCAGTACTGAGAAGATCAGCCCGGGGCCATCTGCCGGATCCAGGTTGAAGGCAAACACTGCCGGGAAAATGGCCACCCCGGCCAGGATGGCGATCAGGGTATCGGCCAGTGTAACCTGGATGGAAATGTTGCTGAGATTGTTATTTTTCTGGATGTAGGATCCGTAGGTAATCAGTGCCCCCATCCCGATACTCAGGGAGAAAAAAGCCTGGCCAAGGGCGGAAAGCACCACACTGGAATCTACCGCTGAAAAGTCAGGTTTGAACAAAAATGAGAGCCCCATGGATGATCCGGGCAATGTAATGGAGCGAATGGCCATAATCACAAGCAGCAAGACCAGAAACGGCATCAGCACCTTGGCATACCTTTCAATACCCTTTTTCACACCGGCAAGGATAATCCATGCCGTCATCACCATAAAAACCAACTGGTAAAAAAGCGGCCAGAAAGTCGTTGTATGGAATGTACCAAACTCCGCAGATATTTGCTGAGAAGTCATCCCTGCAAAGGCGTTGGACACAGAGCGAACCACATAAGCCAGCGTCCAGCCGGCAATGGTGCTGTAAAAGGCCAGGATCATGAAAGCGGCCACAATACCCATAACCCCCACGAGGTACCAGGGAGTTCCCGGAGCCAGTCGCTTAAAAGAACCCAGTGCATTGCGCTGGCCGCGCCGGCCGATCACAAACTCGGACATCATCACAGGGATGCCCAAAAGAAGAATGAACCCGAGATAGATCAATAAAAAAGCGCCCCCCCCACTCTCACCGACGATATAAGGGAAGCGCCAGATATTTCCTAAGCCAATTGCTGAACCTGCTGCCGCACATATAATACCAAAGCGACTGGTAAAGCCATCACGGCTTTCAATTTCTGGAGAAGACATAGATCAAAGTGTTATTCTTAAAAAAAGCCAAAAATATGAAATAATACGCAAAAACCAATCGCAGCAAAATTATTTCCGGTGCGCGGAAAACAATCCTGTCGCAATCATAAATTCTGTCTTATTTATTTATACTTGTGTTTTCAATAATGGTTATTTCACCTGAAAATAATGTTAATCAAAGACTGGATATTTTTTAGCCGTTCACAACAACGGGGTATTATTGTTTTGCTGCTGCTGATCATCCTGACCCCGGTGTCTTCCAGCCTGATCACGAGGTGGAAGCTCCGAAATCCCCCTGACCGGAAAGCATTTATTTCCGAAATTGAGCAGTTGGAAGCCGGCCTGGATGAAATCGCCAAAACGGGCCAGGCCACAGATGAGGCGGGACAAAGCATTGATAATGACAACACAAGGCGAATAACCCTGGAGCCTTTCCGGTTTGACCCAAACACTTTGCCCCCGGAGGGATGGGAGGAAATGGGTGCCCCGGAAAACCTGGGGCGGACCATAGGGAACTATCTGGCAGCGGGAGGAAGCTTTCGATATAAAGAAGATCTCCAGCGAATCTACACCATGACAGATGATTTGTTCGATCAGCTGGCTCCTTACATTGACCTGCCCGACCGGGCCGATGGAAACCCTCCCGGACAGTCGCCGTCTTCCGGAGGGGAAAGCCCTTCAGGGTATCACGGGAACGCACAGAACGAAATGAGCGGAAAGGGCGAAATGGACGGGAAGGAAAGACCCACAGTGGCGGGTGGGGATAGGTCCGGGATCAATACTGATGAACCTGTTGCCCGAACCGCTATTGCTTTGGATATTAACAGCGCCGATTCCGCAGCTTTCAGGCGGGTGCCGGGTATCGGACCGGTTTTCAGCAGCCGGATCGTACGTTACAGGGAGTTGGTCGGGGGTTTTTACGAAACAGGGCAATTGCTCGAGGTGTACGGATTGGACTCCAGTCACTACCAGCAGATCAAATCCCACCTTTTCATTGATCCCAGCTACAGCAACCGCCAAATAGATCTGAATAAGGCCACATTTTCTGACCTGATCAGGCATCCGTACCTGAACCGCAACCAGGTCAATGCCATACTGAGGCTCCGCGAACAACACGGCCCTTTCCGGTCAACCGAAGATATCCGCCGGTCCCACCTGATCGATGAAAAAGACTGGAGGCGCCTCTCACCCTATATCACGGTTGCAGACAGTCTGGCGACCGGGAACAGACCAGCACACTGAAAACGATCCAGGACTTTTGTATCTCCTGCGCAGTCGTGCTGTTGGCCGACTGAATACCCGCAGTGCAAAGGCATAAAAACGGCATTTCCATACTTTGAAGCAGGATATGATTCCTCCCAATTGAACAAAATCTTGTCGTTCATGTTATCAATATAAAGTCTAAATAAAAATAGTAGTAATAGAAAAAACAGATTTGCCATGAATCAAATGAATACAATCCGTTCAATAATGATACTGCTTGTTGTCATTGCTTTAACCGCGTGGCAACTGCCCATTAAGGAAATTGCAAACAATAAAAAAGGAGATATCACTATGACACACCATGAAAAACACGCACTACCGGATTTACCTTATGCCCATGATGCGCTTGAACCATACATTGACAAGCAAACCATGGAAATCCACCACGGCAAGCACCATCAGGCATATGTAAACAACCTGAACAATGCCATCGAGGGCACTGAACTGGCCCATATGTCGCTGGAGGAAATATTCAGAAATATGAGCCAGCATCCGACGGCTGTCCGTAATAACGGAGGTGGTCACTGGAATCACAACTTTTTTTGGGAAATCATGAGCCCTGACGGGGGAGGAAAACCATCAGGTGCATTGTTATCAGCCATTGAAAATCGCTTTTCATCTTTTGAAAATTTCCAGGAAGAATTTAACCGCGCCGGAGCCACACGCTTCGGAAGCGGATGGGCGTGGCTCATAGTGGATGACCGCGGAGAACTTCAGGTTACCAGCACCCCCAACCAGGACAACCCACTCATGGATGTGGCCGATGCAAAAGGCCAGCCAATTCTTGGGGTGGATGTCTGGGAACACGCGTATTACCTGAAATACCAGAACCGCCGCCCGGATTACCTGAGCAACTTCTGGGAAGTAGTTAACTGGAATGAAGTATCACGCAGGTATGAAGCTGCTAAACAATAACTGATATATTATAACTGATAAACGATAACTGATAAACGATAATTGGTATTTAAGATCGGGTGATGAGTGATGGCGACCGGCAGCGCTTCCTTCGGGAACGCTGCCGGTCTTTTTTCAAACCCTCCGCAACACTGTCCCGGCATCACCTGGAGAAACTCCCTTCCAATCCTCTGCAGCACTCTCCTGACATCCTCTGCAGCAGCCCTCCGGAGAAATTAAATTTTTATATATCCTCCCGTTTCCCTATATTTGCGCTGTCTTGAACAAGATGAACAATCTGTATTTCCATACAAGATTGTTTTTTTAATGATCTATTATTTAAAAGATAATCACACATGAGTACCTCAGAAAAGATTACCTCGAAACAAGCAATTGCACTGGAAGAAAAGCATGGTGCACATAACTATCATCCTTTACCCGTGGTATTGTCGCGCGGCGAAGGCGTTTTCGTATGGGATGTGGAAGGGAAAAGATATTATGATTTCCTGTCAGCCTATTCGGCAGTCAACCAGGGGCATTGCCACCCAAAAATTGTGAGTGCCCTGACGGAACAGGCCCAAAAGCTGGCTTTGACCTCCCGCGCATTCCATAATGATGTGCTGGGGCAATATGAGAAATACATCACAGACATTTTCGGATACGACAAAGTCCTTCCCATGAATACCGGTGCTGAGGCTGTGGAAACCGCCATCAAGCTTTGCCGCAAATGGGCCTACCGGAAAAAAGGCGTACCGGAGAATCAGGCCAAGATCGTGGTTTGCGAGAACAACTTCCACGGACGAACCACCACCATCGTATCCTTTTCAAACGATCCTGATGGGTATAAAGACTACGGCCCCTTCACCCCGGGCTTTATCCGTATCCCCTACAATGATGTGGATGCACTGGAAGAGGCACTGAAAGACCCCAACGTGGCGGGTTTCCTGTTTGAACCCATCCAGGGAGAAGCCGGTGTATTTGTACCTGATGAAGGCTACCTGACCAAAACACACGAACTATGTAAAAAGCACAACGTACTCTTCATCGCAGATGAAGTACAGACCGGTATTGCCCGCACAGGAAAGATGCTGGCCTGTGACCATGAAAATATCAAACCTGATGTGGTGATCCTCGGAAAAGCGATCAGTGGCGGATTGTACCCCGTATCAGCCGTACTGGCCAATGACGATGTCATGCTGGTGATCAAGCCCGGTGAGCACGGCTCCACATTCGGCGGTAACCCGGTGGCAGCGAAAGTAGCCATGGCAGCCCTTGATGTAATTATCGAGGAGAAGCTTGCCGAAAGGGCAGAACGCCTGGGAGAACTGCTTCGCAAAGAGTTGCGGGCCATTAAGTCGGATATGCTGACGCTGGTGAGGGGCAAAGGTCTTCTGAATGCCATCATCATCAAGCCCAAAGGAGATAAAACAGCCATGGATGTGTGCCTGAAGATGGCCGAAAACGGATTGCTGGCCAAACCGACCCATGGTGACAAGATCCGCTTTGCACCACCGCTCGTGATCACTGAAGAGCAATTGATGGAATGCGTGGAAATCATTCGCAAATCGATTGAATCTTTCGAATAGCGCGATTCATGC
>SKUN01000168.1 GCA_007129945.1 Bacteroidales bacterium
GGGCGATGAACCCGGCATCCCGCCCCATCACCTCCACGACAAAAAGCCTGTCGTGTGAGTGAGCCGTATCACGGATCTTGTCTACAGCAGTAACAACAGTATTCACGGCAGTATCATACCCGATGGTGTAGTCGGTACCATACAGGTCGTTATCTATGGTTCCCGGCAGTCCGATTACCGGAACACCAAATTCTGTCCCGAAAACCCTTGCCCCGGTAAGGGTTCCGTCACCACCGATGGCTACCAGGGCGTCAATACCACGGGCCTTCATTGTGTCAAACGCCTTCTGACGCCCCTCCTTTGTTCTGAACGCTTCACAGCGTGCACTTTTCAGGATGGTACCTCCGCGATGAATGATATTGTATACATCCTGGCTGCTGAGTGGTTTGATGAGATCTTCAATAAGCCCGAGAAAACCTTTCTGTATTCCCCGCACTTCCTTTTCATAGTGAAGGCCGGCTTTTACCACCGCACGGATTGCGGCATTCATACCAGGAGCATCTCCCCCGGAAGTCAATACACCGATTCTATTGATGCTTTCCATTGCCAAAAAAGATTGGTAAGCTACAAAGGTAGGGATTTTTCGCCGGGTTATCAGACAGCCGGAGGTGAAGTCGGCAAACCGGGGGTGGCGGGCTGCTAACTGTTGGCTTTATCCCGGTAATAGTCAGCCTTTTCCTCGTCCTGGAACCGCTCATAGATATTGGCGATATACCTTGCATATTCAGGCAGGGGTTCCTGCTCAAACAAACGCTTGAAATAATCCAGGGCAATATGCAGGTCAGTATTTACGATCTCCAAAGCCTCCAGTAGTTGGGCATATTGCCGGTGGGTGCGGTTTTCCTCGTAGGCCGCCATTTCCCTGTTATAACGCTCATCAGCCTCCCGGAAGTGCTTCCTGGCAAGCCATTCAAGCGCTGTGGCATTGTGAGGGTTCACCTCCAGAATTTCTTCTGCAAGTTCCGTCACACTTTCTTCGTAGCCAAGTTCCTGTTTCACTTCCATGTAAACAGCCAACATTTCCTCATCCTGACGGTACGTACGATCCAGTTCAGGCCACAAACCATAGGCCTCTTCATAATTACGGCTTTCTGCCAGCGTTTCGAACAACATGGCCCGCATCTCATCAATCTCCTCCCCGTCAGGATAATTATCCACGTAATTCTCCAGTGAAGTAATCTCCAGTGATAAATTGTCAATTTCGCGGTAGGACCTGGCCAAAGCAGCGTGCGTGGCGGCATCGGCATGGGGCGTCCTGCGGATCTCCCCCAGGTAGTCAAGCGTTTTACCGGTATCCCCGAGTTCATAAGCCAGCAGGCCGGCCCTTCTGTAAATACGTGGGGGCACACTTTCTTCCTGCGCTTCATAGGCAGCGATCACCTCCTCGTAGGCGGCCAGTGCCTCAGCGGGGTCTCCGGTTTCATAAACCTGGTCAGCAGCTTCGGCCTTTTCGTCCAGCTGATGAAGGGCAGCGCAGCCTCCGGCAATAAAAACCATTATAAACAGCACAAAACTGATCCGGAAGGCATTCTTTTTTAGGGTCATATGATATTTTTCTGTTTTCAGTGTTTGTTTTTCAAGCCACAAACAAGACCACAAAAGTAAAGATAATCTTTGCAACCTTTTGCCTAATTTTATCGTCTGATTAATAGTTATCGGAATCATCATCAAAAATTAAACCAATGCACCCATCCAACCAGAATTATATAAAAGCCGGTCAGAATTATATAAAAAGTACACCGGGATTTATTCTCCTGACCCTTGCGCTGTTGTTTGCTTTCGCAGGATGCGAAAAAATAACGGATCCCGACCCCGACAAACTTCCTGCAAAACTGAAATTTGATTTCAGCATGACAGGTTTTGAGTTGTCAGGAGACAAAGACTTGCAAAACGGGCAAACGGAGATAATAACAGTGCAGGATGAAACAGCACAGAATCCGGGTGCCGGCCGCCCCGACCGTTTTGTTCTGGACAGCGGTACCATGGTTATTGAGAACATCGAATTCGAAGGCAGACGAACCCAGGGACAGGAACACATTTACTTCATGACCGATTTTTCGTCGGCCTACGAAATCGATCTCGCTGATCCGTCCCTACAGCCGAATATATCTTTCGATATTCCACAAGGCAATTATTATTTCATTGAGATCACATTGCACCTTGGAACCGATGACCTCTCGTCGCTGGTTATGCGGGGGAGTTATACCCATCCTGCCCATGGTGAAATTCCGGTCATTTACGATTACAGCCCGGGGGAGCAGGTCCGCATCCGGGCAAAAACCAGGGGAAACCAGATAAATTTCGCACTGGCCACGGAGGAAGATTCACAGGGCAGTATTGAACTGGACACCGGATCCCTGATGCGACTGGTCAATTATGGCATGATTGTTAATGCCATGGTATATGATGCTGACGGAGATGAGTTTTTACTGATCAATGAGAATATCAACCCGGGGCTGTTTAACAATATATCAGCCAGGTTGCCACACGCTTTTACGCTTGTTATTGAATAGGACGCTTTATGCGGCTGGATCTGTACCCGGAAGAGAAGATCCTGGAAGGCTGTAAAAGAGATGACAGACACTTCCAGGAGGTATTGTACCGCAAGTATGCCCGTAAAATGTACGGCATATGCATGGGCTATGCCGGGGAACGACCGCTTGCGCAGGATATGCTGCAGGAGGCTTTTGTAAAAGTATTCCGGCACATCAGTGGTTTCAGCGGGTCGGGATCGCTGGAGGGATGGATACGGCGGATTGTTACCAACACCGCCATTGACATCCTGCGAAAAAAAAACAGAACGGATTTATTCATTGAAAACGAAGTAACTGAACAAAGCCAAAGCCCGAACAAGTGGACTGCACCGAATCATATGGAAGCAGGCGACATTCTGAAACAGGTAAAAAAGTTGCCTGAAGGAGCACGCATCGTCTTTAATCTTTTTGCGGTAGAAGGATATACACATAAAGAGATTGCTGAAAAGCTCAACATCACCACCGGCACCTCCAAGTCTCAATACAGCCGTGCCAGAATGCTTTTGCAGCAATGGGTGGATAAACCAAATTAAACGCGATGGATTTTAACCAACGATATAAGCAATGGATGGAATCAGGCCGGGAAGACCCGCCTGAGAAAGTCTGGGAAGGGATACAGGATGAACTGGATCTGGATAAAGTCTGGGGCAGAGTGGAAGGCAGCCTGAATGCCAGCCGGAGAAATATCCCCTTCATGCTGCGGGCAGTCGCCGCTTCATTCCTGTTGCTACTGGCATCAGCCACCATGCTGCATTATTTTGTTCTTTCTGATTTAAGTGGACCGGACAGGCCGCAAGTTGCGGATCGTCCGGATGCCGTCATACCAGACCGGATACCCGGAATCCAACCGGATCGCATCCCGGGTACAGATCAACGGGTGACTTTACAGCTGGCAGAAAGTGACTTAATGCAAAAAGAGCCGGTTGAGCGGTTGGTTGAGCTGCCGGCTGAAGGTGAAAGAACAACCAGGCCGACCCTGGCTGAGGCCCCGGATATGCTGGATGATACCCGGAATATGCCGGCGTTTATGATAGCAAAACCGGGCTTTGTGACAGACAGCCAACAGGACGAAAAGACCATAAGCACCTACCTGGCTGCCAGGCATAAAGATGACATTCCGGATACCGACATCGCTGGCATTGACATCGCGGGGCAACATCCTGCTTTTTTTGTGGGGCTCAACGGACAGATGGGAAATACCTGGATGCTCAACAGCAAAACCATTGGCGGCTTGTCCTCAAATGATATTACGGACACCCGCGCCTCCTACGGGGGATCCTATGGAATTGTGGCAGGCGGCCACCTGCTTCCGCGGCTGAGGGTGCAGGCGGGACTGGATCTTCTTGCAAAAAACCGGCAGCGGTATAATGAGTACATCCGCGGGCAGTATGTATCAACGGAATTTCAGCTGGATTACTCCAGGTTGTCGGTACTCTTTTCTTTCACGCCATGGGACCAGCGCCCCTGGGTAGTACACGGGGGGGGCTACAGTGCATACATCCGAAATGCAGAGCAGCAGATCAACGGGCAGGCGGAAGAGATATCAGGTCAATACACCAATACAGATTATGGTGTGATCGCCGGGCTTGGATACCTCCATCCGATTGCGGGCCCATTTGAATTGCACACGGGGATATTTGCCAATTACGGGCTGAAAAACGTGTTTGCCGGAAGTGATTATACCCCGGCAAGCCTGAACAATACCAGACTGCTTTCATTCCAGCTTAGCGTTTCCCTCCATTATCACATCCGGCGATAGCCTGCACCTCTGCAACACTGACCGGGGCCTGCCGTCCAACGACAACCGGCAACTCCGGTCAGGTGCTGACCGGCACCTGCCGTCCGACGGCAACCAGTACCTCCGGTCAAACGCTACGCTGCATTTCCGTTCCAACCATTTGGCATTTCCGTGCGTCTTGATAACAGACAACAGGAATTATTCACCTAAAAAAACAATCATTATGTTAAGAAAATGGAAATTTGCCTTGCTTGCAGTGTTGCCGGTCTTTTTTATGGCCGCATGTGATGCAGACGAAAACACAATGGACGGAGAGAACGGTAAGCTCAGACTTTACATGACCGATGCCCCCGTTGATACGGATGGCATTAAAA